>CAYTGW010000080.1:7659-16229 GCA_964437395.1 uncultured Desulfocicer sp.
CAACCAAATCAATAATCACAAATCGATTGTTCCACACTGACCGGAATGCCCTCGTAAGGGGTCCACCGGTTGGATTTTATCTCTTCGGGGTTACGCATATTTTTCAGGATCTCGATACTGGTCTTATACCCTCTACGAAGCCGGCATGAATCAATCGCCATCCCGCATATCTGGGATACGGCCTGCACCAGGTTCACATCTTCCAGGGTAAAATCCCATGGCTCTGCGGTATAGACACGCAGCGCTCCGATTACTTTCCCGTGTACGACAATGGGAACCCCAAGGATAGAGGAAATTCCTTCTTTTCTTGCCTCTTCCGGATACTGAATCCGGGGATCATCCAGAACATCATAAATCGCAACCGGACCCTCCCCAAGCGATTCCTGAATCGAACGCATAAAATGAATCGGGCCCTTTTTAAGGTAGTTATCACTCAACCCAAAAGAGGCAGCCAGCTCAAGTTCATCGGTTTTCCGATTCAGCAAAAATATCGAGCAGCCCTTTACACCCAAAGCGGTTTTCACACTCTCTGCGGTCATCAGGACTACTTCTTCCGGATCCTTACTCTCGGAAATGGCCCTTGTCACTTTCAGAAAGGTCGCATAATGAATAAAATGTTTTTCCATGGGTAACCTCCTTTTCTTTATTTAAATGATATGATCCATAATCCGAAAAATTGTTTGTCAACGCATGGGCCGACAAACCAGATCCGATGAGATTGAAGGAGAAGCCAGGTAGTGTCTGACTCAGATTTCAGATAAAAAAGAATGGAGAACAAGTTAATTGGATATTCTATGATTATTCTATATCCTATCAACAGGATGATTGTCAATCACCGTTTGAGCCCTGTTCTCATACCCCCCTATCTTCTTGACACAACCATATTTCTTGACTATGAACGAACAAAAAGCAGAGGAAATAAAATAACCATGAATATTGCCAGTCGTCTCACCGAACAAGCCAGAAAACAGCCCCATAAAAAAGCGATCACCGTACCCCGGAAAAACCGGTTCAAACCAGGATACCGATATGAGTCCCTGACCTTTTCAGAGCTCGAAGAACGTTCCCGACAGTACGCCATCGGACTCAAAAATATGGGCTTTGCAAAAGGCGACCGGACCCTTGTTTTTGTCCGGCCATCCCTTGATTTTTCCGCCATTACCTTTGCTTTATTCAAACTTGGATTGATTCCCGTGTTTATTGATCCCGGGATGGGAAAAGAAAATCTGCTGAGAGCCATTCAGCAGGTAAAACCCATTGGACTGATCGCTGTCCCGGAAGTCCATATTTTAAGACTCTTCTATACCAAGGCCTTTGAATCCATAAAACATTTCGTCACTACCGGAAACATCCGGTGGGGAAAGATGAAAACCCTGAATCAGTTGAGAGTATCCAATCCTGATCACATGGATCAAAAAATCGAAGAGGTGAATCCGGAAGATACTGCTGCCATTCTCTTTACATCCGGTGGAACCGGAATCCCCAAAGGGGTTGTTTACACGCATCAGATCTTTTCCGACCAGACCGACATCCTCAAAGAGATATACCATCTTTCGGAAAAGGATGTGGATATTCCAGGATTTCCCCTGTTCTCGCTCTTTATCATCGCCATGGGAATCCAGAGCTGTATTCCGGATATGAATCCCTCCAAACCAGCCCAGGCTGATCCCAGAAAGCTGGTGGCCAACATTCAGGACAATCAGGCCACCTTTGCGGCCGGATCTCCTGCCATATGGGAACGTGTGGCGGATTACTGCCTGAAACACCATATCACCCTTCCGACCATCCAATCCTTGGTCATGTTCGGAGCACCCATTTCCGTAGCCCTTCACCGCAAATTCAGGGATGTCCTGATCAACGGAACAACCTATACACCTTATGGGGCGACCGAATCTCTTCCGGTTTCCAATGTCAGCGGAAAGTATGTCCTGGAAAAAACAAGCGACCTCACCCATCAGGGAAAGGGTACCTGTCTGGGCACGCCGGTTCCCACCATCCAGGTAAAAATTATCCGGATTTCAGACCAGGCCATCGAGGATTTCAAGGATACTATCGAGATGCCGGTCGGCCAGATGGGAGAGATTATTGTTTCAGGGTCCGTCGTTACCCGAGAGTACTACCAGATGCCGGAAAAAACCAGAGAAACTAAAATATTCGATCATGAAAACAATAGATTCTGGCACCGTATGGGCGATATCGGATACCTGGATCATCAGGGACGCCTTTGGTTTGGCGGACGGCTGACCCACCGGGTTGAAACCCGGAACGGCCTGCTGAGTTCCGTGCAATGCGAGGCGATTTTCAATCAGCATCCGGATGTGAAGCGGACTGCCCTCATTGGGTTGAAGCGACATGGTGAAACCATCCCGGCGATTGTAGTGGAAAGGATAGACCAAACCATACCCCATGGTCCTAAGAGGATGATGATGATCAAAGAACTGCGCCGGCTGGGAAAAGAATATGATCATACTCAAAATATAAACGATTTCTATTTCCATCCCTCCTTTCCCGTGGATGTCCGGCACAACATCAAGATCGACCGGCTCAAATTACGGGACGAGGCCATGACAGGAAAGCTTTAGCCGGTCACGCGATCTGTTTCAGAAGCCTCCCATCCGAGAATTGCTTTTTTTCTGGATGTTCCCCAGCGGTATTGATGAATCTTACCGGATTTTGCAATCACCCGATGGCAGGGAATGAGAACGGAAACCGGATTCCGGGCAATGGCATTGGCAGCAGCCCGGACAGATGCGGGTCTGTTGATACGGGCTGCAATATCCTGGTAGCTTAACAGTTTTCCGGGTGGTATGGCCAGCAGTGCCCGCCACACATTGATCTGAAAGTTGGTACCTTTTACATGCAAGGGAAAGGGTTTTGAGTTTCCGGTTTGACGGAAATCAAATACGCGTTTTAGGATCGGCTGGATGGAAACCGGATCATGAATAAAATCAGAACCCGGCCATGTCTCCTCAAGCTGGGAAAAGGAATGAGACCGATCCTCTCCATCCACAAATCCGAGAAAACAGATTCCTCTCTGTGTCACTGCAAGAAGGCATTCCCCAAACAATGACCAGCCGAATCCATAGGTAATTTTTAATCCCGACCCCATGCGTTTGAATTCACCTGGTGTCATTGCATCCAGTGTGACAAACAGGTCATGCAACCTCCCAGGACCGGATAACCCGGCATCCAGCGACGCATCCAGAAGGCTTTTGGATTCAGCCAGTTTTTTCTTGGTATACTCAAGGGTCAGGGTCTGGAGAAACTGGATTGGACTGATGCCTGCCCATTGTTTAAAGAGCCTGGAAAAGTGGTATCTGCTCAGATTCACACTTTCCGCAATCTGATCCAGATCGGGCTGGGATTGGATATTTTCTTCCAGAAACCGGATCGCTTTTTCAATCCTCAGATAATCCCGGTGCTGCTGCAAAAAATCGGATGCCGTCATCTTTGATTCTCCTTCCTCCTGAGTTCGCACCTTACTGGAATCAAATCACAATTGCCACCCGAATCTTGCTTATTTTTAATCATTATTCAACATTGACATGGACATCCCGGATGTAATACCATTACCGGTAATATATAGTACAGGAGGCAACACCATGAAAGTTACAACAAAAGGGCAGGTTACAATACCGCAAATGATTCGTGAAAAACTGGGTATCACACCTATGACGGAAGTTGATTTTATTGAAGAAAAAGGCCGTGTCTATCTGGTGAAAAAAAAAGGTGCTGATATCACAAACAGCAGATTCAGGAATTTAAGAGGAATCGCAACCATCAAAATGACCACGGATGAAATCATGGCCCTGACGCGGGGAGACAAATGAACGGGATCCTGGTTGATTCAAATATCATTCTTGATGTTTTCCTGAATGATCCAAAGTGGGCGGATTGGTCTGAATCCACACTAAAAAGATATTCCCAACAATCGACCTTGTATATCAATTTTGTTGTTTACACAGAGATATCCATTGGCTTTGAGCGAATAGAGGATCTGGAATCTGCTGTCTTCAACGGTGGATTCAAGATGTTGCCGTTTTCAAAAGAGACGTTGTTTTTAGCGGGAAAAGCTTTTCTGTCATACAAAAAAAACAAGGGAACCAAAATATCGCCGCTGCCTGATTTTTTTATCGGCGCACAGGCGGCGATTCTCAACCTGGAATTAATCACAAGAGACGCAGCCCGGTATCGAACCTATTTCCCGACTGTAAGACTGATAACGCCGTAATGGCTGATAGAACTATCGAAGATATGAATAAAATATTGATCAGTTCATGCCTGCTGGGAAACCCTGTCCGGTATGACGGAAAGGCCAAACCTCTGCAAAGCCGGTTGATCCTGCTCTGGAAAAATGAAGGCAGACTGATTGAATTCTGCCCGGAAGTTGCAGGCGGATTGACCATTCCAAGAGACCCTGCTGAAATCACAGGCGATGGCAGCGGCGGATCGGTTCTTTCCGGATCGGCAAAAGTGATTGACAGAACCGGGAAAGATGTTTCCGCACAGTTCATTGCCGGTGCGAAAATGGCCCTTGATCTCTGTCAAAAACACCATATCCGGATTGCAATTCTCACAGATGGAAGCCCATCATGCGGCAGCACGCAAATCAACAATGGAAAATTTTCAAAAGAGAAAATACAGGGCATCGGTGTCACAACCGCTTTGCTGCAACAATATGGCATCCATGTGTTTAACCCGGACAATCTTGATGCAGCAGGCAAATATTGTTGATTCGTAATTGTAAACCGAAATCCAAGCCAAAGCAGATGTTATGATCCGGTATGTAATTACAGGGATTCCGTACCCGATCATTTTTGAATCATGCAAATTGTATATCTGTAGGGGCAATCCCTTGTGGTTGCCCGTTTTCCTTGTGGTTGCCCGTCTATTTATTCCCTTGTGGTTGCCCGTAATGCTTTATAACCGGCATTTTATTCCGCTCCATGAATAATTTTAAGACTGCGTCGTTCAAACTCATGGACAAGGGCTCGTAAGGAAAAAACAGCCCCTAATCCATTCAGACAGTGAACGACTCCGCTATAAAATCATTCATTCCGCTCAACTTGAACCTGATTAGGAAAAGGGGGAAACACACCAGTAGCGAAGATGAATCGTCTTTGCTATTGGACAGGGTATGAAAAGTACCTCTTACTCGATGTTCAAGTTTTTATCTCTGAAAATGAATAAACCCCGTCATTCCGGGCGGAGCGAAGCGGAGACCCGGAATCCAGGTGATTCATCAAAACCACTGGATAGCGCTACTCTTCACTGCGTGTCCGGCTTTCGCCGGAATGACTAAAAAAAACTTGAACATCGAGTCTTACCTTTATTTTATGTAAGAACAGCAGTAATCCGTAGGGAGTTTGACATGTAAACTGAATTTCGATTTTGCAGGCACTTCAAATACCCCTCCGTCTTTAATTGTTTTCCATCCTTCTGAGGCTGTGATGAATACTTCAAGATCCCCGGAAATGATTTCCATAATTTCTTTATCATCCGTATTGAACTCATATTTACCAGGAAGCATGATTCCGAGGGTCTTGCGGGAACCATCTAAAAAAACAACCGTGCGACTGGTAACCTTTCCATCAAAGTAGATGTTTGCTTTTTTAATTATTGTTACATCCTTGAATTCTGACATGAACCTCTCCTTCCTTGATTCGTTTCATTTTTTAAATATAACGTTTTCAGTTGTTTCAGCAGGGTACTTTTTCAAGTTGTTAACTGGAAATTAAGAATATCTTTCATGAGGTTAAAATGGTTATCAAGTGAGTAAATTTCACAGTGATGTTGTCTTGCATTCTGGGTAATGATCAAATCAGGGATACCGATACCATTTAAGTTATCCCCCCGCTTCTGAAATATTCTACCCATACGGACGTATCTACTAAGATCGACATTGACGTCCTCTGAGAGAATTTATGTCGATGTCTAAATCAACTTTGCCTTTAAATTTTTTCAATCCAGAAATTTTTGATTTTCTTATTAAATCCTCTAAAGCAGTTATGATGAGTTGGGTTTTTGTACTGATATGAGTAACTTTCATAGCTTCATCAATTAAATGTTTAGGTAAATCGAGGGTAGTTCTCATAGTCGTTCTCCTTATCTCATTATGCATAAAAGTAATATTTAATGCATACGATGTCAAGATCTATGCCGAACACGAAAATCACCGTTTTATCCGGTGCATTTTATTATTGGAATTCTATATTCTGTATCCTGTCCCCTTAATTCCTTCACAATGAATCGTCAACATATTGCCCGTTGTTTCATATTTTGCAGAGAGACCGGTTTTTTCAAAAATTTCCTTGTGATCAGAAACGGTTCTTGAGATCAATTTACCGCTGTCCACTAAAGCCTCAAGGTACTTGTCAGCAAAACGGTTGTTTTTTACCAATGTCGTGAAATACATTTTGCCGTTTTTTGATGTGATTGCTTTCAATTGTTTCAGAAGGATACTTGTGTCGCTAAGACAGTGAAGCAGGTTCTCGGAAAGGATTGTTGCGAATGTGTTTTCTTGAAATGGGAGTTGAAGCGCGTCAGCGTGGAGGAAAACAACATTTCCCGGCACCTTGCCATTTTGTTTTATCAATCTTGATTTTGCCATTCGGAGCATTTTTAGCGATTGATCGACCAAGACTACTGGCCGTTCAGAAAATTTGCTATACGTTTTTGCAGTAAACGCCAGAGACCCACAGCCAATATCCAACACTTTACCTTGTGTGCTGGATTGGAGTGCAGCATTTGCAATCTGGGAGAAAATTTTGACAGAATACCCCCAGATAAAACGGTTATAAAAAGGATTGCATGCAACCCAGTCATATATAAAACCGAACTGTGTATCATACTCATTGCCATTTTTATTATCCGGGAGAACTGAATAAATATCAGGCTCAACCAACCTTAGAGTAGTATTTTTAAAGAGCAAGGCCGACAAGTCACTTTCATCAATCGTTGCCATATTGTTTTTCCCTCATTTATTCCAGCAAACGAAAAAATCAGCCGGAGCGCAGCGATCGGCTGAATTGATCTTGTTAACAGTTAAATATTTTGAAGCCTTGAAAAGTCCTTAGCCACATATTTCTCAAATTGCTTCTTGCAGTATTCAACGGCTTTTCCGGTTGTCTTATCTTTCTTTTTACCATTGAACCAAATACTTCTTTTGCCCACATTTTTACCTGTCTTGTTCTGCACTGCTTCCTTTATAAATTCTTCTGATGTCATTATCCATGTCGTGTCCATTCTTTCAGAGTAGAATATGAACCAATAATTCTCACGCAGTTCGTGAGGAATTGCAGCAAAGAGTGCAGCATCGCCGTCAATTACGTCTTTTGATCTTGCTTTAATTTGTGCTGTTATAAAAGAACCATCGGAGCGCCGGATTACTGCATCAATTGCGTCATCATCTACGAGAGGCACATAGATGTCGAGACCTTCTTTCAACATCTGCCCAATAATCCAATATTCTATGCGCTTTCCGAAGCCAGCGCTATGTCTAAATGGTTTTGTCATTTTTTAATCGCCTGCGAACGGTTACTCACCTGACTGGTGTGCAGTGGAACGGAACACCAGTCAGGTGAAGAAAAGGGTTATCTTTCATAGCTGTGTAACGAGTGTGAAAAGAATAATTATCTTACTGTTATTATAAATAAAAAATAATGTTGACAACCTAATTTGTTTAATTTATAGTACAAACAATCCACACAAGTGGAGGTGGATGGCAAACAGCCATCGGGGCCGTGAGGCCCTTTTTTATTGCCTATAGAAACTTCTTACCAAATATTTTACCATCCTGCTGATAAAATTTTTCTTGTAATATCGAAATAATTTTAGTTGCGAAAGGAGCAAGTGGCTTCTCTAATAAATTTTTCTCATTTAATATCTCATTGCGACTTGGGTGCGCTATAAGATCAGCCAATTGGAGACCAGAAATATTGTTCGCTTTAGGTTTGATCTTCAATTGCTTACTCGTAAAGGTTTCCTGAAATTTTTCTGGAGGGATAAATTGAGTACCTTCATTCCAAAGCTTAAAATATGATGCCTTTAATCGCTTATCCTCCTTGCCTCCTCTTGATTCTGCCATCACATCGCCCTGAGTTTTTCCATTTGATAAAAAAAAACTGAACCTTTCAAGTAAAACTGCCAAGCAATAGTGATATGGGTCATACCTCCATACCTGGTAGGTATCCTTATGTGATTTTTTATCAAGGCATACTGTTACTACTGTATAGTCCCAATCCCCTAAACGATTAAGCAAATCGTTATCAAAAGCTGCTTTAGTCTTTTCATCTCTAAGAGCTTCAAATGGACGTTTTGCATTAACAATTTCTTTCCTATGAAAAATAAGTGGCTCATCCGGATGGTAAGAAAAATATTTTGCTTTTAGACTTTCCATCTCAGGGAATAGTGTATCTCTAACGTAATTGAGATCAACAATCACACCAGTGAGACTTAGGAAACGATGAAGTGGATTATCAGAACTATTTAAATCGGAATTTCCAACTTCGTCTATATACATTCTATATTTCATAGTTTAAAAAGATAACAATAGAACTGTGGGGCCGGGA
>CAYTGW010000081.1:0-10615 GCA_964437395.1 uncultured Desulfocicer sp.
CGCTGCCGAAAATCTTTTTTATAAAGCCCCTGTATCCTCGGATCAGGGGCTTTTTGTATTTGTAACCGCTCGATACCTGCCGGAAAGGCTGCCAGCATGAGCAGGCAAAATCATTATATCAACTGAAATTCACCAAATTTCACAGTTAAAAACGTCCCCTATCTACCTGATCATACAGCTTAAAGGTAACTTTTTTAAACTCATGACCGACTGCTCCAAACATTAAAAAATTGTAATGTTCAGGAAATATTCCAGTCATTTTTCTGTTGTATAAAAGTCCTAACCTGTTGGATGCAGGTTTCGTATGTTCGTGCAGCTAATATTTTAATCCGTTATTTTGATCAAGGCGCAATCGAACCATGAGGAAAGAATTTTTGCCGTTTTCACGTCCCTCTATCAGCCAGGATGATATTGCCGCTGTGACTGGGGTTCTTCAGTCCGGCTGGATTACAACCGGTCTGCAAAACAAACGGTTTGAAACAAAATTCAGCGAGTATACCGGATGCCGGAATGCAGTAGCGGTTTCTTCAGCGACCGCGGCAATGCATGTTTTATTAAAAGCGCTTGAAATCGGCAAGGGGGATGAGGTCATCACCCCATCCATGACATGGGTTTCAACCGTCAATCTGATCCGGCTATCAGGGGCTGATCCTGTTTTTGCGGATATCGACCGGGATTCCCTCATGGTAACTTCCGATACGGTTGAGAGGTGTCTGAGCGAACGGACCCGTTTGATCATTCCGGTTCATTTTGCAGGAGCACCAGCAGATTTGAATCCGATTAGAGAACTGGCAAGACAAAAAAATATATTTCTTGTCGAAGATGCCGCTCATGCGGTTGGCACAAAATATAATGGTGAAATGATCGGCGCTAGGGGCACATCAATCTTTTCCTTTCATCCTATCAAAAACATCACCACCGGTGAAGGCGGGATGTTCTGTTCCGATGATGACAGGCTTTCACAAACCATTCAACGTCTGAAATTTCATGGGATAGGGGTTGACGCCTTTGACAGGAATGTTCAGAGCCGGTCTCCCCAGGCAGAAGTTCTGGAGCCGGGATACAAATACAACCTGCCGGACATTTTGGCGGTACTGGGAATTTCACAACTGGAACGGATTGACGAATTCATCCGGAAAAGAGAAATGCTGGCATCTCTCTACCTGGATAAACTCAGCGATATCGATGAGATCCTTCCTCTTTCCGTGCCGGAAGGAAACATCAGACACGCATGGCATCTGTTCATTGTCCGGCTGGATACAGATAAAACATCACTGACCCGGAACCAATTCATGGAAGAGTTGAAAAACAGGAATATCGGGACCGGCCTTCATTTCCGTGCTGTCCATCTGCAGAAGTATTACCGGGAAACAATGGGGTTTGGAACCGGTCTGCTTCCCCATACCGAGTGGAACTCCGAGAGAATCTTGTCCCTCCCCCTTTTCCCGGACATGCAACCGGAGGATGTGAGTGATGTTGTCATGGCGATAAAGGATATTTTAAGAAAATGAACAACAATCCGATTCTTTCGATCGTCATTCCGGTCTACAATGAAGAGGGCAACCTGCCCGAACTGATAAGCAGGTGTCTTGTCACATGCCGCGAAATGAATAAAAGGTTTGAGATCCTGCTGGTCAATGATGGAAGCAAGGATCAATCTGCCGAAATCATTACAGCGGCCGCCGGAAAAAATCCGGGCGAAATCAAAGGCGTTCTCCTGAACAGAAATTATGGTCAGCATGCAGCGGTTCTCGCAGGATTTGAATATGCCAGAGGTGCGTTTGTCGTGACACTGGATGCGGATCTCCAGAATCCTCCTGAGGAGATTCCTGCTCTGATCGCAAGCATGGAACAGGGATACGATGTCGTCGCTTCCACGAGAAAAAACAGGCAGGACTCGTTCTTTCGAAAAATGTCTTCTTTTGTCATCAACAAGACGGTACAGAAAACAACCGGGGTACAAATGACGGATTACGGATGTATGCTCAGAGCCTATCGAAGACCGGTTGTGGATGCGATTCTATCGTGCCATGAACACAGCACCTTTATCCCGATACTCGCCAACACGTTTGCCGGACGGACAACGGAAATCCCAGTGGAGCACAATCGGAGAGAAAATGGTGAATCCAAGTATGGCCTGTTAAAATTGCTTTCGCTTCAGTTTGATCTGTTGACCAGCATGACGACATTTCCGCTTAGAATGCTCAGCATCATTGGCGGAATGATCTCCGTGGCTGGAATCGGATTTGGCATATTTTTGATGGTGATGCGTATTATTTTCGGCGCAACCTGGGCGGTAAACGGTGTTTTTACACTGTTTGCAATCCTCTTTGTGTTTATCGGCGCACAATTCATCGCCTTGGGTCTGATCGGAGAATATATCGGGCGAATTTATCATGATGTACGCGGTCGACCACGGTATTTTGTACAGCAGGTCGTTTTTGAAGATCCGGAAGGACAGCATGATACATCACAACGAATAGCATGAATTACCGAAAAGGATCAAATGCTGGAGAGTGTTTTCTGAAGCAAATTGGAAAGGGCTATGGAGAAAAAAAATGAAAACAGTTGTTTTTGCATACCATGATATGGGATGTGCCGGAATTCAGGCGTTGCAGCAAAACGGTTATGACATTGCCGCGATTTTTACCCACATGGACGATCCTGGTGAAAACATCTGGTTTGGTTCAGTGGCGGAACTTGCTGCTGAAATGGGCATTCCTGCTTATGCACCCGACGACATCAATCATCCCATATGGATTCAAAAAATCAAAGCCCTTCAGCCGGATGTGATATTTTCTTTTTATTACCGGAAAATCCTTTGTCCGGAAATATTAAACATCCCTCCGTCCGGATGCTTCAATCTTCACGGTTCACTTCTTCCGGCCTATCGCGGACGCTGTCCGCTGAACTGGGTGCTGGTAAACGGTGAAACCCATACCGGTGTAACACTCCACTATATGACTCCCAGACCGGATGACGGAGATATTGTTGCGCAGAAACAGATTGACATCTCTATTGAAGACACTGCTCATACACTTCATAAAAATCTGGTATCGGCAGCGTCTCTGATCCTTGCGCAGGCGCTTCCGGATATCAAGGCCGGGACAATCTCCCGGACTCCTCAGGATTCATCCAATGCTTCCTGCTATGGTGGCCGAAGGCCCGAAGACGGACAGATCAACTGGTCAAAAAGTGCTGATGAAATCCGCAATCTTATACGCGCGGTGACCAGACCCTATCCAGGTGCATTTTCCTTTTCCGGAAACAGAAAATTTCTGTTCTGGAAAGTTTCAACAATTCCTTTTGACCATACCGGATACGCTCCCGGAACAGTCATAACCACATCTCCGTTTACAATTGTCTGTGGAAAAGATTCCATCCAGGTAGAAGCCGGACAAACCGAATACGGGGTCTATATGAACGGCGATCAACTGGCTTTTGAAAACCAGCTTACCAAAGGGATGAAATTTGGCCCGGAGGCGGGTACGGTCATCCAAAGCAGTCGAAAAAAAAGCGTGCTGATTCTGGGAGTCAATGGATTTATCGGAAATGCTTTAAGTGAACGTCTTCTGGAAAGCGGAAAATATCAGGTTCATGGGATGGATATTCATTCCGACAGCATAGAAAGATTTCTGGACAAACCTGATTTTCATTTCCATGAAGGCGACATATCCATAAACCGGGAATGGATTGAATATCATGTAAAAAAGTGTGACATCATTCTTCCGCTTGTTGCCATCGCGACGCCCACTGAATATACCCGAAATCCCCTCAAGGTTTTTGAGCTGGATTTTGAAGAGAATCTCCGTATTGTCCGCTATTGTGCCAAGTATAACAAACGGCTCTTATTCCCCTCCACATCGGAAGTATATGGAATGTGCAATGATGAAACATTTGATGAGGAACATTCCAGACTTGTGCTGGGTCCGATCAACAAGCAGCGGTGGATCTATTCGTGCAGCAAGCAGTTACTGGACCGGGTAATCTATGCCTATGGCCAGACAACGGGATTGCGGTTTACCCTTTTTCGACCGTTCAACTGGATCGGACCACGTCTTGACAGCCTTCTATCCGCCCGTATCGGCAGTTCCAGAGCCATCACCCAGCTTATTTTAAATCTTGTGGAGGGGACGCCGATTCAGCTTGTGGACGGCGGTGCACAGAAGCGCTGTTTTACGGATATTTCCGATGGAATCGATTGTCTGTACAGAATAATTGAAAACAGAAACAACAATTGTGACGGTAAAATCATTAATATCGGAAATCCGGAGAACGAAGCCAGTATCAGAAAATTGTCTGAAATCCTGGTTGACAAGTTTGACAGACATCCGTTGCGGAATTTTTTCCCTCCCTTTGCCGGCATGAAGGTAGTGGAAAGCAAAACTTACTATGGCAAAGGGTATGAGGATGTGCAGTACCGGAAACCGAATATTCAAAATGCACGCCGCTATTTAGACTGGAATCCTTCTATTCCGCTGGACCAGTCGGTTGAGGAAACGCTTAACTTCTTTCTCTATCAGACCGTAAGACAACAACCGGATCACCATACGAATCTTTCGGTCATTTCACGGTAATCGGTTATCCTTTATCCATGATGCTCTATGCTGAAATTGAGCCATAAGGGAATCCATGCATGAAACAAATGAGAATCGCCCTGGTGGAAGCAGTATCCGGCTTGACACACGTCTATAGCCGAACCTATCTTCCTCGCGTCGGAATTGCGACACTCGGCGCAATTCTGAAGAATAACGGATACCAATGTGATGTGTGGATTAAACCCATGTCCGACAGCGAACGTCAAAAGCTGATTGAATATGACATTGTCGGCATCGGCTCGCTGTCCAGTACAATAGCAGACGCCTATGCCCTGGCGGATTACCTCCGGAAGAATGGAACAATCGTAATTATGGGAGGCCCGCATGTGACCTTTATGCCGAACGAGGCACTGGATCACTGTGACTATGTTGTTATGGGAGAAGGAGATAATGTACTCCCGGCCTTGATCCGCATGATCATCAGCAAAGAACCGTCTAACGGCCTGAAGGGGGTGGCTTATAGAACACTCGATGATGGTTCCTTCCACCAGGGGGATAAAGCCGAACCGGTAAACTATGCCGCTCTTCCATCACCTGATTTTCTGCTTTCACCACAAATATCAAAGGACTCAATCCCTCCGATTGTCGTGACCTCCAGGGGGTGCCCCCATGACTGTTCCTTTTGCAGTGTTACGGCTCTTTTTGGAAGAAAGTATCGATTCAAGCATTACGATCAGGTCATTGCGGAGCTGCGCCCGATCCAACACAAGAGTGTCTGCTTTGGCGATGATAATTTCTGCGCAAATCCCGTTCGTACCAAGTCTCTTCTGCGGGAAATGATCAAAAAGGATGCAGTTCCCCTGCGATGGTCCGGGCAGATGTGCGTGAATGCAGCATCCGACAAAGAACTTCTTTCACTGATGAAGGAGACACGTTGCAGAATTATGTATATCGGCGTTGAATCCGTAAATCCGGACACATTAAAAAAATATGGAAAACTTCACAATGTAGATGCGGTAAGGCAGTGTGTCGAAAACCTTCACCAGCATGATATCGGCATTCATGGAATGTTTGTTGTTGACAGCAGCGACGACCTGGATGCTGCCGGTAAGATCGTTGACTATGCAATTGCAGTTGATATGGATACCATACAGGTTTTTTCCATGACTCCGTTCCCCGGGACGCGGGCATTTATGGAAAATAAAGACAACATTATCCATACCCAGTGGACTCAATATGATGGAATGCATGTGGTAGTAAAACCCAGCAAGTGTTCAGCCCATACTATGCAACAGACAATTGTCACGGAAATGAAACGGTTCTACAGTCTGAAACGTGCGTTTTTCGCATATCGGAAAAACCGTGGCTGGCGTTTGAAGTATCGGCTGGGAGGGAATCTGCTGATACGGCAATGGATCAAAGAGAATGCCGGATATATGGAAAGCCTGAAAAAAGTCAACCTTACATGTCCCTGAGCCGACATCATCCCGGATTGTACTTTTCGGCGATGGCCTAAATTTTTTTCAATATGTACAAAGAACAAATCCCGGATCCGGGCCGCTGAGTGCTTTCGTAACATATTGTGGCAGAAATTCCTCCCAGCTTCTGTAGTTTCTCTGTCTGAGAATGAGAACAACCCTGCTCCTGTTCTGGGAAACCAGTTGATTGAACCCTTTATAATCAAGCAGCCGGTGCCTGGCATCCGGTTGATTCAATCCATAATTCAGTTCTCCTCCATCATTCAGTTGATACAGGTTATTTCGTTTGTAATACCAGCAAACACTCGGAATGGCGCTGGAGTCTGAAACAATGATGGTATCTTTATTTATCATATGCTTATGGCGTAGTAAAAATTCGCCGGGAGCATTGACGGCCAGCGTCAAGTCCGGAATCAGAAAATTGGATGAAATAATGAAAAATAAGGGAGATAATGTAAAAAGTATAAACTTGTTCATATAATTCCGGGCTTTGGCGGATGCCAGGAGCAGGATCACATAAACAGACAGCCCGGTGATGAAAAGAGCTGTCTGCCGGATGCTGGAGTAGACTGAAAGACCATTAAATCGAATAGTCTGTATCAGAAGAAAAACCACAATCACCCCGATCCAGATGATTGCCAATACAATAGAACCACGGTCGAAATCCTTGTGATTATCGGTAATGAAACAGGTGTAAAGGCCTTTTGCAAAGAGTATGGCAAGCGGTGGGAAACAGGGAAGAATATAGGTTACCAATTTTCCGGAAGACGCTGAAAAGAAAAGAAAAGGGAAAACCACCCAGCACAGTGCATAGCGCATGAAGGAGGATTGAAACGCTTTTCGGCTAAAGCTTTTCACCGCGGCCGGCCCTGCAAATGTCCATGGAATAGCAGCCAGCGGCAGCACAATAAAAAAATAGACCGGGGAGGCTTTATGCTGGGCATTTTCAGAGAAAAACCGTCTGATATGTTCATTCCAGATGAAAAAATTCCAGAAGTCCGGTTCCCGCTGGTGGATCAGAACGGACCAGGGCAGCATCACCAGGATGATCGCCAGCAGAGGCATCCAGATCATCCGGAACAGCTCTTTCCACTCTCCTTCCCAGATAACGAATGGAAGAATAATAACGACTGGAACCGCAAAGGCAAGAAATCCTTTGGTCATACATGCCAGACCAAAAAAAATTCCTGATATAAATAGCCTGAAATGAAATTTCATTCTTTCGCGTCTTACTTCCCAGGCAAGCAGAAACAGACTCATGGCGGCTGTCAAAAACATGGAAACCATACTGTCCAGCAAACTGAAAATCCCCAGACAGATTACCTCGAGAAAGGTCAAAAAAATGGTTGCCGCCATAAAAGCGAAAATTCCATTTTTTGAGAACCTCCAGACAAGCAGAAGGACAATAAGGGCAGATATACCAGCGGAAAGAGCCGATGCAAAGCGGACAGCAAAATTGTTTTCACCAAATACTTTCAGGGATAGGGCATTGATCCAGTAGCCCAGAACAGGCTTCTCAAAATACCGGAGACCATTCAGCCTGGGTGAAATGTAATCTCCTGAGGCGATCATCTCCCGGGGTATTTCCGCATAACGTGTTTCATCAGGGGCTGAAAGGGGGCGAATTCCCAAAGGACAAAGGTAAACTGCGATAAAAACAAATAACAACAGCAGGCATATCCATTTATTCAAATCGATTACCTGCATCATATCCTGTCCTGCTTTGAAATCCATCCCTCACGGCCTTCCTGGGTGCCTTTGATCATTTTACATATTGCAACCGGAAAATTCTGACAGAGAAAACCGCCCAAAGGGAGGATTTCCACGCCGATGTCTTTTGCCTTTTTTAAAAAACGGTCAAAAAGATCAGACTTGCCGATGCCTTCCACTTCAGCATGTATCGAAAGAATATTCAGTTTGTCGGGTTTCAGAAGCGACAACAGAAAATCATTGTAGTTATTATCTGAAATTCCTCTGGTTCCGATCACTTCATCATATGTAGGAAGCGTTACGGGTATCTGTATCTGTTCTATTATGTCCCTGCCAACAACCGGGTAGAAAAGGGATTCTCCTCGACAGTCACTGTTAAACTTGAACGGAAATTTTTTTTTTGCTTGCAGCACGGAATCCGTACATTTCCAGGCCGGCACGGCGGAAGCGATGGGAAGAAAGCCTGTAATCTTTTCAATCATCTGGGTTCCCAGATTCAGCCAGATCAATATCTGTTCAAAATCAACCGAATGGATATGTGCTTGCCAGTTATAGTGATCCCATGCATGCAGCCCAATCTCATGTCCATCTTCTGCGACAGATTTGATGACATTCGCCAATTGATTCCCGATCAAAGGACCTGGCCACAGTGTTCCCTTGAGAAGAATATCCCATCCGTACAGACTTGCCGCATTGGATCGGATCATTTTGTGGAAAAAGGAAGGTTTCAGCAGCCGATACAAGTGCCTGCCCATATTATCTGGACCAACCGAGAAAAAAAAAGTCGATTGAACAACACTGGCCTTAAATATTTTTTGTAGCTTAGGTATCCCTTTGGCTGTTCCACGATAGGTATCAGCGTCCACTCTGATCCCCAGTTTCATTTTACCTCCATGCCTTGTATGAATTAATGATAGCTGATACTCTGTTGCGTGATGAAACCAATTCCCATTCTCCTGGCGATAATTTATTACTATATTGTATGAAGATTGCGGAAATATTTCGGTTACATTACATTTATGAAATATTTGAATACAGGTGTTCCGTATATCCTTAATGCTGTTGACTTAAGACAGTTATTCCCCCTATAAAGAAAAATATGAAGAAGGTATTTCACGATTACGGGTTATTTTACCCGGTCATGAATGTTTAACCCTGAAATATAGAGGAGTGAGAAACAGGTATGGAGTTTATTCAGCTTTTTATCGAATTTTTTCTGCACATTGATCGGCATTTAAACGAAATTATTCAGAGTCACGGTACTTTTACGTATGTGATTCTGTTTGCTGTGGTATTTATGGAAACCGGCTTCGTCGTGACTCCGTTTTTACCCGGAGATTCGCTTTTGTTTGCTGTCGGCAGTTTTGCAGCATTAGGATCGCTCAATGTTTATTTATGTTTCTGGCTTTTGTTTGCTGCGGCTGTGACCGGTGACACGGTCAACTACTGGGTAGGTAACTTTATTGGTCCCAAGGTGTTTGAAAAGGATTATCGTTTTCTGAAGAAAAAGCATCTGATCCGCACACAAAAATTTTATGAAAAGCATGGTGGAAAGACCATCGTCATCGCGCGTTTTGTGCCTATTGTAAGGACTTTTGCCCCATTTGTTGCAGGTGTAGGCGCAATGAATTATCCTCGTTTTATCAGTTATAATATTATTGGCGGATTTCTCTGGACCGTTTTGTTCATTTTTGGCGGTTATTTCTTCGGTAATATCCCCTTTGTCAAAAAAAATTTTGAATTCGTAATTCTAGGGATTATTTTTATCTCCGTTTTACCCATCATCATTGAATTTTTGCGTAGCAAATATCGCGGGGAACAGGCTGATCCAATTTTATAAGTCCATTCATGAAACGCATTCATAACCAGTTAACTTCACTTTTATGGGAAGACCAGGAGTGAAGTTTGCAATCAGGAGTTTGGCTGTATCATGCGTTGAAAAATTAGATTCCGTTTTAAATCACATTTTTTATTTTCAGGAGGAAACTCACATTGAAAGTGGCAAGTATTTTAAAAGATGCCAAGGGCGGAGCAAAACTTTTACTGATCATGGCAATTATAATTATTATCCCAATGATCGTTGTTCTGGTGATCCGGTTCGAAGGTTCGGCACCAATCATATCTTGTAAGTTTCCTTCCCCTGCCGTTGGCCTGATGTATGAACTAAAGCTGAATATGGCAGATGAGGGTAGCGGACTTCGCAAAATTCGGGTTGCTATTATGAGGGGTGGCCTTGAGACGCTTTTATTGGAGAAGGATTATCCTGCCGATAATTTTATCATGGGCGGCACTGTTAAAAACGATCCGGTAATGATCAAAATAGAACCTCGAAAACTCAAAATTTCGGATGGGAAGGTTTTATTACAGGTCACATCGTGGGATTATTCATGGCGGAATTTCTGGAACGGCAATCCGGCAAAATTCGAACAGGAACTCTGGATCGATACAAAACCGCCGGAAATCAATGTGCTGACAAAAGCCCATAATATCAACCAGGGAGGCTGCGGTCTTGCCATATATCAAATCAATGAAGATCATGCAGAAAGCGGAGTGATGGCAGGCGATATTTTTTTTCCGGGTTACGCAGGTTACTTCAGTGACAAAAATATCTACCTCTGTTTTTTTGCCCTGGAATATCAAAAGGGGGTGGATACCGAAATGTACATCCTTGCAGTTGATCAGGCCGGGAACAAGACAAAATCAGGATTTCCGCACTATATCCGAAAGAAAAAATTCAAGGAAGATGAACTTGCGATATCCGATTATTTTTTGAATTCCAAGATTGCCGGGTTTGAACTGCCGGAAGAATTCAAGCCATCGCAATTGACTTTGGTTGACAAGTATTTAAAAATTAACGGGGAGTTGAGAAAACAAAACACTGCCGCTATC
>CAYTGW010000081.1:10625-14797 GCA_964437395.1 uncultured Desulfocicer sp.
TTTGAGTCCGGCAAAAACAGCGACAAGGTCATGTATTGGGAAGGGATATTTTTAAGACTGCCAAATTCCGCACCCCGCGCTGGTTTTGCGGATCATCGCATTTATAAACATAATGGCCAGACCATTGACCGCCAAGTCCATCTGGGGGTCGATCTTGCTTCCCTATCACAATCCGAGGTTCCTGCAGCAAACAAGGGTAAAGTGGTTTTTGTCGAAAATGTGGGTATATATGGCAAGACGGTAGTGATCGATCATGGTTTCGGAATCTTTTCATCCTATTCACACCTAAGCCAGGCAAGTGTTGAAGTTGGCAAAATCGTTGAAAAAGGAGAAGTCATAGGCAAAACAGGGGAAACCGGACTTGCCGCCGGTGATCACCTTCATTTTGCCATGTTTGTAAACAATGTATTTGTAAACCCTATAGAATGGTGGGATGCCTCCTGGATTGAAAACAATATCACCTCAAAAATAAAAGAGGTGGAAAATTCTTTTCACACCAAATAAAAAATGAGAGATAATTTTATTTTTTAACTGAAGTTGATTTCATGAGTGGCAATATTGACTGAGAATCAATCTGGGAATCAATTAAAGAATCAAGGGGTAACTATCTTCCTTACACATGAAGCAATTTTGTTTTTTTCTTCAGCGTTCTGAGTGTGATATATACCAGTAATCCAAAAAGGAAAAAAACAAGCCACACAGTATCGATGATAATTTTGTTATGAATAAAATAATCACCGATAATTTCCATGATTGTAAAGGATGCAATCAAACCAAAAAAGCCGGGATACTCTCGTTTTAAAACATTTCGAAAAGAAAAGGGCAGGTTTTGAGGAGACCAGTTTTTAAAGCACGGCAAGAATACAGGGGTTCGATCTGCGTATTTATCAAATTTTTTTCCATATTTGGTTTTCAGAAATTCTTCCTCAGACAGAATGATTCTTTCATAATAGACGATGAACAGCAGTCCATAAATCAGGCATACCCACCATAAATGGACAAACATTGTTGCTCCCAGATACATGAAGAAGTTCCCAAAATAAAGGGGGTTGCGCATCAGTGAATAGATGCCGTCCGTATTCAGTGAATCAGCCTTTTGATCTTTTTCATCCCTTCCGGATGTGCCTTCCGGGACATAACCAATTGTATAGCAACGAATAAAAAAACCAAAAAGGGAGACTAAAAGGCAGAGTATTTCCCAGAGATAGTCATATTGATGAGACTGCCTGATATAGGAAAATTCCGAAAAACCAGGGAGCAGTACAACCAGAAAAAGCAGGGGCAGATAACTCCGCCATCTGAATAACCAGTTTCCAATTTTTACTTGATGCCTATATAGAGTCATTTATTGTATTTCCGCCGATAAAATTTTTTTTAGTAGAGCTAATTTCAAAAATACATTATTGCCATTCCGGTGAAAGCCGGACACGCAGTGAAGCGTAGCGCTATCCAGTATTTTCGCTTCTTTCTGGACACCGGCTTTCTCCGGTGTGACGCTTTTTGATAGTTTTGAAATTGGCTCATTATTTGAAAAAGACAATAATTCCGGTTCAGCAGATCGATAGAGTTGTTTCTGATAGGTCCATGAGGCCCAAAGCGCATGTGCGAGAGCAGTATCTGCAAGCGTTCTGTCTGTTTTAACCGGGAACAAGGTTTCCTGTCGGTATTCAAACTGCTCTATTTTATTTTCAGGTTGAAGAATAATCATCTGATTGCCGGTCAGATAGGCTTGATATTTATAAAATTGAAGAATCGCTCTTCCCGGCAGGTCTTTTGGTTTCTGTGTCAGATCCCTTCCCAGCATGGGAGTGTAGCTTGAAATCCCCATAAGAGACAACAGGGTTGTGGGCAGATCGATCTGGCTGGCAATTTCATCATATACCATTGGCTTGATTCCAGGACCAATGATCAATCCCGGAATTCTAAATCTTTCCACCGGGACCAGTTTATTGCCATAAACCCTTGAATTATGATCCGCCACCACAAGAAATATGGTTTTATCCCAATAATTTGATTTTTTGGCTTTTATAAAAAAGTCAGAAAGTGCTTTATCCGCATATTTGACTGCATTGTGAACTGTATTTTTCGGTGTTTCATACAGTTCAATGGCGTTGTCCGGAAATTCAAAAGGAGCATGGTTGGAGGAGGTGAAAATCAGGCTGAAGAATGGCGAATCCTTTTGCCGGCTGAATAAGTGATGGGCCTTGTTGAAAAGATCTCCGTCTGAAACCCCCCATGTACTTTTAAACTCCGGATGATCATAGTCTTTCTGGTCAATTACCTGCTGGAAACCATTGCCAAGAAAAAAACCTTTCATATTATCAAAGTTGCTTTCCCCGCCATAGATAAACTGGGTACGATATCCTCTTGATGATAAAAGCGAGGCGATTGAAAAAAAGTTATTCTGGGATTTTCCCAGTTTGACGACACTTCTTCCCGGAGTGGGAAGGAAACCGGTAATCAATGCTTCAATACCGGTTACAGATCGGGTTCCGGTTGCATACAGTCGATTGAACCACATCCCTTCTTTTGATAATTTTTCCAGATTCGGTGTAAGGGGCAGACCGCCAAGTGATTCTACAAATTCCGAACCCAGGCTTTCTTCCAGGATGATGACAAGATTATATTTTTTCCCAGATTTCTCAGATGCCGGGAGATATCTCAAGGTTGGAATATCATTGTGGACAAAGGCACTTTTTTCACATCCGGTTGTGTTCCGGACAATTTCGATCATCTTTTGAGTATCCATTTTTCCATACATTGCGGAAGCATCTGCCTCATCCTTCATCCGGTAGACTGCATACAATAACGAATAAGAAGAATTCAGTGTCAAATCGTTTAAAAGTGGATCGGTTGAAAACGCCACATTGCTTGGATTAATACCTCTGTGGCCCAATGAAGAACGGGCGCCTGCGAAAATCAGAACCAGAAGCAGCGGCAGAGCAGCGAATTTAAAACCCGGATGCCACTGGGATGGTTTTTCGGTTATTTTTCTTACAAAAGAAAATCCGGAATAACCAGCAGCAGTTGTCAGGAAGATCACGAAGATACTCTGGAACAGATATCCATTCCAGAGCATGGACAGGATCTCTTTGGGATAGATCAGATATTCGATAAAAAGTCTGTTGGGTCTGACATCATACTCCATGATGAATGTTGGTGTTACGGTTTCCATCAGGACCAGAAAAGAAAACAATATGCAAAACCATATAGACAGGAATATTCTCCAAAAGCGTCTTGTAAATCGGTACCCTTCAAAAAAAGGTGCCAACACCGTTGGAATCGCCACACCATACACCGCTGTAACAATATCAATTCGTATACCATTCATCAGGATCCGTACAATATCCTGCGAAGAAGAGATTCTGTCCGGTTTCACAAACAGCAATCCGATCCTGC
Organism: uncultured Desulfocicer sp.; assembly: GCA_964437395.1. Taxonomy (GTDB): domain Bacteria; phylum Desulfobacterota; class Desulfobacteria; order Desulfobacterales; family SURF-7; genus QZKS01. The sequence continues at coordinate 14,025 of CAYTGW010000081.1, forward strand.
TTAAGGATAAAGAGATCAGAATGAAAAGGAAGCAGATCAAGATAGGGTAAAAGGGGCCGGTTATTGATTTGATTTTATTCCACATAGATTTGCATTTTCATCAAAAATTTTAAAATTCAATACCAGAATACATGACGACATTTGAATTCATAAATAGTTACTATACAGGAAGAAGGTTTCCTGAATCTTTCATCAAGATTACAATTTTGAAATGTAATCAGTGAGGATATTTGTTATCAAAGATGATAGAAAAGGTTGTCCCTTTCCCAAAGGTGCTTGAAACCGCAATATCACCATTATGAGCTGAAACAATTGCTTTTACAAGACTCAAGCCCAATCCCAGTCCTTTTTGTGATCGTCTTTGATCTCCCCGGAAAAGACGATTCCAGATTTTAAGAATGTCTTGTTCGGGGATTCCCATACCGTTATCGCTGATGTTAATGATTACCTGATTATTTTTCATACGGGCATTTATTTTTATCATTCCATTTTGAGATGTAAATTTTACGGCATTGTCCAGAAGATTTGCAATAACCTGGCTGATTTTATTCGGATCGGCAAAAATGGTAATGTTGGAAGGGATATCCATTCTAATTTGAATATCTTTGGTTTCTGCGACCACGAGATAGAGATCATATATTGGAAAGACAAGATCATGCAGGTTGATCTGTTCTTTTTTTTTTTTTTTTTTTTCTGTTTCTGCTCTTTTTATTTCTATTAGTTTTTTCAGATTTTTTTGGGCCGCCGGGCTTAATCGACGGCACCGGTCGGGC
>CAYTGW010000081.1:14807-16186 GCA_964437395.1 uncultured Desulfocicer sp.
TCAGTGCCAGGACTCCTGTTTCCGCTTCTGAAATATCCATCAGTGTTTCCAGAATTTTGAGAATGCGTTCTGACTCTTCAAGCATGCTTTCATGTGCTCTTCGGGCCGGGTTCCCGGCAGTGAGTTCATTCAGCTCTGTTTCGGAGATATTTCTCAAACGGGTCATGGGTGTTCTCAGATCATGAGCAACATTATCCAGAGATTCTTTCATGCCGGTTAACAGGTTGCTGATTTTATCAAGCATATCATTAAACAGCCTTGCCAGTTCATCCAACTCATCACCGGTTCCGGTTCGAGGAACCCTTGAATCCATTTTTCCGATATCAATGGCCTCGACAGTGCCGATGATATTGCGGAGGGGCTTCAGGGTTCGGAAGGAGAGAAAAACTCCGCCCATGATTCCGATAATAATAAGTGGTATTGCCCTCATGAGAAAAAGATTCCGAAAATGGTTGAGAACTGCATCCCGTCCTTCACTGCTCATGCCGAGCTGCAGGATAAGCTTTGGAGAAAGATATTTTGTCAGGAAGTTCAATTCAGGATTGTTTCGATTTTTTTCCAGGGTGATCCATTGGTCTTCGACCGGATCCATGTGCTCAAGAAAGCGGAAATAGTCAGTCTTTTTTTTTAAAGGGGAAAACCAAAAGGTGGTTCTGTTATTTTTGTCAGCAATTCGAATATAAAAAATGCTTTTCCATCTTTTGCTGACATGGGAGTGAATAAAAATTTTAATTCCTTCCATGCCATGTAAATTAAATTCCGACGTTAATTCGCTGATCTCTTGTTGTATCTCCTGGAGATCTCTTGTTTTTAATGTTGAGGAGAGAAAAAAATGGGTGATGAAAAAAAGAATCACCATGCCCGCAAGGATCAATCCGGAATACCACACAGCCAATCGAAAGCCGATTTTCCCGGTTATTTTATTGCTCTTTCTCAAGAACATAGCCGACACCCCGTATAGTCCGGATCATTTTTTTATCATAATCTTTATCAATTTTATTTCTCAGCCGGCATACGAGGACATCAACAACATTTGTCTGTGGGTCAAAGTTGAAATCCCAGATTTTTTCCAGGATCAGGGTCTTGGATAAGGCATGACCTGGATTGCGCATAAAGTATTCAAGCAGGGAAAATTCTCTTGGTTGAAGTTCAATCTTTTCCTGATCTCTGTATACTTCTCTTTTGAAAAGATCCATCACAAGGCTTCCGACCTTGAGGGATGATGGATCAACACTCCCGCTTGCCCTGCGGATAAGCGCCTGAATTCTGACCAGCAGTTCTGAGAATGCAAAAGGCTTGACAAGATAGTCATCACCACCTCTTTGGATTCCTTTAACCCGGTCCGTTACAGAATGCTTTGCGCTCAGAATCAAAACCGG
>CAYTGW010000082.1:0-2477 GCA_964437395.1 uncultured Desulfocicer sp.
CTGATGGGTTTTGGATTCCCGGATCAGGTTCCGGACAGCCGGTGTTGCAATCACTATTTCAGGTGCAACGCACCGGCTCTTGATGTCCACCCGTTTAAACAGAACCTGTGCAATAACCGCCCGAATACCATCAGCAAGGGTTGACCGGATCTGCGCCTGCTGTTCTCCTGGAAAAACCTCAATAATCCGGTCGACTGTTTTGGCTGCGCTTGTGGTATGAAGTGTTGCAAAAACAAGATGACCGGTTGAGGCCGCTTCAATCGCCAGGGAGATGGTTTCAAGATCCCGCATTTCACCCACCAGAATAATATCCGGATCCTCACGAAGTGCGCCCCGGAGAGCCGCTGAAAAATTTTTGGTATGAATCCCGACCTCACGGTGATTGATAATGCAGCTCTGGCTTTGATGAACAAACTCAATCGGATCTTCAATCGTGATGATATGATCCTTTCTGGTCCGGTTTGCGACATCAATTATGGCGGCCAGTGTGGTTGATTTACCACTGCCGGTTGGACCGGTAACCACAACCAGACCGCGGGGAAGGGTCGCCAGCTTCCCCACAACAGAAGGCAATCCGAGCTGTTCTATTGTGGCAATAACACTGGGAATTTCCCGAAAAACCGCTCCCACGCCATTTCGATGCATAAAAAAATTGACACGATAGCGGGCAAGACCTTGAATCTCATATCCAAAATCAACATCTCCTGTTTCCTCAAAAAGTTTTATTTTTTCTTCCGGAGTAATCTCATACAGCATGCTCCGCAAATGATCGTTATCCAGAACCTTGTATTTCACCCTTTCGATCTCACCTCTTACTCGAAGCGCCGGCTGCTGCCCGGCCACAAGATGAAGGTCTGAGGCGCCCTGTTCGTGCATCAGCTTAAAAAACGCATCAATTTTCGCCATTGAATGCTCCTGCCTTTTTGTTTTATATGTTTTCGGATTTTACTGGAATCTAATCCTCATTCGCAAGTTCATTTTTGAATTCGGAATTGAGTTATGATGGTGTATATCAAATGATTACATAAATGCAAAGGAATGACTACATTATATATGAAAAAATAACAGATATGCAACTGAATTTGGGTGAAATGAAAGAGATGGTCTGTTTCAAAATGATGATACTAAAAAGGTTATGAAGGCCGATTCAATATTTTCACCTTATCATCCGCAACATCCGATGCCTTGATATCTTCTTTTTCAATATCCAGCAACTTGGTATGCGACTCGAGTATGGAACGGATCTGTACTTCAATCTGCATTCGCTGACGTTTCAGTTCCGCAATATCCTCATGAAGCTGAGCCAACCGATTATGGACACGATTTAATATTTTTTCTGCATTCACTTCTGCTTCGGCAACAATAAGCTCAGCGGATTTTTGAGCGTTCTGTTTCATCTGATCGAGAACTTTCTGGGAATTCAGGATGGCCCGCTTGAAAATCTCTTCCCTTTTTTTGTACCCTTCGCCTTCCAGATTCAACCGATCGATTTTGTCCTTCAGGTTTCCATTTTCAATGGTAAGGAATTCAAATGCTTCAGACAGCTTTTCAAGAAAAAGATCAACCTCCCGGATGTCAAACCCTCTGAACCGGACTGGAAACCGCTTTTCCTGAATATCATCGGGAGTAATTTTGATCATGCTGAAGCCTCCTTCATCCGTTTAGTGCCTTGATTCATTAAAAAAAATCGCCTATTCCATTCAGGTCACTCAACAAAAAATCTCCTGGAAATACCCAGAAGATTTCCCACAATAAACTTATCCAGAAATACAACAGCCAGAAATACAATAATGGGCGAGAAATCGATCCCTCCGGCAACAGCAGGGATTGTGGACCGAATACGCGAGAGTACTGGTTCGGTAACATTATGGATGAACCGGACAATCGGATTAAACGGATCCGGGCTGACCCACGATAAAACTGCCCTGGCAATCACAATCCACATGAAAAGGTTCAGTATATAATGAACGACAGTAGCAACGGCTTCAAGAAAATTACCTATGATAAACATGTCCAATCAAACCTCAACTCTACGGTAATACAACTGAAAATTCTTAAAACATGCGGCCGCCTGAGCAGCTTGGTGCTGAAAAACTAATAATATCTCATCCATAAGTCAAGAGATTTCCCACAAGCCTGTGGAATTGAGCAAGGCATAACCTAAAAAAGGGATTGTGGATGTTCTGTAATTGGGATAAAGAAAAAGGCTCAAGTGGATTGCAGGTAAGGTCAGGAGAACTGTTTTGAAAAGATTGCAAAAAAAAATCGGTATAATCGGTGCCGGAAATATGGGTGAAGCATTTGTTGGCGCATTGCTCCGTTCTGAAATCAGCAATCCGGATGACCTGTTGATCAGCGACCTCAACCAGGAAAGACTTATCCATCTCCAGAAAAAATATTCGGTCAATATTGTAGAAAATAATTTTCATCTTTTTCAACAAAGTGAAATCATTATTCTTGCTGTTAAACCACAGCTA
>CAYTGW010000082.1:2487-7822 GCA_964437395.1 uncultured Desulfocicer sp.
TGAGCAATCTCACGAAAACATCGGAATATCCATCCCTTTCGGATTCAAAAATGATTATCTCCATTGCCGCAGGTGTACGGATTCAAAAACTGGAAACACTTTTTTATCCGGCACTCGGGAACCTCTCTCCTGAAGCAATGCCGATTATTCGAGTCATGCCCAATACACCGGCGCTGGTTCTTTCAGCTATGTCCGGAATGTGCGGCAACCAGCACACGACCCCGGAAAATATGGAAACCGCTAAAATCATATTAGAGGCAATGGGATCGGTGGTTGAGGTTACAGAAAAAGAGATGGATGCCGTAACGGCTGTTTCCGGCTCCGGACCAGCCTATACATTTTTTCTTGCCGAGTCCATGATCGAAGCCGGAATCCGCTTGGGATTTGATCCAAAAACCGCTGTCACTCTGACCATGAAGACCATTGAGGGAGCCTTGAAGCTGATGCAGGAAAGCAAAGAATCTCCTGAAATGCTTCGTAAAAAGGTTACATCTCCAGGTGGGACAACAGAAGCGGCCTTTCAAGTGCTGAATGCATACCGTGTTAAAGAGGTTATTGTCGAAGCTATTTCAAGGGCTGCGGAGCGTTCCCGGGAATTAAGCAAATAAGGATTGAATCCTATTGATTTTTCATCATGACACCTGAAAATATACCCTATCACCTTGCACTCTTTGCCGGAATGGCTTCTTTTTTTTCTCCCTGTGTATTGCCGCTGATTCCTGCATATTTCACTTTTATTACAGGTCTTTCCTTGGAAGAGTTAACGGAAAACAAATCTTCTGCCGTTCGCATTCAAATTTTCACATCCACACTGTCATATGTTTTTGGTTTTTCGCTGGTTTTTATTTTCCTTGGTGCATCTGCTTCCTTTTTGAGCGGATTGATGTTTGAATATCGAAATGTGATTACCAAAATCGGGGGGATTATCATTATCCTGTTTGGGATCCATTTGACAGGGCTGATCCAGGTTCGACAGCTTCAATTTGAAAAAAGAGTTCATCTGCAAAAAAAACCCCTTCATTTTTTAGGTGCTTTTCTGATCGGGATGGCCTTTGGTGCCGGCTGGAGTCCCTGTGTCGGACCCCTGCTGGGCTCCATTCTGATCCTGGCTGGAAGCCAGGAAACCGTCTACAAGGGGATGTTGCTTCTTGCCGTTTATTCCGCAGGTCTGGCACTTCCTTTTATTTTGCTATCGATTTTTATTAATTTTATACTTATATTTATCAAAAAGGCTGTAAGGGTTATCCGATATTTCCATCTGGTTACCGGCATCCTTCTGATTATTATGGGTTTTTTGCTATTTTTTGACAAACTCTTTTTACTGACAGGCCTTTAACCTGAAACCATCCACAGCTCGAAACTGATGATTGGGGAATGAATATGAAAATAAATCTTAACAAAAGCTGTCTGCTCCTTTTTATTTTTCTTGGATTGATCCATGTCGCTTCAGCAACCCATGCAGTATCCAATGAAATTCAATGGCAGACCTATCAAAATGGAATTACCACCGCAAAGTCAGAAAATAAAAAAATATTTTTGCATTTCTTTGCTTCCTGGTGCGGATATTGTAAAATCATGGACCAGAAAACATTTAAAGATGCTTCTGTGGTTCAGTACCTGAATGAAAATTTTATTCCGATCAAAGTGGATGCTGACCAACAAAGAGAATTGGCCATACAGTACAGGGTCACGGGTCTTCCTTCCAACTGGTTTTTGCAGACAGATAGTGAAAAAATTGCCAACCGTCCCGGCTACATTCCTCCGGATGAGATGGTTTCTTTTCTAAAATTTATTCATACAGACAGTTATAAAAAAATGAATTTATCAGAATTTTTGCAACCCCGGAAATGACCATGGAAAACACGCTGTCCTGTTTGAAACACAACCTGGAACACACAAATCTACCTCAGGCACCTGAGGATGAAGAGTATAAGACTGCATGCGTGTTTCTGCTCATTTTCAATCTGGATCACCGGCCACAGATCCTTGCCATTCAAAAAGCGGATAATGAGGGATATCCATGGCGTAACCAGGTAGCACTTCCCGGAGGACATCTTGAACATCCGGATGAAGTTCCACTGGATGCTGCCTATCGTGAGCTTCAAGAAGAAGTAAGCATACCCAGAGATCATGTGGAGCTCATTGGTTCAATGGGGCATTTTCAAACCATATTCAATCGGGATGTGGAGGTGTTTATCGGGTTATGGAATGGAAAAAGCGATATCCGGTTTGATTCTGCTGAAATATCTAAAATGGTCGCCATCCCGATCGAACATCTGATCCAGATACATCAGGAAAAAGATTATTCCGGAAGGCTTCCGGATGTGTTTGAGCTTCTTTATCCATTTGACGATGTCACGGTATGGGGATTGACCGCCAAAATTTTTCATTTTTTCATTGAAATGATGGTGCCCTGTTTCGAAAAAACAAACTGCACTCCGATATGACCTGCAATCTGCTGTTCAATTACCACTCTTTTCAGGAAAAGCCATTCAGATTCCGATTCCGGTAACGGGTGACATATCTTACGGTCAGTCGAATGAAGAGGGATAAGAAAAGACCGCAGCTCATCATCATCAGAAAAGTGGGAAGCCAAATATAAGTCTGAAAATCCTCCTTCTCGTTACACACAAAGATACCTGCAAGGCAGAACAGAAACACCAGAACGGAAAAAAGAATAGTAACCATGCACATCAACTCGGTATCATACCAGGGTGAAAAAACCTTTCGATGAACTGCATTTTGTTCCAAGCGCATATGGATATCCTTTTCACTGCGGAAATGGCCGGTAAATCCTTCTCCTGAACTATTTTATTTCTTGCATAAACAAAATAATTTTACAAGGCGATTCAAAAAACTGAAATTGACCTGACAATTGAAATGGTGTTAAAAGAACTCATGCCGCTTGGAATTTCAGGGCAAAAAAAGGAGTACGGATTATGTGCCTCGCAATACCATCCAAGATTATCAGCATCGTTGGGGATATGGGAACCGTTGATGTTGATGGGATCAAAAGAGATGTAAGCCTTCTGATGATTGAAGATCCTCAACTCGGGGATTATGTTATTGTTCACGCAGGATTTGCCATTCATAAGATCGATGAGATTACGGCAAAAGAGACCCTTCAACTTCTCAAAGAAGCCCTCGCATTTGTGGAAAAGGACGATATTTCAAATTAATGAGGGATAAAAAAACAGATTGTGTAGCCAAGAGATTGAAAATTAACGGCATTGTACAGGGCGTTGGTTTTCGGCCTTTTATTTTTCAACTTGCAGTAGGAAACAGGTTGTGTGGTAAAATCGAAAATACCGCTGATGGTGTTTCCATTTTTGTGGAAGGCACCCCTGAGAATATTGAGTCATTTTGCCGGACCATCCCCGTAAAAAAGCCCCCCATAGCCCAGATTACCCACATGCTCATTTCCGACGCGCCCGTAAAAGGTTATTCCAATTTTTCCATCCAGTCCAGCAAAGGACATCAGGAACTGAAATCGACCTTGATTTCACCGGATGTCTCGATTTGTAACGACTGTTTGTCCGAACTATTAGATCCAGGAAACCGGCGTTTTCACTATCCGTTCATCAACTGCACCAATTGCGGTCCGAGGTACACAATTATCGATCATATTCCCTATGACCGCCCGTATACCTCCATGAAAAATTTTCAAATGTGTCCGGAATGCCGGGAGGAATATGACGACCCCCTTGACCGACGCTTCCATGCCCAGCCTAATGCCTGCTTCCAATGCGGTCCCATGGTATCACTGCATACCGATAAAGGTGAAAAAGTTGAGGCCGAAAATCCGATACAAAAAACAATCGAACTTTTAAAAGCCGGAAAAATTATTGCAATCAAAGGACTGGGTGGATTTCATCTGGCCGTAGATGCAGAAAATAATAATGCAGTTGCCAATTTACGCAGAAAAAAAACCCGCGAGGAAAAACCCCTTGCTCTCATGGCCCATGATATTGAAAAAATAAAAGAGTTCGCCGAATTGGATGCAGAGGAAGAAAAAGTGCTTCTATCCCCTGCCCGCCCCATTGTCATTGTGAAAAAAAGGCGGCGCAGTTCCATCGCAAAACTGGTTGCGCCCGGAAACCAATACCTGGGTGTGATGCTGCCTTATACACCATTGCATTATCTCCTCCTCTCCTATCACTTTTCAGCCCTTGTCATGACAAGCGGCAACAAAAGTGAAGAACCTATATCCATCAACAATCAAGATGCATTTCAGAAGCTGGGAGCAATTGCCGATTTTTTCCTGATCCACAATCGGGATATCTATCTCCGAAGCGATGACAGTATTGTACGGGTGGCGAACCAGACGACCCTTCAAATCCGAAGATCCAGGGGGTATGTTCCGGTTCCGATATTTCTCGGTTCCAAAACAGAAGAAGTGCTTGCTTGCGGAGCGGAACTGAAGAATACCATCTGCCTGACCCGTGGGAACCAGGCCTTTCTCAGTCAGCATATCGGTGACATGGAAAACCCTTCCACAGAAGCCTTTTTTTTAAAAACCATCAAGCATATGCAGCAGGTTCTGGATATCCATCCGGATGTCATTGCCCATGATCTTCATCCGGACTATCTGAGTACGGCATATGCAGCCGCCCAGAAAAACAAACAAAAAATCGGTGTTCAACATCATCATGCGCATATTGTAAGCTGTATGGCTGAAAACAAGATACAGGAACCGGTTATTGGCCTTGCATTTGATGGAACCGGATATGGTACGGACGGCAAGATCTGGGGAGGAGAGGTTTTATTGGCAGATCCCGGAAAATTTGACAGGCTCGCCCATTTATCCTATATACTCATGCCGGGAAGCACTGCCGCCATCAAGGAGCCATGGCGAATGGGGATCAGCTATCTGCTCGACAGTTTTGGAGAAACCTTCCGGGAATTCAACCTTCCGATGTTCCAGGCAATTGATGATCAAAAAATGAATGCGATTGCCCAGATGGTGACCAGCAGAATAAACGCTCCCATGACATCAAGCCTTGGTCGATTGTTTGATGGAATTGCAGCCATTGTTGGTTTACGGTATCGGGTTTCATTTGAGGGTCAGGCAGCGATGGAGATGGAAATGACGGCCGATAGATCCATTGAAGGAATTTATGAATACTCCTGGCAGGAAGGCACTCCCTTTCAAATCGATGTAAAACCCATTGTTCAAGGAGTCGTAAGGGATGTAATCAACCATATCTCCCAACCAATTATCTGTGGCAAATTTCACAATACCCTGATTCACCTGTTTACGGAACTTTCGGAAGTCATCCGAAAGACAACCGGCCTGAACCGGATTGTCCTAAGTGGTGGCGTGTTCCAAAACCAG
>CAYTGW010000082.1:7832-16177 GCA_964437395.1 uncultured Desulfocicer sp.
AAAACCAGATTCTCTTAAAAGGTTTTTCCCGGTCTCTTGCGGGAAAAGGATTCGAGGTTCTTAGCCATTCCATGGTTCCCTGCAATGATGGAGGAATCTCATTGGGACAGGCCATTATCGCATCTGCCGGAATGGGAGCTCCAAAACATGTCGATTAAATATGCGGAAGAGTATCGGGATAAAAAATTATCCGGAAGCCTGATTCAGGAGATTCAGAAAAACAGTCGGAAGCCTGTTCGTCTGATGGAGGTTTGCGGAACACATACGGTTTCCATATTCAAATACGGAATTCGTTCCATTCTTCCCAAAACAATTTCCCTTCTTTCCGGTCCGGGTTGTCCGGTTTGTGTAACAGCGCAAGGAGAGATTGATGCATTTATTGAATTGTCCAGAAAAAAAAATGTAATCATCGCGACCTTTGGAGATCTTATGCGTGTTCCGGGTTCCAATTCCTCCCTGCAAAAGGAACGGGCAAAAGGACAGGATATTCGAATGGTTTATTCTGCCTTTGATGCACTGGGAATTGCAAAAACCAACCCGGATAAGGAAGTGGTATTTTTAGGCGTAGGTTTTGAAACCACGGCGCCGACAATTGCCGCATCCGTCCTTTCCGCCCAGGTCATGAATCTCTGCAACTTTTCCGTGATTTCCGCTCACAAACAGGTTGTTCCGGCGCTGACCGCGCTCTTGCGAACCAGGGAAATTAACATTAACGGATTTCTTCTCCCCGGCCATGTTTCCGTGATTATCGGAGCCCGAGCATATCGTGGTTTTGTAAAACACTACCCGATTCCATGTGTGATTGCCGGATTTGAACCGGTTGATATTTTAACCAGTATCAACATGCTGGTTAAACAGATCGAAACCGGAAAAAAAGATCTTGAAAATGCCTATCCCCGGGCAGTAACAGAAGAAGGCAATGTAAAAGCCCAATCCCTTCTGGGGACTGTTTTTCAGTCCGGGAATGCCACCTGGCGAGGAATTGGACCAATTCCGGACAGCGGATTGTTTTTTCAAAAAGCATATGAATCTTTTGATGCAACCAGACGATTTCAAATTTCCTATCAGCAGACACCGGAACCAAAGGGATGTGCATGTGGTGAAGTCCTGATTGGTGTAAAAACACCACTGGATTGCGCTTTGTATAAGAAAACTTGTACACCATTACACCCGGTTGGACCCTGCATGGTTTCCAGTGAAGGGATTTGCGCAGCTTACGATAAGTATCATATGGAGTGACCTTGGGCCGTTGGCCGGTTGGCCCGTTAGCCCGTTGGCCCGTTAGCCCGTTGGCCGGTTGGCCGGTTGGCCGGTTGGCCGGTTGGTAGAGGAGATGATGGATTCGGTAAAAAAAATTTACCGGAAAAATAAAAAATAATATTCGGAAAAAAGCAGAGGTTTATCTGATGATGACTGATCATATCCTGTTGGACCATGGTAGCGGAGGAAAGCTGTCGAGCGCCATGATCCGGAACATCATGCTGCCGGTATTTGAAAATCCGATCCTTTCCATGCTCAATGATGGTGCGAATCTTAAAATCAATGGAGTCCGACTGGCATTTTCAACCGATACGTACACGGTCTCTCCTTTGTTTTTTCCAGGTGGAAGCATCGGAGACCTTGCGATTAACGGAACAGTAAATGATGTGTCCATGTGCGGCGCACATCCGCTGTATTTGAGTGTTGGAATGGTTATTGAGGAAGGTTTTCCGATCGAAGAACTCCGGCGAATTCTTTTTGACATGGGAAAAGCCGCCAGGCAAGCAGATGTACTGGTTGTTACCGGGGATACCAAGGTTGTCCCAAAAGGAGCTGCGGATAAAATATTTATCAACACCTCGGGAATCGGATGGATACCCGATGGAGTCGAGGTCGGTGGAGAAAAAGCGCGTGTCGGCGATCAGATCATTTTAAGCGGAACCATAGCTGACCATGGAATGACCATTCTGACGCAACGGGAAGGATTGACTTTTGATACCAGTATCAGAAGCGATTCAGCTCCGCTGAACCACATGGTTCAATCCATGTTTTCGGTCAGTAAGAATATTCACGTCCTGCGTGATCCGACCAGGGGCGGCGTGGGAACAACACTCAATGAGATCGCTATCCAGTCTTCGCTTGGAATTAAAATTTATGAAGACCAGATACCGGTAAAAAAAGAAGTAGCCGGAATCTGTGAATTGCTTGGTTTTGACCCGCTTTATGTTGCTAATGAAGGAAAGCTGCTTGCATTTGTTCCACCATCAGAAGTTGAAGGTATCCTTTCGGCCATTCAAAAAGATCCGGCCGGCAAGGATGCCTGTGTGATTGGAGAAGTAACTGACACCCGTCCAGGTCGTGTCATTATGGAAACCAGGATCGGTGGAGAAAGAATTGTTGACATGCAAACCGGCGAACAACTTCCTAGAATCTGTTGAAAGGATTCATTGATATGAAAAAAATCGGGATTCTGGTAATGCTCCTGTTGATCATCCCGGCCGGCGGATGCAATGCCAAAAAAGAAGCTTCGCTTTCCGGACGCACCATGGGAACCGTATATAATATTAAAGTTCTCATCGACAATCGTGATGATCTTGAAGGGCTGAAAAGAAAAATTGACCTCCGTCTTGATGAGATCAACCATAGCATGTCTGTTTTTCGAAAGGATAGTGAGATCAGCACATTTAACGCTCTCGGCGCCCATATCACGCTGCCTGTTTCCAAAGACTTCCTGTCGGTGCTAAAAACCGCCGAAACAATTCATCACCAGACAAAAGGATCGTGGGATGGAACAGTTGGCCCTCTGGTGGATTTATGGGGATTCGGGAAAACAGGAAATGAGAGAAAAATCCCTTCTGCTGAAAAAATCAAGGCCTTGCTTCAACAAACCGGCTTTCAGCACATCCAAATTCACCCGGACAACTCGATTTCCATAAACCTGGCAGGCATCTCCCTGACCCTTGCCTCTATTGCAAAAGGGTATGGAGTGGATCAGATCGCGCATCTGATCGAGCAGAACAAAATTGAAAATTATCTGGTAGAAATCGGAGGCGAGGTATTTACCAAAGGCCGCAGGCTCGATGGTAAAAAATGGCACATCGGCATCAACAGACCGGAAAAAGGGGCACCCTATACTGAGGTATATAAGGTTGTACCCCTTGAAAACAAAGCTATGGCCACCAGCGGGGATTATCGAAATTTTTTTGAACAGGACGGGAAGATTTTTTCCCATATCCTTGATCCCAAAACCGGATTTCCGGTTTCTAATCAAGTGGTGAGCGTAACCATCATCGCTGATACCTGCACCTATGCAGACGGTCTTGCCACAGCTGTCATGGTAATGGGTCCTCAAAAAGGGCTGGAATTGATCAACCAGTTGCCAGATGTGGAAGGGCTCATCATTACCATGGAATCAGGCGGCCGTCTTGTGGATCATTTTTCAGATGGATTTCAGACAGAACCATAAACCGCGTCGATCGGCGAAACCGATTCGCAATGCGAAATAATTCTGTTTTTAATCATAACAATACAACACTTTACATTCTCTATTATTACTGATAATTCATTCTGACGTTCAGACGAAACAACGCTTGATTCAAATCACTTACATGGGGGCAACATGACCGACAACAAAAACAAACGAAAATATTTTTTCCAGAAACAAATCTCATTGTATAAATCGATTTTCAGTTTTCTACTCCTGATCGGTATTGGAACTGCTCTCCTGAGCGGTATCTATACCTTCTTCTCTATCAAATTGGTTTCCTACTTCATGGGTCATGAAGGTGCTTTGGATCCATCCGTATCCATCCCTCTTCTATCCAGAATACTGGGCAGTTATTGGTTCTATATCATTATAGGAGCTGCGCTGCTGATCTGTATAGCAACTTTTTTTACGCACAGATTTGCCGGCCCGATCTACCGGTTTGAGGATTCGCTGGATCGAATGATCCATAATGATATCAATTTTCAAATCCGTCTCAGAAAAAACGATGAAGGAAAGCAGCTTGCTGAAAAAATCAATCACTTTAACGCTGTGCTCGCTTCGACAATCAAATCGATTGCTTTTCTGTCCGATGAGATGGACAAGACTCATCTGATCTTGCGGAAAGAACTCAAACAGGAAAGCAGTACGCTGGAACAAGCCATTTCCCTGAACCGGAAAATTGGAAAAACAATTTCCGAATATAAATATGAATAACCGGTCTGTGATTCAGCCCCCGGAGCAGCAAATCGCTAAAAAAGCACGGCTCAAAAGATACGCTTTATATATTCTGATTCTGGTTGTTCTGCTGTTCATACTCGTTTTCCAGTCAGACAACCTGCTGACAATCGCAGGGCAAGCCCTTGTCATGGATTCTCCGCTTTCTCCTGCCGATGCCGTCGTTGTGCTGGCAACCGGGGTTGAATATTATCCCCGCCTGATCGAAGCTGCACAGATATGGCAGAAAGGTTTTGCCAGGCAGATCATTATCAATGGAAACCGGAAAACCGATACGGTGCGAAAGCTTGAAGATATGGGGTTTGAACCTGCGTGTCACTGGTGTGAAGACCATCTGCGCATACTGTCCATCTTTGATGTCCCTGAAAACAAGGTTCAATGCATCAGTGCGGAAGATGTTTATGATACCGTGAGTGAAGCAGAATTTGTTGGAAACAAACTACTCCTTTCAGGATATACAAAACTGATCATCACGACAAGCAAATTTCATTCAAAAAGAGCGTATCATATCTGGAATGACCTGTTTCGAAAAAAAGCGGAAATCAGCATTGTGTCTGCAAAGGAAGATCCCTTCCAGCCCGATACCTGGTGGAAATCCGGAAGGCAGGTAAAATGGGTTCTTGCCGAATATGGTGCCTGGATTTACTACTACTGGAAGAAAACAACCGATCTTCAAGATTAAACTTTTGATGAATGGAGCAGGGCATGCAAATCAAACAGTTTCGATATTCAGCCGACAATTTCAGTTATCTCCTGCATGGCAACCGGTCCGCCATTGCCATTGACGCCGGAGCTGTCGATTCAATTCTGTCTTATATCCAGGATTCCAAACTGCATTTGCAATGTGTGACCAACACCCACATGCATCCGGATCATGTTTCAGGAAACCGGGAAATCCTTGAAAGAACCGATGCGGATTTTCTGGACAACCAGACCCTCCGGAAGCAAAAAACAATTCTGCTGGACAACGAAACCATACAGGTTTTCCATACACCCGGGCATACAGAGGATTCGCTGATCTTTCATGCAGATCATTTTATCGTTTCCGGCGATACCCTGTTTAACGGAACGGTCGGCAACTGCTTTACCGGGGATCTGAAGGCCTTCTTTTCATCCATCAAGCTGATATTTGGTCTTCCTGAAACAACCATTGTGTATGCAGGACATGACTATGTAAGGTACGCAATTCAGTTTGCCCGAACTATAGACCCAGACAATCCAGAGCTGGACCGGTTTCTTTCAAAATATGACCCATACCATGTTTTCTCAACACTGGCAGATGAATTGAAGGTCAATCCCTATGTGCGGTTTAATGATGAAAAAATGATCGCTGTTCTGAAAAAAAAGGGGCTTCCGGTGGAAACGGAATTTCAAAGGTGGAAATCGTTGATGGAGGTTTATTGAATCCAGAATCACCCACTTCCCTATCCCCTCGCCGACATCAGCTTATCCAGTTCATCCAGATCCCATTGCAGATCCATCTCTTCAAACAGGGTCCGGGCTTTTTGGAGGTATTCTTCGGCGGGAATGCCGTTCAATGTTTTATACTTGCAGTCGGGCTCCAGCAAGCGCTTTCCCACTTCAAAGTACGTGCGGGCTAACTCATGTCTGGCGCCCATGGCTTCACCGGTTTTAATGGATTTGTTCCACCATCTGAGCGCTTTTGCCTGTTTACCGATGAGCCAGTGATATTCACCCATCAGTCTGTAAACTTTTTCACGATATGGAGGATATCTTTTTATAATTTTTAATGCTGCCTTGCCGCTTTGATACGCTTTTTTAGGGAGGAGGGCCACATCATCTCTACTGGTTTTATTCATCGCATTTGAGTCATTTTCTAATAGAAATAGATCAGCCATGAACTGGGAAATAGGATAAGATGCTATATGACAAGGTGCAATGTGCTCATTTTTTTCAACAATAAATTTGGCCTGCTTTAATGATTCTTTGGCATTTTCAAAATAGCCCAATCGGATTTGAATTTCTGCCTTTGTGCCCAATAAGTTTAATTTAAGAACTTCCGGGTGGTTCTTAGTTGAAATAAAATACTCCCGCTCGGCTTCTATTAACGCTTCGGATAATCGACCTTTATTCAGATAATAGAAGGTAATAAAGTAACGAGCATAAATAGTTGCAAGATCATAATTGCAGGTGCTGCCGATGTGAAACATTTTAGCGATCATGGAATCGCAACCGGAAAAATCCCCTTTAAAAGTCTTTAAATATGTAAGCCATGCAAATAAATTGGTTGTTTCAAAAAACAGCCCCTTTTTAAGGGCAGTATCAATAAAAGCTGTGTTCAGATTAGCTTGTTGGTCTAAATCCCATTTTCTTGAAATACAGCAGAATATTAGATAAAATGTTTGAAAGTTCATCGCCATGTGAATATTGTTTTCATCCATATGTCTTTTGCTGATCGTTAAGAGCTTCTGCGAAATTGTAAATAACACCCCAACCCATGAAAATATTAGTACGGATCCAGTGAAAATAGAAAAAGCTTCGCTTGATTTCGCAATATCAAATTTAAAAGGCACACCAAAACCGTCCAGTATATGAAAAAGCAACCTGGTAACATCGCAGTAAACGAGAGCTGTGCCCTTTTTATACCATAAATCCAATATTTCTTTTTCCCTTGGGCTGGGGATATGCTTGGCGTTTTTAAAAAATTGGTAAAGGCCCGTAAGAAGAAAAAAGATATTCATGGAAGATTTTAACAGCGTGAATAGTTTATTCGGATAGGTGGGGATACTCCAATATCGAAAGGCATTATCGATGTGCTCCACAGCTTCTTCCCATCGGCATTTATTATAAAGGGCGATGGCGATGTTTTTTTCGAACATGGCCAGCTTTTCCGGATCAGCAGTATCTTGATTTGCCTGAAGATACAGTTTTAACCCTTCCTGGTAATAATTTAACGCCTCACTGGATGCCGAAGATCGAAGCGCCTCCTCGCCTGCTTTTATCAGATATTCTTCGGCTTTTTCGTGGTTTTCGCCTTTTATGTAGTGCAGTGCCAGCATGCCATAAAATTCATGCAGCCGGTTGCCGAATACCTTCTCAATCGATTGGGCTACCTGTAGATGCAGCGTTTTTCGCTTCTGCTGAAGGATCGAGTCGTAGGCAGCTTCCTGGGCAAGGGCGTGCTTGAAAAGATACTCCAGTTCCTCCAGTCGCTGTCTTTCCCGGATGAGCTGGATTTCTTTAAGATGCGACAATCGATTTTCAATATCGTCAACAGCTATGGCTACTTCTGCGAGAATCCGGTAAAAGAAACTTCTTCCGATCACCGAGGCAACCTTGACCAGATCACGGGTCTTCCCATCCAGCCGGTCAATTCTGGCCATAAGCACATCATTGATCGTGTGCGGGATGACCATTGTTTGAATCTTATCCGTGACCTCAAATGTTCCGTTTTTTTTAACAACAGCACCTTCATCAATGAAAGACCGCACAACCTCTTCAATGAAAAAAGGGTTGCCGCCAGATCGTTCAATAATCTGATCGATGATCGCACGGGAAAGCCCACTTATCTTGAGCATGTTGTGGATAAGGACTTCACTCATCTCCCCGGTCAGCGGTTTCAAGATGATTTCAACATAATAAATGGAAGGATTTTCTGTAATTGATTTGATTATTTTATCACCTGTGTCCGGATGATTGGGCCGGAATACATTGATAAAAACAATCTGCCGGGTTTCCGTCAGACGGAACAGCGATTCCAGCATATCAATGGAACTGGCATCCGCCCAGTGCAGGTCTTCGATCACAATTACTACCGGCGTCAGTTCGGTTGACTTGATTAATAATTCCCGCACATTTTTAAAAATCAGCTTTTCAAGCGACTCTCCCTCAATTCCTTTGACCCTGTCCGCATGCCTGCCGGACAGCTTCATTCCCATAAGAGTCGCCACAAATGGATAGATTTCATTGACATCTTCATGGCAGACATTTCGAATGGCTGTTTCCAGTTTGCTCAGTGCGGCTGTTGAAGTATCCTCCTCCTTGATACGCGCCCAGTGTTTCAGAAAATTAATAATGGGATGAAAACTTAAATTTCTGCCGATGGAGATCGCATGGCCCTCCAGAAAGACAGCTCGTTTCATGGTGGTGCTGTTTCTAAGTTCGGCGATCTGTCTTGACTTGC
>CAYTGW010000083.1:0-16100 GCA_964437395.1 uncultured Desulfocicer sp.
TGTACAAAATTTCTCCTATTGTCATATATAATTGCGGGCAATAAGGGCAACCACAAGGGATTGCCCCTACAGATGAAAAAATGATTCGCAATATTGGGAAACCACCGGATTCGAATTCATCGTAACCCTATCAGAGAATATGACAGTCGCAAAATCACATTCAACTCAGGACAAACCCATCCTGCTTTCAATCCTTTTGATATCCTCCGGCAGATCCACTTCCGGAGAATCATAGCTGGTGACCACTACCTTGATACGGTGCCCGTATTCCAGCGCCCGCAACTGCTCCAGCTTCTCGATCCTTTCCAGCCTTCCCTGGGGCAGCGTCCGGAACATTTCCAGAAATCGTCTTGTGTATGCATATACTCCAAGGTGCTTGTACACATCAAAAGAACTGTCTCCATCACGATCAAAGGGAATGGTTGACCGGGAAAAATAAAGCGCGTAACCCTTGTTATCAAATGTTACTTTCACATCCTTGGGATTGGTGATCTCATCCTCCTGAACAATGGCAAACGCCAGGGTACTCATTCCCAAATCCGGATCTGTAAAAAAAGGTTCTACTACCTCGTTAATACAGTTCGGATCAATCAGGGGTTGATCGCCTTGAATATTCACGACAATGTCATCCAGTTCAAGTCCTATTTTTTCGGCTGCTTCTGCAACCCGGTCTGTTCCGGAACGATTGCTCTCCGATGTCATAACCGCCCTGCCGCCAAACCCTGCAACCGCGTCCATGATTCTCTGATCATCGGTTGCCACAACCACTTCCGTCACCCTTCCGGCCCGCATCGCTCCTTCATACACCTTTTGGATCATTGGTTTGCCGCAGATCAAGGCCAGAGGCTTTCCCTCAAATCGGGTGGAAGCATACCGGGCAGGAATTACAACACCAATTTTCATCGAATAACAATCTCCGTTTGTCCGTGTTTCATGTAATCTGTTTGACCCCAAACCGGTTTTGGGTTATTGGAGGATAACACCTCTATTCAAAAAACAGGGATATATATTAATGAACATTGACTCCTTAAAACAACTTCTGGAACAGGTCGCTTCCGGCAAAAGCCCTGTTGATCAGGCACTGGATAAGCTCAGACACATTGCATTTCAGGATATCAATTTTGCACATATAGACCATCATCGATCCATGCGCAAGGGATTTCCGGAGGTGATCTTTGGCCAGGGAAAAACAGCCAATCAGATCATCGGAATCCTGGAAAAAATGATCGCCCATGAAACAATTATTCTGGTGACAAGAGTGGAAGCGGAAAAAGCGGAAAAAATTCTTCCGCACCTTCCGGATTGCACATACCATGATGATGCCCGGATGATTATCCACGCAAAAACCGATCCTGTCATTACCGGGAGAGGAACCATCCTGGTGCTGTCAGCCGGTACATCCGATATCCCGGTTGCAAAAGAAGCCCTTCTGACAGCAAGATACATGGGTAATGCGGTTGAATCCATATTTGACGTTGGTGTGGCCGGCATTCACCGGCTGTTTCATTATCATGAAAAAATAAATAACGCCTCTGTGTTGATTGTGGTCGCCGGGATGGAAGGTGCTCTTCCCAGCGTGGTTGCCGGTCTGGTGGAAAGACCGGTGATTGCTGTTCCGACCAGTATCGGTTATGGGGCGAGCTTTGGCGGTGTAACTGCACTCCTCGGCATGCTGAACAGTTGCAGTTCCAACGTGGCGGTAGTCAACATTGATAATGTATTCGGCGCAGGATATATGGCATCGACCATCAACCGGAAATAAAAATAACCGCTAGATCCAGACACCCGGAATCTTGGTTTTGCAATACCGGCAATGATCTCCTTCAAGCCCATCCTTGTTGATAAAAAAGCCTTTGCGCTCGATCAGCAGCTTCCCGCAACCATGGCAGAACGTGTGATTCCCCTCGTGGTTCGAAATATTCCCCACATAAACATAATGGATACCTTCTTTCATGGCCAGATTTCGAAACCGCGTTATCGTAGACACCGGAGTGGGGGGAAGCCGGTCCAGCTTGTATTTGGGAGTAAACCGTGAAAAATGGAGAGGATAATCCGGTCCCAGATTCTCAAGAATCCAGCCGCACATCCTTTTGACCATATCATCATCATCCACATACCCCGGAACAACCAGATTGGTCATTTCAAAATGGACATTATGATCATGAAGGGTCTTGAATGTGTTCAACACCGGTTCCAGCAGGCCGCCATTCAACTTTTTGTAAATCTCATCGCTGAATGCTTTCAGATTCACATTGGCCGCTCCCAATACCTCACAAAGCTCCCGGAGCGGTTCAGGGTTGATATATCCATTGGAAATCCAGAGATTGGACAACCCGCTTTCCTTTGCCAGCCGGGCTGTATCCATCATATACTCATAAAATACGGTAGCTTCCGAATAGGTGTATGCAATGGACAAGGATCTGGAACCTAGTGCTTCCTGTACCACCTGTTTTGGAAACAGTTCAACATGCCTGACTTCATGAGGTTTTGCCTGAGAGATCTCCCAGTTCTGACAGTTCAGACACCGAAAATTGCACCCGGTTGTTGCGATGGAAAACGCCGTGGTTCCAGGCTTATAATGATACAATGGCTTTTTTTCAATGGGATCGACATTCACCGCACAGGGATTTCCATAAACCAGGCTGTACAGTTTTCCCTTGGAATTGACCCGCACCCGGCAGATGCTTCGATCCCCCGGTGACAACACACACTTGTTGGGACATAACTGACAAACCGTTTTATCATCCAGTATTTTCGTATAATATCGGCCTTCACATGACCATTTCCATATTGTTTCCGGAGCGTCTCCTTTAAACACCTCTCCACGGATATCTGAAAAAGAGGCTCGTGCATATCCATCTGAAAATGGGAAAGAACCTAAATCAGGCAAAGCACTGCAACATAACATTGCCCCGGAATATAAAAATCGTCGTCGATTCATTTTATCCATGTTTTCTTCCTACCATAATCAGGCTGATCATTTTCAGCAGGATCAATCCAATGGCCGCGCCAATGATTCCATAATAAGGGATCAGAAATACACTGGTGATCAGTGCGCCCAGAGCGGCCCCGATCAGATCGGCTGAAAACGCCCTGGCTACGGATTTTTTGATATTGTTACGCGGTTCAAGCGCCACTGGAAACTGACAGCCGCATAGAACCGAAAACAGAAATCCTGTACCAAGATAAAACAGAACCGGCAGTTTGTCACCCAGTTGAAGACAGAATGTGATAAAAACAAGCATCAGGCTGATGAGCAGGATGTCTGTCCAGACCAGAACGCTTCTGGCTTTCCGGCGCAATTTCTCCCCTATCCATGCCCCGGGTAATAGCCCGGCCAGAAAAATCGTGATGATCAGACCGATCTGATAATAAATATACCCAAAATAGATCTGAAAAGCGAAAACAATCATCAGCTCACATCCCATTGTCATACAACCAGTTGAAAACAGAACATACTCTTCAACATGCAGTCGGGACAGGTAGATGACCAGAATCAGGATGACGGCCCCCAGAAACCAGAACGGGGATGTGGAAAACTTTGCAAACCATTGGGTAAACATGAGACGCATCAGCCTTGGCGAATGATCGTAATTTTTTTCCGTTTTCAGATCCATCAACCGGTTCAGTTGATCTGTTCGAAAGGTGGTGACATTGCCATAAAAATAGTGACTGATATAATCTGTTGCTATCCCTTTCGACAAAAGAAGAGATGGAATATCCCGGTTGATCTTCGAATCCGAGCAGATAAAAATGATCTTTTGTCCGGGCAGCAGCAGCACCTCCTTGAAATGGTCTGAAACCGTGTTGAACAATGAAGACAGCTTCTGCCGTTGCGGTTCAGCCAGGTAATTATCATATCCGTCCATGGAAAAACTGAAAACCCCATGAGGGGCCAACCTGGCTTTTGCCAATTCGAAAAAACGGTTTGTGTAAAACCGGTTGATCTGAAAGGTATCCGGTTCCGGAAGATTCACAATAATTGCATCATATTTTTTTCGAGTTTTCATCAGATACGCTCTTCCATCTTCGTTAATGACGGAAAGGCCGCGTATCGGTTCCAGCAGTTTATACCGGAATAATACAGCAGAAACCTCCGGATCCAGCTCCACATAATCGATTGAGGCTGGATTGTACTTTTTCAGTTCCCTGATCATGCCGCCGGTAGCGGAGATCATCAGAACATGCTGAGGATTTAAGGATTGAGACAGGGGATAATGAATGACCTCCTCGGCTATTGTTTCATTCTGATTATTGAACACTGGAACACCATCTGAAAAAAGGGTAACCAGCCCCTCGTTCTGATGAACCTCGATCCGTCCATATCTGGATTCGCTGTAATGAACCAGATCTCCGATCTGAGGTTTCAGGGAGCCGGACTCCAGAAAAATACCTCCGATGAGAATTAACAGCACTCCCCCGGCTATTGAACAATACAAGATTCTATTCCTGAGGTTTTCTCTGAAAAAGGGAGCCACGGTCAAAATAATCGGCAGTCCCGCAATACAGATTGCCTGCACCGGAGTGAGCAAATAAACCAGCAGAAATGAAAATAATGCTCCTCCGGAAACATCTCCCAGATTATCGGCAATATAGATTCGGGACGGTGGAAAATCCTCCTGATCACAACGCAGTACATAAAGGCTATAGGGCAAAACAAATCCCAGCAGAAGACCATATGGGGTGATGAGCAAAAAGATATACCAGAAGGTGGGATAGAATCCGACCGATGCACCGTGGATGAAAAAAAAATCCCTGAGAAACCGGATACTGAATAAGGTTATGGGAGATAAACCGGACAGACAAAGAGACAGAACACCGAGCCGGAGGGTTGTTGCCTTACCATAACGAGGCATCATGAATCGGGCCAGAAGTGTCCCAAAGCCGCCGATCACCAGCCAGTTAAAAAGAATAAGGGCAATGACAAACTCATTGCCCGTATACTGAACCAGAAATTCCCGAATAATATAAAGCTGTGTAACAACAGATGAAACACCGGTAGCAATGACTACCCTAATAACCTGTTTTTCATTTTTTTTCTTCAAAATATTGAACCTGATAGATCAATACCTCAATCTTTGAAGTTTGCCAGGCATCTCCTGCAAGGCCGGCTTTTAAACACAAATGCGTTAAAAACTCTTCGGGTCCGGACAACTGATCCCAAACCTGGGGCAAAAACGTTGCCCTGGCCGCTCCCTGACGGATAATCACGCCATCCACTCCGGGACGCAATTTTGTGAGCAGGTCAACGCCATCCGTAAATTCAACCGGAGTTGGATCTGTCAATACGCTGACCTCAATGACAATCGAATCCAGTTCTTCCGGTTTAACAGGAGAAAACCGGTGATCATGCAAAGCAGCATTGAGCGCATTCCTCTTTACACCTTCGACAATCGATTCTGTAGCGGTAAGTGTCCCGATACATCCCCTGAGCTGCCCATCAAGATGCAAGCTCACGAATGTGCACTGTTTTTCCTGTAACCGATGATCTTTTAATAACTCTGTAACTGATTCATCGAGTTCCGGGCTTCGTGTCACTCTCTCCTGAATCGAGTGTCTCGCAAAAGAAACAAGGGCGTGCCCCTGCTTTTGAGTCAGATGCTTTGAATTTTTCGTCTTCTTCATAAATTATCTCCATAAAAAGCAATTGCAGCATAACCAACAACCCTGTCCATGATACCGGATGTATCTCCGCTGTTCGAATAATGGATCAGTTCTGGTTTCCAGTTGAATCGATCTGCCAAACGGATCACACTGCATATCGGGATCACACCACAAGCCGCATTCTCACGAACAAGCAGCTTTTCATCTTCCAGATTGAGAATCATGTTGATGGTTTCTTTGTCTCTTGTTTTGGCCTGGTTGTAGGGAAGATAATGCGATAAATCAGAACTCACCACAATAAGGGTTTCGTTATCCAGCAAATCCGCAATATGGCTGCTGACCTTTTGGAAATCCCCCCTGTTTCCCATGACCATGGGTATGAGTGAAAATTTCTTCAATGAATATTGTAAAAACGGAAGCACCACCTCCAGGCTGTGTTCCAGTTGAGCGGAGGCCGGCACTGCTTGAAAAAGGGTCGATCCGGCCCTCAATTTTGCAGCATCTTCGTGCAGGGGCACAATCCCCAGAGGAGTCTGATATGAATCCACCGCACTGATCGCCGCATTTGGAAAACCGACCCGGTGATCCGGCCCCATGAGAATCACCCGCTTGAACTGTTTGCCTTGTAATACAGCACAGGCATGGGCAGCTGTCCAGCCGGAATAAGCATATCCGGCATGGGGTATGACAACTGCCTTGAGCTTTTTGCCGGCCGGTTGCACAATTTCTGTTTTCGCTGCCTCAACGGAAAACCTTTTTATGGTTTCCATGAGTTCTGCCGGGGACTCCGGGTAAAATTTCCCGGCCCATACCGGTTTCCGAATCTCAACGGCATTTACAACAGCAACCGAAAAAAAAAGCTGTAAAAAAATAATCAAGGCAGAGACATAAATCAGGCGGATTGAGCGTTGCATGAGGTACCCCGATTTTGGTTCGATGTGAGAAACGGTTAATAAATACAATATGCTTTCAAATCGTGTCAAGAAAAATCAATCTTCGGATTTTAAAACCGAAAGGAATGCGGATTGAGGAATCATCACCTGTCCCACCATTTTCATTCGCTTTTTACCCTTCTTCTGTTTCTCCAGGAGTTTCCTTTTTCTGGATATATCCCCTCCGTAACATTTTGCCGTTACATCTTTCCGAAATGCAGAAATGGTTTTCCGGGAAATGATCTTTGCCCCGATTGCGCCCTGGATGGCAATTTTAAACATCTGACGCGGGATTTCCTCCTGAAGTTTATCGCAGGCAACCCGTGCCCGTTCCACGGACCTGTCCCGATGAACAAGCTGGGAAAGAGCATCTACCCTGTCTCCATTGATCAGGATATCCACCTTTACCAGATCGGTTTCCCGATAATCAATCAGCTCATAATCAAACGAACCATACCCCTGGGTGATGGATTTCAGTTTATCATAAAAGTCATAGACCACCTCAGCCAAAGGAAGCTCAAAAATCATCTCCAGACGGTTATTGGTAAGATACTGATAATTTTTATTTATTCCCCGCCGGTCCATGCAAAGAGTCATGACCACCCCCATATATCGATCCGGAATAATGATTGCCGCTTTGATAAACGGCTCTTTTGTATACGATATATTTCCCGGGTCCGGATACATGGCAGGGTTGTCGATCATTAAAAGTGTCCCATCCGTTAACCCGACCTCATACCGAACCGATGGAGCCGTAATAATCAGCGAAAGGTCATATTCCCTCTCCAGACGCTCCTGAACAACCTCCAGATGAAGAAGACCCAGAAATCCGCACCGAAAACCAAATCCCAATGCAGCGGAAGAATCTTTTTCATAAATCAGGGAGGCATCATTTAATTTCAACTTCTCAAGGGCGATGGCCAGTTCCGGATATCCATCAGCCGCCACGGGATATAAGGATGAAAAAACAACGGGTTTGGATTCTTTGAAACCGGATGCGGGTTTATCGCATGGATTATTTTTCAGGGTCACCGTATCCCCACAACGGGTATCGCTTACGGTTTTGATTCCTGCAATAATATATCCTACCTCTCCGGCGGAAAGAATCTTCCTGGGTTCGCGGACAATTCGAAACACCCCGACTTCTTCCACCTTGTATTTCGCATTGTTGGACATAAAAAGAATCGTATCACCCGGCACAACTTTGCCCTGAAATACACGGATGTGAACAACCGTCCCCCGATATGCATCATAATGTGAATCAAAAATCAGTGCTTTTAAAGGAGCATCCGGGTCACCTTCCGGCGCCGGCAGCCGGTTGACCGCACTTTCAAGGATATCCTCGATACCGGTTCCCTCTTTGGCGGATGTCAGAATTGCAGATTCCGAATCCAATCCAAGATCCTCTTCGATCTGTTTTTTCACCCATTCAATATTGGCGGAAGGTAGATCGATCTTATTAATAACAGGTATAATTTCAAGATTATGTTCCAGAGCAAGGTATAAATTGGCCAGTGTCTGGGCTTCAACCCCCTGACTTGCGTCGACCAGAAGAAAAGCTCCCTCACAAGATGCCAGTGCCCTTGAAACTTCATATGTAAAATCAACGTGTCCTGGGGTATCGATCAGGTTTAATGAATATGTTTGACCATCTTTTGCTGTATACGGTAAACAGACGGTCTGACTTTTGATGGTGATCCCCCGCTCCCTCTCTATGTCCATGCTGTCCAGGATCTGATCCTGAAAATCACGCTCAGCCACCACATTTGTCATCTGAATCAATCGATCCGATAAGGTGGATTTCCCATGGTCAATATGGGCGATAATACTAAAATTACGGATATTTTTCATTTTATCTTTCCCTTAAAAAGGGATGAATTCATACAATCAGCTTGCAATCTCATTGATCCACTTTCACATACAAAAATTATGGTTTAAAAGGCGGTTGACACCCATCTGTATAACGATTATTATAGTATAATAATTAAAAATGAAAGCGCTTACTTATCAAACTGTCTAGAATTGTGTCAACCTTGAGTTTGAATGGTTTTCCAAAAAAAATAATTTCCTGTAGGAGCTACCGGTTACAATCAATATGAGCCCTCATGTCTTAATTGTTGATGATGATCCTGCAATA
Organism: uncultured Desulfocicer sp.; assembly: GCA_964437395.1. GTDB lineage: Bacteria > Desulfobacterota > Desulfobacteria > Desulfobacterales > SURF-7 > QZKS01. Next base: position 8,674 of record CAYTGW010000083.1, read on the forward strand.
AGGGATTCAATGTGTGAATACCTTGAGATGGAGGGTTTCGAAACCGCCACTTTGCCAAGCGGTGAAGATGCCATCGACTTTTTAAAAACAAACCGTACGGACATTGTTGTCACGGATATCATGATGCTCGGAATGAATGGACTTGAGCTTACGGATATCATTAAAAAAGAATATGATACAGATGTTATCGTCATGACGGGGTTCAGCGGTGAGCACTCTTATGAAGAAGCCATCAGCAAGGGCGCCAGTGATTTTATTTTCAAACCGATCCGGTTTGAAGAGCTTCTTCTGAGAATGAAACGGGTGTTGAAAGAACGCCAGCTCTCAAAAGAACGGGATCAGATCCTTGAAAAACTGAAGAAACTTGCCATTACAGATGGTTTAACCAAACTGTACAATTCAAGATACTTTTATAAACAACTGGATCTGGAAATTGATCGACTGAACCGTTACAATCATACGCTGTCGCTTCTGCTGATCGATATTGATCATTTTAAACAATACAACGATACCTACGGCCATCTGGAAGGTGATAAAGTGCTTATCCGGATGGGGCAAATTATCAGTTCCTGTCTGCGCAGGATGGATACAGCTCACCGGTATGGCGGGGAAGAATTCACCGTAATTCTGCCGGAAACAGCATGTGAAGAAGCTGCGTTTGTTGCAAACCGGATTCGAATTGCAATCGAATCGGAAGTTTTTTCACCTACTCCTGAAAAAGAAATAACCATTACGGTAAGTATTGGAGTAACCGAATACCAAACCGATGAAAGGATTTCAGCCTTTGTCCAAAGAGCAGACCAGGCCCTCTATCTGTCAAAAGATAACGGACGAAACCGTATCTCCTGCCTCCCGGAAAAATAACTGCTACCCAGATAAAAACATGATTACATTTTCCATATTGAAAAACCCTTCGCCGGATCAGATCGATAGAATCATCGCCCTTTACAGGCAGGCTGGATGGTGGAAAAATTCCTCTGATAACCCTGAGCTTGTCACCCGCATCATCCATGGAAGCCATTGTTTCATGGTTGTATCCATAGAAGACGGAATCATCGGAATGGGAAGGGCGATCAGCGATGGAGCGAGCGATGCTTACATACAGGATGTCATGGTAGACAAATCGTTTCAGGGCCGGAAGATCGGTTCCGGTATTATCCGGAAACTGGTTGAACAGCTTCAAACCGACGGCCTGAAATGGATCGGGCTGATTGCGGAAAATGACTCTCAACAGTTTTATGAAAATCTTGGTTTTAAACAAATGAAAAACGCCACTCCTATGCTGAACCTATTATCATGACCTATAAACCTCTGCTGCCGGAAGATTACAACCTGTATAAACCTTTTTTCAGGAATCAGCGGTTCAGGCTTTGTGTCTATTCTCTGCCCTCTTTGATTGTATGGAGCAACGACATTTATCACCCGTATGCTTCCATATGGAATGATTCCCTGATTATCTTCGTTCAGTCGGGAACCACGGAAGAGAAAAATTATATCATTCTGCCCATCTCACCTGAAAAAAATCACAATCCAAAAGAACTGCACCGGATTGCGGTTGATCATCAGTGCAGCCAGATTCGTTTTGTGACGGAAGAATATATCCAATCACACGGCCCGGAACAGATTAAACTGTTTTTCTATATATATGAAGAATCCGAGTTTGAGGATTATATTTACCGCACCGAAGACCTCGCTGAACTGAAAGGAAACCCGTATTCTAAAAAACGAAACCTCATCAACCAGTTCGAGAGAGAGTATCTGAAACATGATCGGGTTGTGATCGAGACGATCACCCGTGATAAAGCGGAAGAATGCATTGACTTCCTGGAAAAATGGTGTGAGGAAAGAGGCTGTGATGATATTGAAAGACGGGAGGATCTTGCCTGTGAAAAGATCGCCGCATTAAATGCAATTGGCAATATCGATCATCTTGAAATGAACGGAATCCTCATAAGGGTTGACAACATTGTCAGTGCTTTTGGAATTGCATCCCACCTGACAGACTCCATCGGCGTCCTTCATTTTGAAAAAGCATTTGCCTCATTAAAAGGCCTGTATCTATATTTTGACCGGGAATGCGCCCGGCAGCTTTTTCAAAAATATACCTATATCAACAAAGAAAGCGACATGGGTTTGCCCGGCCTTGCCAAGGCCAAAAAGTCCTACTATCCGGTGATGCGTGAAAAAGCATATAAACTGGTATTAAAATAAAAAAGTCATCGGAATGCACCCTGATCCTGAATCAGGACTTCGAGATACAGATCTCCCCGCCGGCCATCCGGCATAATTTTGCCAAGCCCCTGAAGTTTCAGCAGGCTGCCCTGACGGGTTCCTGCCGGAACCGACACCCGGAACATGCGGTTATGAAATCCCCACGGAATATTGACCATTTTACTGGTTCCGGTTATGGACTCATAAATGGTGATCGTAATAAGCCCATACATATGCGGAGAATCATCCTGGCTGACCGGATGGATAACTTGAAGTTTGTCGGTTTTCTTCCTTGTTGTAGCCTGAGTCATCCTATCCACAGTTCCCACATTGGGATAGGTCTTGAGAACCTTAAGAAAAACAATACCGAATAAAAAACCACCAATATGCGCCCACCATGCAATCCCTGCGGCACCGGCCTGACTTCCCGTTGCATTCATCATCTGCATTAAAAACCATATCCCCAGAAAAATAAATGCAGGAATCTCCACAAACCAGGGAATAATGATAATGGGAATAAGCGTCAGAATCCGGGATCGCGGATACAGCAGAAAATAAGCTCCCATTACCCCGGCAATGGCACCGCTTGCTCCGATCGTGGGGATGTTTGAGCTCAGATTTAACACCAGATGGGACAACCCGGAAGCCAGCCCGCAGAGAAGATAGAAAATCAGATACCTCAAATGACCGAGGCTGTCTTCGACATTATCTCCAAAAATATACAAAGACCACATGTTGCCTAGCAGATGAAAAAATCCCCCATGAAGAAACATAAAGGAGAGGAGAGCAAACAGTTGCTGCCCGAAGGAAAAATAGGAAGAAAAATGGGATACCGTATACCGGGCGGGAACCAGACCGTAAATATAATTGAATCGGGTAAGATCTTCTCCCTGGGTGAGCTGTACCAAAAAAACAACTACATTGATTCCGATAATCGTATTATTGACTACCGGATGATTTCTGGAAGGAACTGTATCTCGAATGGGAAACATTTACCGGAAATTCCTGATCTGGTATCTGTCCATAAACAATGCATGTAAGCCTGTCACAGAAATCGGCCGGCTATGCCATGGATGGATGGACACGGGCTAAACAATCCTCATGCTGATATCTACCGAAGGTGCCGAATGGGTCAATGCCCCGGCAGAGATGATATCCACCCCTGTTCCAGCCAGCTCCTTCAAATCCTTTTTGGTTACCATTCCGGAAACTTCAACCAGGGCTTTACCATTGATCAAGGCAACTGCTTCCCTGATCCGGGAGATGGTCATATTATCCAGCATAATGACATCTGCCTTTGCATCCAGCGCTTCCCGGACTTGCGCCATATCCGCCACCTCCACTTCTATTTTAACAAGGTGGGAAATCCTGCTGCGAATCGTTTCAACGGCCCTGCTTATCCCGCCACAGGCAGCTATATGGTTGTCTTTTATCAATACTCCATCATACAGTCCCATTCGGTGATTGTAAGCCCCGCCCATGCGGACAGCATATTTTTCAAGGCTTCTCAATCCGGGTGTTGTTTTCCGGGTATCCACCAGACGAACCGGAAGATCTCCGATGATTTTAACATAGGACCGAACATGGGTAGCAATCCCTGACAGCCGCTGCAAAAAATTCAAGGCTGTTCTCTCCCCTTTTAACAGAGTTCGTAAAGAACCGCAGACTTCCAGAATCGTAGTTCCTTCTGCAATCTCATCCTGATCCTGATACCGGGTATAAAATTCAATTTTCGAATCCAGATGGGAAAAAACCTCTTTGGCAACTTCGATTCCTGCAAGGATCAAACGCTCTTTGGCCAGAATGATTCCTCTGCCCTTCTTTTCATCCTGAATCAGATTATCGGTTGTGATATCGCAGGGTCCGATATCTTCCCGGAGAGCAAAATCAATGATGTCTTTTATTGCATTCATGGTGCAGTCTCACTATCGTTAACTTCTTTGAAGCTCCTGAATCTTTTCCAGATTGGTTTTGATTTTCTGTATTTTATCCTGCAATTGATCTTTCTGATCCTGAACCTTCTGAACAACATCCTCCGGAGCTTTGTCCATAAACCCTTTATTGCCCAATTTCTTTTGTACAGTTGCAAGTTCCTGTTCGATCTTCCCGGCCTCCTTGACAAGACGCTCCGCCTCTTTTGAAAAATCAATCACGCCTTCCAGGGATACAAAAACAACCATCCCCTCGACAAGAGAAGTTGCAGCTGACTTGGGCCGATTTCCTGTCCCGGATAGATTCAGCACCTCAAGTTTTGCAAGACCGCTGATCATCTCCTTATGGGTACGAATCTGCTCCTGTTTTTTTTCATCATCGGTTTGAACAGATGCTGTAAGCATCCTGGAAGGAGAGATGTTCATCTCCCCCCGGATGTTCCGTATACCGGTGATGATTCCTATAATCATCTCCATGGTGGATACCGCTTCCGGATCCTGAAACATTGGTTTGTCTCCTCCCGGAAAATCCGCTTTCATGATGGAACCATGGGTTCCCGGCATTTTGTCCCAGATCTCTTCGGTAACAAATGGAATAAACGGATGCAGCAGAACAATCGTATCCTTCAGGACGCTCCAGAGCACGGCGATTGTAGCTGTCTTCTCCTCTTCCCCTTTTTTACCATACAGCACCGGCTTGATGGCTTCCAGATACCAGTCACAGAACTCATGCCAGACAAACCTGTAAAGTGATGCCGCCGCATCATTGTATCGATAGTTGTCAAGAGATTCGGTCACGGAAACGGTCAATTGACCTGCTTTGGAAAGAATCCATTTATCTGCAAGAGAAATCCTCTTTTCATCAAAAGCACCCGGCTTTTCCGTGATATGCATGAGTGAAAACCGGACCGCATTCCAAAGCTTGTTGATAAAGTGTCTGTATCCCTCAACCCTGTTTTCGGAAAGTTTGATATCCCTTCCCATGGCTGCAAAAGCCGCCAGGGTGAAACGGAATGCATCGGTTCCATATTTATCAATCACTTCCAGTGGATCAATGACGTTTCCCTTGGACTTGCTCATCTTCTTGCCATGCTCATCCCGGACCAGGGCATGAACATAAACATCTTTAAAAGGAACCTCATCCATAAAATGGATTCCCATCATCATCATCCTTGCCACCCAGAAAAACAGAATATCAAAACCGGTAATCAGAACCGATGTTGGATAAAAGGTTTTCAGCAACGGAGTCTGATCCGGCCAGCCCATGGTTGAAAACGGCCACAGAGCTGAACTGAACCAGGTATCCAGGACATCCGTCTCCCGAACCAGCTCTTTGCTGCCGCAGGAATCACAGACAACAGGATCATTCATCTCCACCATCAACTGATTGCATTGCCGGCAGGTCCAGGCGGGTATCTGGTGGCCCCACCAGATTTGCCGCGATATGCACCAATCCTTTATATTATTCATCCAGTCAAAATAGGTCTTGGCCCACGATTCCGGAATGATCCTTGTCCGGCCATCCTCAACCGCTTCAATCGCTTTTTTTGCAAGAGGTGTTGTCTTTACAAACCATTGTTTGGAAAGGTTCGGCTCCACAACGGTTTTACACCGATAGCACTGACCCACACTGTGATCATGTTTTTCAATCCGAACCAGCAGTCCCTGCTCTTTGAGCATTGCAACAACCGCTTCCCGGCAGGCAAACCGGTCAAGTCCTTCAAATTGACTGCCGGCCTCCGCCGTCATTTTTCCGTCATCACCAATCACTTTTATGGATTCCAACTGATGGCGCACCCCAATCTCAAAATCATTGGGGTCATGGGCCGGAGTCACCTTGAGCGCGCCGGTTCCAAAGGACATCTCAACATATTGATCCTGAATGATCGGGATTGTCCTTGGGGTCAGTGGAAGAACAACTTCCTTGCCGGGCAAATTGAAATATCTCTCGTCATCCGGATGGATTGCGACAGCCGTATCCCCCAGCATGGTCTCCGGGCGGGTGGTTGCAACGATCAGACCAATTGTGCTTCCGGGAAAAGGATACTGGATGTGGTAGAGCTGACCTTCCTGCTCTTCATGATCCACCTCAAGGTCTGATAATGCTGTCCGGCATCTGGGACACCAGTTGATGATATAATCACCACGGTATATCAGCCCTTCTTTGTAGAGCTGAACAAACACTTTTCGAACTGCCAGTGATAATCCATCGTCCATGGTGAATCTTTCCCGATCCCAGTCACAGGAAGCACCCAGCCGTTTCAACTGGTTGATGATCGCACTTCCGGACTCTTCCCGCCACTCCCAGACTGCTTCAATGAATTTCTCCCTGCCAAGCTGCTGGCGGTCCATCCCTTGAGATGCAAGCTTTCGTTCAACAACATTCTGAGTCGCAATCCCGGCATGATCCGTACCCGGCATCCATAATACATTATCCCCTTTCAATCTCCGATACCGGCAAAGAATATCCTGCATGGTATTGTTGAGCGCATGCCCCATATGCAGCACTCCGGTAACATTGGGCGGCGGGATGACAATAGAAAAAGGATTATTTTTACCGGTTGCATCTGCAGAAAACAGCTTCTGCTCTTCCCAGTATGCATACCACTTTTTTTCAACCTCGTGCGGCTCATAACTTTTATCAATCAAATCCGAACTCATATCCAACCCTCTTTTCACAACAGGTTCTTTTCAACCCGCTTCCTGGTGAATCTGTTCCCGATACCCGAACCATCTGGAATCAGACAAAACAATTCCATGTTCTCATAAAATTAAAAAGGGGATTATCCGCTATAATCCCCGGTCTTATTTCAGTTTTACAACGAATATTTTTTTTAAAGTCCCGAACACTCCCTGCAATATGGAACCTTCTGAAACCGGTCATCTGCTAAAAAAAAAACAGCACAGAACCCGGTTTACTTATCCTGAACCTCAATATCCTCCAGAAGTGCCTTCTTGATTTTTTGAATTTCAGATGAAACCGCCTTTTCAATCATCTCTGTCAAAAGCAGGTCAATCTTTTCAGAAAGCATTTCCCTGACAACTTTTTCAATTGTTCTCTCTACCTGTTCCTTTGTAATGATCTCTTTTCTCAGGAACTCGTCGCTCTCTCGAATAATCTTGTCTCCAGGATGCAGCCTTGATTCAAATTTAAAATCAATCGGGGCTCCCTTTGCCCTCTTGTCTGTTACCTGAACGGTTACAATTCCAGGCCGATCCAGTTTTTTTCCGCCTTCCTGTTCATCCAAAGCGCCATGTTTTGAAACAGTCAAGACAGAGCCAAGA
>CAYTGW010000084.1:0-14200 GCA_964437395.1 uncultured Desulfocicer sp.
AGGGTCATTTTCTTCCATCCACCCATATAAATTTTTTGTGATATTGATGGCTAAATCAGTCGGAAAGATCATTGAAAATAATGCGCTCTTCGGCTCTTTTAAGTTGATTTCTGACTGATAAAATATCGGTTGATCAAATGCCGATTCGATGAGATCGGAATCAGGGGTTTCTGTATTTGCTTCTATTGGTTCAGAAGAAGTTGGACCGATATCAGGCAGGTCAGATGGAACAATTTGTGTAAAGATCATCGCTTCAAATGTTTCTGAGACAGCAGTAAAGACTGCCTGCTTGATTTCATGAGTATACATTGTTATTTCTCCGAATTTTTAAGAAGAGGTTTTATCGCTTTGGAAACACTGGCCGGAGATACGGGTTTACTTAAAACATCCAAAGCCAGTAGCTCTTTCAATTCCTCAACTTTTTTTGGATTTGCTGCACTGGATATTATAATTACTGGTATTTCATGAAAACGAGGGGATGATTTTATTCTTTTCAAAAGCTCTGTTCCGTCCATTTCCGGCATGTGAAGATCTGAAACAACAAGGTCGACCGATGTTTTTTTTAATTGTTCCAGAACTTCAAGACCATTTTTTGCCTCAAAGAACTCAACATCCTGACATCCGGAAATTTCAAAACAGCGTTTGATGAACATTCTTGCTGTGCCGGAGTCATCGGCAATTATGATGCGTTTCATCCCTCACTCTCCTTTTCAGAACCGAATAATGCTTCTTTTGTTTTCTCAAATTCAATCAATACGGTTAATAATAAATCATCGATACCTTGTTGGTCGATATCAATATAATCTGTATATCTTTTATCCAGTTTATAGGCGAGATTGTCCGTTCCGGTTCCACTTCCTCCCATCATGGCAACCATATCTGAAAGGTGAATCACATAAACCAGGTTCCTAAACCTTTCATCGGATTCGGAAGGTTTGTGATGAAATGATATTGCTTGTTGTAATTCCATCGGCAGTTTCCAGTGCGTGGCCAGTTCTTTTCCGATTTCACAATGATTCACTCCGGTTTTTTTCTCCTCTGCTTCCAAAAAATCATGGATTTCACCACTATCTATACTTTGAATCATTTCCGGAGAGCACCCTGTGAGAAATTTGGAAAGAACTGATTTGCCGATATCATGCAGGATACCTGCTGTGTAAGCGACTCCGGCCTGAACCTCTTTGCGCGAGTTCTTAGATAAAACGCTTGCAGCAATTGCTGTACGGAGTCCATGAGCCCAAAGCTCTCCGCGTTGGCTTTCATACCCCAGCAAAGGCCTGTTAAAAACCTGGGGTGCTGATTGATTCACGGACAGACTGATAATCAGCTTTTCACCGATGTAAGGGACGGCTGCGGAAATGGTTGATATGGGTTGCCGCAGACCAAATGCAGCAGAATTAACGATTTCCAATATTCTGGCAGTTAATGCAGCATCTGTCTTGATGATTTTGATGACATCATCCAGTCCATGATTTTCATCGCCCAACAATGCAAGAAGGCGTGTTGACGCACTTGAGAGAAGTGGCATTTGACGCACTTTTGCCAGGATTTCATCTACATTTGACATTTTGAGTTACCTCTTTCCAGATTAAAACAATAATGATGGACACGTTACAGTCAGTTCAGGTATCTGTTCATTATTTCAAGGAACGCTTTTTCATTCAATGGTTTTGCCTGAAAAGCAGTTGCTCCTTTTTCAAGAAGATCTGAAATTTCTTTCACCGTGATATATGCAGACATAATAATAATCGGCAGTTTTTTATATTTTAGTTCATTCCGGACGGCGATTACCAATTCCCGGCCATCCATTTCCGGCATAACAAAATCGGTAATCAGCATTTCGAAATCCGTATTTGACTTCAGGGTTTCAAACGCATGCCTGCCGTTCGGACTGATGAAGACGGAATGGCCTGATTTTTCAACTATTTTTTTGATCATTTTCTGAGAGACAGTTTCGTCTTCAGCAATTAAGATTTTTGCCATTTCAGTTTGCCTCCTCAAATCGGTTATGGAATAGAGTACCTTTTTTGCTTAAAACAATCACGATTAAATTACCCAGTTGCCTCTGCCTGGAGACGAAATAACAATCTTTCCGGTATCTACAAACACTTCTACCGTTCGACTGATTTGACCTCCCGTATCCTCTGCTACGGGGCCCATTCCATACTTCCATAGGTTTTTTTTGATCGCGAGGACATTCCGGTCACCGATATTAAAAAGATTATTCGGATCCATAACCTTTGCCCCGCCGGTAAGCTTTACGATGTATCCTTTGTTGGTCGGGTTTTTGGCCAGGTCCGCCATTCTTTTTAATAGAGCTGGAATACCCGTATCTGAAAAATATCCAGGGCGTTCTTTAGCCCGATCCGGGTTAGTAGTCGATTCCGGCAGGGCTACATGTACCATCCCGACTGTTCTTGTCGGCGGATGAAGAATCACGACAGCGACACATGACCCCAGGGCCATTGTTTTTACGGATTCTCCGGTTGTATTACTTCCTCCGTAATCCCCAACTCCAATCATCAGTTTTTTCATTTAGTTCATCCCGAAAGTAGGTCAATTACTTTTTCTGCAATTTTATTAAGAGGAATAAGTTGTTCGGCACCGCCTATATTATAGGCTTCTTTCGGCATCCCGAATACCACACACGATGCTTCGTCTTGGGCAATGGTCCGTGCGCCGGCTTTTCGCATTGCCAGCATTCCGTTCGCGCCATCCCTGCCCATGCCGGTCAACATAACCCCAACCGCATTCGATCCAACATGTTCTGCAACGGAATTCATCATAACTTCAACAGAGGGACAGTGTCCGCAAACAAGGTCGCCTGACTTGACGATGACTTCATATATTCCTCCTGAACGTTTAACGCTCATCTGCTTTGCTCCAGGAGCGATCAGGATTCTGCCCGGCATAATCCTGTCTTTATCTTCAGCTTCTTTGACATCCATAATACATTGACTATTCATTCTTTCAGCGAACATTTTTGTGAATCCAGGCGGCATATGCTGGACAATGACGATTCCTGGAGTGGTTATCGGAAATCGTGTAATAATTTCCCGTATGGCCTCAGTCCCGCCTGTAGATGCCCCAATGGCAATCACCTTGTCAGTGGATTCAGCCAGAGCTCTTACCGGTTTCTGTATTCCGGTTCCATCTGTATAGCGTTTTTGTTTCCAGTGGGAGACATTTGCTGTTGATGCAATTTTTATCTTGGTCCGGAGTTCCATGATCATGGATTCCAACCCCCTTGCAACATCTGCCTTTGGCTTTGTCACAAAATCAATTGCACCAAAGGAAAGAGCATCAAGGGTAACTTGCTTGCCTCTTTCCGTCAGGGCGCTGACCATGATAACCGGTAAAGGATATTGAGGCATAAGTTTTCGGAGAAATTCCACACCATCCATTCTCGGCATTTCAACGTCAAGGGTCAGCACGTCTGGATTGAGCTTTACAATCCTATCCCTTGCAATATACGGATCAGAGGCACTACCAATTACTGTAATTCCGGGATCCATGTTGAGGCCTTTTGTCAGAACATCACGAACAAGGGCGGAATCGTCAATTACTAAGACGCGGATCAGTTTTGTCATTAGACAGCTCCCTTTCTGTATATCGCTGGTTTGATATATTCATAGGGACAGGAATCTGATCGTAGCGTCTCTGAATGGCCGATAAAAAGGTATCCACCGGGAGTGGTGTGTTTATAGAATCTATTGACCAGGGAATCCCGGGTTGGCTGGTCAAAATAGATCATCACGTTTCTGCATGAAATAATATCAAATTGCTTTTTGAATAGAAAAGATTGATTCATAAGGTTTAATCTTCGGAAAGTAATTTCATTTTTTAATCTGTCGGATACGGCCCATTCATCACCCTCAATTTTTTTGAAATATTTATTTTTCAAATCAGGTGGCACAAGTCGAATTCTTTCGCTAGAATAAATACCTTTTTTTGCAGCGGAAAGAGCGGGTTCTGAAATGTCTGTAGCCAGAAGGCCGGCATCCCACAACTTGTATTTGGCCTTAAAGTATTCAAGCATGACGATAACATAAGTATAGGGTTCATCTCCGTATGAGCAACCTGCGCACCAGATTCTCAAATCGTTTGAGCTGTTTTTTTTAGGACGGGATTCAATCTCAGGAAGAACGATTTTGTTTAAGAAATCAAAATGTTCTTTTTCACGGAAAAAAAAAGTATGATTTGTCGATATACGATTGATCAGCTCTCCCATTGCCTGACCGGAGGTGTCGGATTTTATGTAGTTAAAATATTCCTGAAAGGATTGGAGCCCATATGATTTAAGCAACTTGAATAATCGGCCTATAATGAGGGATCGTTTTTGCTCTGTCAGGTTGATACCAAAATTATCATAAACGATTTTTCGGATATCATTAAATTCATTGTTTGTTAATTGTACCATTCCCTCTGATTGGTTGGGTGCAGTGGAGGTTAGATTCTGATTAAAAATGTCAGATGCCATAGTTTTTTTCAGAAAAATGGTATTCCGTTATAGGAATGGGTTATTTGTTTTTGATCAAGCAGGTTTTTGAAATCGTATATTATTCCGTTACAGATGATACCTGTTCCAGTTCTTCATCATAAAGTAATTTTTGTACATCAAGAAGTATCTTGACCTGGTTGTCGATTTTACCAAGTCCTTTGATAAAGCGGCTTCCGGGTTTGCGGCTAATCTTGGGAGGTGGATCTACATCGGTTTCCGGGATATCAATGACATCACTTACCATATCAACCAACAAACCGATGGCACTATCTTTTATCGTGACAACAACGATACAGGTTCGTTCATCATATTGACGTTCTTCCATTCCAAACCTGGAACGTACATCCATTACCGGGATAACCTGACCTCGTAAATTGATTACACCTTTAACAAATACCGGCATATCCGGAACCTCAGTTATTTTTTGAATCCCTATAACTTCAATGACATACATAATTTCAATTCCATACTCTTCCTTTCCTACATGGAAGGTAAAATACCGATCCTTCATGGTATCTTCGCCATCATCATAAAGGTCTTCATTTAAGATTTCTATTTCTTCACTCATATAATTTCTCCTTTGAGTTGTTTTGCTTTTAAGCTGCTGCTCTGCTCTGCGCTTTTTTGATCAGTCCCCCTGTATCCAGTATCAGGCTAATTTCACCATCACCCATAATCGTGCAGCCCGAAATCCCTTTGATGTTTCCGACGTAATTGGAAAGCCCCTTGATCACTGCTTGCTGCTCTCCTATGATTTCATCAATCAGAATGCCGGCGGATTCGTCTCTGTATTCCACAATAACAAGAAGGCCTTCGTGAAGATTTTTACTATCGGGCTCAATATTATGCAGTTCATACAGACGAACAACAGGTATGAGTTCATTTCTTACCTGAACCAATTCTTGACCATCCATGGTTGTGGTTATTTTATCTTCTTCTACTTGTATGGATTCTCTTATGGAAAGTAAGGGGATTGTGTATTGAGCCTTACCGACACGAACCAGCATTCCATCGATAATAGCCAGTGTTAGCGGGATCCGAAGAATCATTTTTGATCCCTGACCTGGTTTGCTGTGGATATCGATATGACCTTTGATCTTTTCGATATTCTTTTTAACAACATCCATTCCAACCCCTCTTCCGGATACATCGGTAATTTTATCTGCAGTTGAAAAACCGGGTTGAAAGATCAGTTCAAATACCTCTTGGTCGCTCATATTCATGCCATCATCCTGTATCAGTCCTTTTTCGAAACCTTTTTGAAGTATTTTTTCCCGGTTCAGTCCTCGGCCATCATCACTGATAACAATCCAGATCTCTCCACCTTCATGTTTTGCCTCAAGCAGGAGTTCTCCTGTCGCTTTTTTTCCAATGGCTGTTCTTTCCTGAGGAGGTTCAATACCGTGATCAATCGAGTTTCGAACAAGATGTACAAGAGGATCAGCAATCAGCTCTGATACTGTTTTATCAATTTCCGTATCTTCTCCCAATAGCTTGAGTTCTATTTTTTTCCCTGCCTTGGTCGACAGATCGTGAACGAGACGGATCATTTTACGAAAGATTCCTGCAACTGGAATCATTCTGACGGATAAAGTCATATCCTGAATGTCTCTAACAATTTTATTTAAATGAGTACTAGAACGTTCAAAATTTTCAAATTCATACCCTTTTAAATCCGGATTTCGGGTAACCATGGCTTCTGCAATTACAAGCTCTCCCACCAGATTGATAAGACTATCCAGTTTGGTCAAATCGACACGAATATCCTGTCGAACGATGGATCTGCTTTTTGCCTGTGCAGGTGGTTTGGGCTTTTGTAAATTTTTTTCAGAGTTGGTTTTTAATGCACTTTTTTCTGCTATAGGGGGTGGTTGGCTTTTTCGAAGAAGAAAAAGGGCTTCTTCCTGTTCGATTTTTGTTTTTTCAACTATGGGTTGACTCAGTGCGATTGGGTCAGCATTTTTGATAGAGGCAATTATATCATCCAGGAAATCTTCAAGAAGAGGCATATTATCAATTTCTTCCGTACCATTATGAGATATGCCGGCTATGGCTTGACGAAAGACATCGACCATGTGAAGCAGGGACTGAATGGTTTCCGGTTCAGCTTTAGCCTTTCCACTTTTGATAGCCTCCAGAATGGTTTCTGTCTTATGACTCAATTTTTCTAGTTTTGAAAATCCGGTAAACCCACAATTTCCTTTAAAACTATGCAAGCCCCTGAATGCTTCCAAAATTAATTCATTTTCTTCAGGGTCATTTTCCAAATCCAACAGGGCGGATTCGACCTGTTCGAGCTGTTCATCGCTTTCCTCTGTGAATCTTTGCATCATCTCAGGGCTGATCAGCATTTTGAGATCGAACTCTTCTTGTCCCTGTTCCGCTGGATCATTTTCTTTCTGAATATCATCTGTTTTGGTCTGTATTGTATTTTTTTTCCGATCTATCGGTTCAGGTGGAGTATCTGGGATCTTTCCTTTGCCCACTAAAATTCTCTGTTCTAGTTCTTTAATAATGGATTCTGCTTCAGCCTCTAAACCCGCATCAGATTCTGTCGTCTCTATTTGATTCAGCAACAAACCGACAAGGTCACATGTTCTGCATAGTAAATCGGTATTGGTATGACCCATTTTGGCCTGATCATTTCTAACAAGATCGAGGAGTGTTTCTGCTTCATGGGTAACTTGAACGACAACATTGAACCCAAGGAATCCGGCGGTACCCTTTATAGAATGGAAAAGGCGGAAGATCAGGTTTGTCGTTTCCGGATTGACCTCTCCACTTTCTATTGAAGATTGTCCTAGTTCGATGAGGTATGGTTCCACTTCATCAATCATTTCACGACTTTCAGAGATAAAGGAAAGGGCGTTTTCATCAATCATGATATCTGCCTCCGGTACAGCAACGAAATGTGCTGGGAAAGGATAGACTGGCTTACTATTCTAATTACGATGAGAAAAGCAATCGATCGATTTGAATTTGTTTCGTAATAATTAATTTTTTGATTGTTTGGCACCCAAATTCTTTAGGGCCACCTTGGCGAGATTGTATATTCGATACAAGATAAACTTTGTTAACCATTAATTAGCATATTAATTTTGAATGATAAAGTTTTTTTTTTATTTTTTTATAAATAATGGATTGTTTGAGGTTATATCTTCCTGAATTTCAGCTTGGAGCTTTATTAATGGACTGACTATCTTACATGGAGTTAAAATTTTTGTCAGGGGTGTGAACGATGTTTGTAACCATAACAAATTATGTTGTTTTCTTTGAAGTGCTTATGACTAGTAAAACGAAGGTGTATTATGATTACCATTTATTCTAAAAAAATAAGACAGATGTGAAACTTGTTTCAAGTGAAAAATCAGGTAGGATCAGGCAAAATTTTGCTTGCAAGATTTGATTGTCATGATATAGAAGATTGAAGATAGTATTCTGTAGTATAGTTGGGTAAATACATGTAAAAATAATATTTTTTATCCAATACACCACTTCAAAAAAGCATGGATCACAGGGGAATGCTATATGTCAGATGATAGACCTCTTTACAATAGCCGGATCATTGGTACATATATCAAGTTAATCAGTAACAAATACAGCTATATCAATGTTACAGAGTTGTTAGAGTATTCCGGTATGACCCCTTACGAAGTTGCTGATCCGGGGCATTGGTTTACGCAAAATCAGGCTGATTTATTTTATGAGCGCCTGGTAAAGCTGACGGGTAATTCGAATATTGCTAGGGAGGCTGGATTATATGCAGCCTCACCAGATGCAATCGGAAGCATCCGGCAGCATGTACTTGGTATGATCGGCCCTCACAGGGTATGTGAAATGATTGGAAAGGCTACTGCGAACCTGACAAGATCTTCACGATATGAATCCAGAAAAATTTCCAGCAATAAAATCGAGATAACCGTAACACCGAGAAATGGAATCGAAGAAAAACCATTTCAGTGTGAAAACAGAAAGGGATTTTTTGAAGCCATTTTTAAGGTATTTGATAGCAAACTTCCTAAGATCGAACATACAGAATGCATGTTTAAAGGCGGAGATGTATGCCGGTACATCATATCTTGGGATAATCAGTTTTCAACAGTCTGGAGACGGGCATGTAACTATATTGCAGCATTTACATTTATTTTTTTTCTCGTGTGCTGTTTTCTTTTTCCGGTTGAACAGTTGCTGAAGGTTTCACCGTTTGCGACACTGATCGTTTTGGTTATATCATTGTTGACAATGGTGGGAGAAAGACTTGAAAAACAAGAAATGAAAGATAGTCTGAATAATCTCAATGATTCAACAGATCAGTTACTTGAGCAAATTGAGATCAATTATAATAATGCACGGTTGATAAATGAGATCGGTCAGGCCATCAGTATGCATACTGAGTTGGAAGATATTTTAGCAAAAGTGATACAAATCACAGAGAAACGTCTTGATTTTGACAGAGGGCTGATCCTGCTTGCGAATAAGGATAAGACTATATTGGAATTTCGCGCAGGATTTGGATATCGGGATGATAAGCTGATGTTTTTAAAGAATGCCAGTTTTCATTTAAACCGCTCTGAATCAAAGGGAATCTTTGTTGTTTCCTTCCGAGAGCAAAAACCCTACCTGATTAATGATATTGATACAATTGGCAATACACTGTCATTGAGAAGCCTTCAGTTTGCTAAAAAATTGGGGTCACAATCTTTTATTTGCTGTCCAATTGTCTGTGATGGAGAACCATTGGGGATACTTGCGGTGGATAATATAAAGACCAAAAGGCCATTATTGCAGAGCGACATGAATCTGTTGATGGGTATTGCACCTGTAATCGGGGTAAGCATACGCAATGCAGAACTCCTGAAGGCTCGTACTGAACAGATGAACTCTATTCTGGAAGTAATGGCTGCCAGCATCGATGCTCGAGATCCTATGACTGCCGGCCATTCGAAAAAAGTTAAAGAATATGCACTCGGCATCTGTGAAGAACTGGGGCTCTCAAGTGACTATAGTGAGGTCGTCGGAGTCGCCGCATCCCTGCATGATTATGGCAAGATCGGTGTTCCTGATTCACTTTTAAAAAAAGAGGGAACGTTAACAGGTGAGGAGTATGAAATTATTAAAACCCATGCGGAAAAGACCCAGAGGATTTTATCTCAGATGAAATTTGAAGGTATGTTGCGCCAGGTTCCTGAGATTGCAGGTGCTCACCATGAAAAATTGGATGGTAGTGGCTACCCTATGGGGTTAAAAGGAGATGAAATCCCGCTTGGGGCTCAGATCATTGCGGTTGCAGATTTTTTCGAGGCAATCACAGCAAACCGACACTATCGAAACCCCATGCCTGTTGATAGGGCTTTTAGACTTCTCAGGGATGAGGCCAAGATTCATTTTCGCGAAAAAATAATCGATGCATTTACTCGTTATTTTACAAAAAAATATAACAAGGGGAAAAATTTAAAGCTAGTTTCTTCTATGTAGGATCAGCCAGAACGCTTTACTCCTCTACAGGAGATGATCGGTGTATACGTGAATCGCCTCGGGTCAGAGAAGAAATTCTTAAACTCCTCAAAAAATTCCTCATATCCTCCCTCATATTCTTCAAATTTGTACCCTGAATTTTTTCCAGCGATTTCTATTTTTTTAATCCAGTTAAAGGCATCCACCGGGGTGAGTTCACCATAAATGAGATGATGTGGTGCTAAGCTCACTTCAATGTCTGAATAGTTGAGGTCGTAAAGAAATGAGTAGAGTTTGATACCGGCATATGGATCAAAGTCCGCATGTTTTTCAAGTAAGGTCATGATTCCCAGCATGGATTGTTTTAATCTGTCGGAAAGACCAAAATGATTGAGGCAGTTATAGTCAAGATCAATGAGACAGATAATCCCGCCGGTTTTCAGGATGTCTGTCAGGTTTTTCACAATGTCAAAACTTTTTGATCGATGATACTCCAGAAAAAAGCGTACCCAGATAAAATCAAATAAACCAAGATCAGACAAAGAGTGGGTGATATTTCTCTGCACAAATCTGGTCTTGAGATTACCATAGTTGTTTTTGGCATATTCTATTCTTTCCTTGGACATATCGATGCCTACGGTTTCTCCCTCTTCTCCTACTATCTTATGAAGAAAAGATGTTGTGACTCCCGCCCCACACCCAATGTCCGCGACCCGCATGCCTTTTTTGATTCCTGCCCAGGTTGCTTGCTGGATGACCGTTTTTTCGTCGGTTTTGAGTATAAGACGAGTGACTTCCTCATCGTTTTCCATCAGGTATTTTTGATCGGGCATTGAATTGTATCCTTATGACCTGTGCTTTTCAGATTACCAGCATCATGTGAGATGCCCATATAACATGGTACTTTGATTTAGTCAATCCATAGGTGTTCAGAATTATACGTATTATTTATTTTTTTTTTAGTTGTCTTTTTATACGCTTCTGGTGAGGATAAACAAAGCTTGACGGTAATATATCAGGATGGTATAGATAAAAACAATTTTTTTGCATCTACTGTTTTTTCTCTTCCTTATCTTTCATAGCGTTGAAGGCCTGAAACAGGACAGGATGCCTGAACGGATAATGATTTGTTTTGTGTGTTCTGTCTATTCCTATTTTTTGAGGTGTATGAATGAATCCTTTTGATTCAAACAATTCGTCTGAATTTCATAAAGAGGATGAGGAGATTTTTTTAGCGAGACTTCAACTGATTGTCGTAATGTCAAAAGCCTATTTAGAAGGGTTTCCTATTGGCAAGCATCGGAAGCAAGCGATTATTGAGAATGCAAATTCTCTTTTTTATATGTCTTTATTTGCAGAACATTCCGAGGCTGGATCAGATCGTCCGGTAGTCAAAGACTCAATAAAAACCAAGCAGCTTTATGAGAAAGTAAGGTTATTGTCTGTGATGGCAAAAGCTTTTGCTGAAGGGCGACTTATTGGAGAACAAAAGAGAAGAGAACTCCAAGAAAATATCGATTATGTCTGTGAAACAATTATGTTCAATAGCAAGATTAAAAATATTGATTTTTTACATGTTGCATAGATTTATGCCTAATATACCTACTTCCTCTCTCGAGCAGATGGCCATTTATTGAATATTATCTGGATTCCATTCTGAACATTTTTCTAACATCAAAGATTCCCGATCGCAAAATTTGAAATACAGGAAATTTTAGCTCTTATTGAATTTTAACAATCCATCAAGACTTTTAAAATATTCATCCGAATACTGGGGGTCTAAAATCCATAGGTTGTAACGTTTTTCAAAGGGGATCTTTTCTTTTTCTGCAAAAGACAGAGGGTAGATTAAAAATGGGAGTTTTTTCTGTGAAAAATAGCTTGATAAAATAATGATCGACTGTTTAACAATTTCCCTGTTTACATCTTCCGGATCAAGGACAATCATTTTGATGCAATTTGTTAGGTCTGACATATTCAAGGCAGTATCCGTTATGTTTACCAGAAGAATCGCTTTAAGTGTATCTGCTTTTTTCAGAACAAAAAGGCGTCTTTCCCTTCGGAATCCCAACCGGGCATATTCTTCTGCAAGGGTATGACGATTCACGACATCCGGTTCAAGGTCTAATGCCTGTAACATGAGTCCGCCTGAATCATTTTCATAAAAACTTTTCAGTTCAAGCAGATTTTCTCTGGTTGGTTTTGAAATACTCCAAGGTTCAGGAAGACTGTTTTTGCTGTTGGATTGTTTCCGGAAATGTGAATAAGAAAATGTATCAAGAGAACAAATTTTGGGGTTTTGAATTGACCTTGCTGCCCCACCAAAAATATGATTTGGGAATTTATTTTCCGGCCGGAAATAACAGATCAGATAATCCATATGATTGGAATGAAGTCTGCAGCAGTCACATATATATTTACCGATTTGATCCAACACAACCAGTCCTGCTTTTAACTGGGCGGATTTGATAGCAGCGTGATGATGAATCAGCCATGTTTTATCATAAAATCTCAGCATGGACATATGGCCCTTGATGGTACCATTTTCCTGATAAATAAAATGGGTAGCAATCGTTGGGTTTTCCGTATAGAGTTTCTTATAGGTTTCTTTTATCGTTTCTTTATTTTCACTGATAAAATTATATTTTCCGGGGTAGATAAATCCGGTTTTAAAGAAAAATTCCCAGAGTTCGTCCATATCCACTTTGTTGCTGACATAAGCATTCTGATTTACTTTCTGATGAAGAAGTGCAAGGAGTGTTTTATGTTCTTGTATATCAATATCAAGAAATGCCAAGCCACATTTGAGATAAATATCATTCTTGTCGTCTTTGACTTTTTTTCGATATACAACCTGTGCTCTGCATTGAATTCTAAAATTTCCCGCAAAACTGATTTCAAGGGATGGGATGATCATTCCAGCCAAAAGGCAAGATTGATTTTTATTGTCTTCAACAGAAAAACCTGAGCCTGATATATCGACTACCCTGAGGTTAAATCGTTTTTGTGTTAATGGGTGGGTAAAGATCATATCCGGTGATGGATTTAACTGTAAACGATGGCTGCGATACTCTTTTGGTTTGAATCGTTGAGCAACATGGTTCAATGGTTCCAGGACATACTCAATTGCTTCTTGGCTGGACCTTTGTTTCAGTATCCTGCACTCGCCTGAATACAGATTTTCTTGAGAATTGGAAAAGATAATATTTACTTTTAATTTGGAATTGATCCATTGAAAGGTCTGTGGAGGTTCTGCCTGTAATCCAATTCGAAAAGATTCAGCGCTGAAGTCCAGAAGATTCCCTGAGAAAAAGACACTGTTTTGTATCAATTGTGTTTTCAGGTTTGAACATGTAAGACGGCCTGCTTGTCTTGCTTGTGTTTCAATACAGGTTTCAGGAAGTGTAAGGCAAATCCCTTTTGAATTGATTTTCCGGAGGGAGGCCTGAACGGAAATAAGTTTCCGCCCATTGTAAATCGTAAGATTATGAAATCGAAAGGCATCTGAAATTTTTTCAATCTGGTTTGCCTCCTGCCAAAGACAAACAAGGTATTGACTCATGCAGGGTTGTGGTGTTGCCTGAATTGTGAGCATTTGATCATATACCTGATGCTTGAAATTGATAAAAACGGATTTGCTCTGGAAGTTCAGGTAGTTTAATTGATTGATCAGATCTTTTTGTTTGATTTCATTTTCACTATAGGACAGAGCATGGTTGCTTATTAAGTCTTTATTCTCAGTTGGTTGAGTATTTGGAGGATCAGGAGCTTTAGATGTAATGTTTGTTTTGGTTCTTTCAAGATAGTCCATTTACATCCTCACATGGCATTGTTCTGGATTGGCTTTGCGGACCACCCGGTTCACAAAATGGTTTTTGCAGAGCCATAAAACCATTCTCTTTATCAAGTTTTTCAGAAAAAACATTCATCATGGGCTCAATTTAAAAAATTGTGTCTCTTAAGGAGATATACCACAATATCTTGTTGTTAATATGGAATTGTACACATGTCAACAAGAAAGAAAAATTAATTATAAATTGACATATGCAATTATTATACACAGCATTTATATGGATAATATTTTATTTAATTACGGGATGTTATATTATTTTATGATAATCAGAATTCAGGATATTGTGAAAAAATAAACATAATAACTGGCATTATTTTTCATTCTTTTAAACTAGATTACCGAATAATGATTGTTTTCTGTTGGATTTTCCGGGTTTGTTTTTTTTCAACAAA
>CAYTGW010000084.1:14210-15734 GCA_964437395.1 uncultured Desulfocicer sp.
TTTTTCGTACTTTTTTTTTAATCTCCGCCAGATTGTCCGTATAAATTTCTTTGTTTTTTATAATAACAATAATCCTGTTCTTGATTTCGAGTTCGTTGTTTTTTTGTTTGTGGATGATTGCCTCTTCATCGCTTTTTTTCTTTTGGATTTTCTGGGTTTGTTTTTTTTCAACAAAAATTCTTTCTTTCGTAAACGGGTATTCCTGATTATAATACATAAGTGTGGAATAAGTGGATGGCGTAGGAGTAAAAATTTGGATTTGTTCTGGGTGGATTTGTAACTTCCGGGAAGCATATTCTCGAAGTGTATGCATATCTTTTTCATGGCACCCGGGATGAGCTGCAATCAGATAATAGGTTAGGTATTGGTTTTTACCAGCCAATTTGGATAATCGGAAAAAAAGATTTTTAAATTTTAAAAGGGACTGGTGGTTTGGTTTCCCCATGAGTTTCAAAACATGATTTTCAATATGCTCAGGTGCAATTTTCAGTTGTCCGGATACATGAAATTGGACGATTTCTTCAAGATATTTGTTTCCCCACTTCTGATCTGAAAGGACGAGATCATATCGGAGGCCGGAGGATATAAAGACCTTTTTCACTCCTTTTATCTTTTTTAGTTTTCTGAGCAAATGGATCTGCCTTTTGTGATCCGGTTTAAGGTTAGGACAGATGACAGGGAATAAACATCTTTTGTCGGTACATGCACCTTTGATGATTTTTTTTTTACATTCAAAACCATACATATTGGCAGTCGGACCCCCGGCATCCAGTATATTGCCATGAAAATCATTGTACTGGGTAAGCCGCGTTGCTTCTTTTGCAATGGATTCCTCACTCCGCCATCTTATCGTTCGACCCTGATGAACTGTAACTGAGCAGAAATTACATTCACCATAGCAGCCACGGTGAGTTGTTAAAGAGAATTTGATTGTTTCTAACGCTTTTACCGGGCCATCTTTTTTATGAATTGGGTGAAGATCCCTTTGAAAATCTAAATTATAAACAGAATCCAGTTCACTCTGGGAAAGATAGGTGTTCGGAGGATTTTGAATCAGATACCGGTCTTCATACTGCTGGTATAATCCTTTTCCGGTTAAAGGGTCGCAGTTGTTGTAAAAAAGGGTGAACATCTCAGAAAAAGCAGTTTGATCCTTTGCTACCGTAGGAAAGTCAGGAAGTTTCAGGTAATCTGGATGGATTGTTTTGGAAAGATATGAAAGACCTTTAATATCCTGATAGTTTTGTTTCTGTTTTAGCCGGTCTGCCAGTTCTAAAACGGTTTTTTCCCCCATGCCATAGACCAGGATATCTGCCTTGGCATCAAGCAGGATGGATTTTCGGATTTGATTTGACCAGAAATCATAGTGAGCGATACGCCTCAGGCTTGCTTCAATTCCACCGATCACAATCGGTTTTGTTTTTTTGAAAAAGCGTCTAACAAGGTTGGAATAAACAATTACTGCACGATCCGGCCGTCTGGTGTTGAGACCGCCTGGGGTAAAATCATCCTGTTTTCGTTTTT
>CAYTGW010000085.1:0-15664 GCA_964437395.1 uncultured Desulfocicer sp.
CATGTGACAATCATGGATAATATTGGCCTGATTCGAAACCAGAACAAGCACTCAATCATAATGATTATCGGGTTTGCTGTTCTATTGATTATTACAGGTCCTACCCAACTCTTTGCAGCTCAGCAGGATAAGGAACCGATTTCCTGGTCCATGTTGATCATCTCTTTGCTCGGTGGATTAGCGTTTTTCCTATATGGTATGGAAAAAATGAGCGCCGGCATGAAAAAAAGCGCTGCTGATAAGATCAGAAACATTCTTACAGCCCTGACAAAAAATTCGTTTATCGCACTCATTGCGGGTGCTGTCTTTACCATGATCATACAATCAAGCTCAGCAACGACAGTCATGCTGATCAGTTTTGTAAATGCGGAACTCATGACTTTTGCTCAGACAATCGGAGTGATTTTTGGTGCTGGAATCGGGGTCACGATCACAGCCCAATTGATTGCTTTTAAATTAACCGATTATGCGCTGGTCATGATTATTATCGGGTTTGCCATGCAGATGTTTTCCAAAAAAGAATTGATTCAGAATATCGGCAGTATGATTCTTGGATTTGGAATTCTTTTCTATGGGATGAAACTGATGAGCGATTCCATGAAACCGCTCAAGGATTATCCGGCTTTTATCAATCTTATGAAGGGACTTGAAGAACCGATCTACGGTATTCTGATCGGAGCGTTTGTTACCGCAATTATACAAAGCAGCAGTGCTTTAATTGGTATTGTTATTGTTATGTCGCAACAGGGGTTATTAAGTTTAGAAGCCGGGATACCGCTTCTTTTTGGTGCACATATCGGAACATGCGTTACTGCTGTGTTTGCCAGTATCGGAACGTCCAGAGATGCCAAAAGAGTGACCATGGCCCATGTCCTGTTCCGTGTTGCCGGGGTGTTATTATTTATCCTCTGGATACCCCAATTCAGCTGGATCATCAGGATGATGGCGGAACGATTCGATTCCGACATCTCCCGACAGATCGCAAATGCACATTCACTCTTTAATGTGGGAACAGCCCTCATTTTTCTTCCATTCTCAATGGTTTTTGTTCATATTATTATGAAGATACTTCCGGACAGGGAGATGGATAAGGATCTGAAACTGGTTACGTGGCATATTGATGAGAACTGTATATTCACTCCGGCTTTGGCAATAGATCTGGCCAGGACGGAAATATCACGAATGGCGAAACTCCTGGGAAGGATGCTTCGGGCGATTATCATTCCGTTTGTATCTGATCCTAGATTATTGTCTCAGGAAATACAGGAAAAAGACGAACTGGATCTCCTTGTCAGGGAAATCCCAACGCGGGATGAGATATTTCCTCAGCTTTCACTACTGGAAGGGATCGACTTGCGTGAGGAGAAAATTGATTTTCTGGAAGAAAAGATAGGTGAATATCTTATCAAAATAGCCAGACAGGATATTTCGGACTCTCAGGCAAGTGAAGTTTATGGAATGATCTCCATTATAAAAGATATGGAAAGTATCGGCGACATTATCCATCGGAATATGATACCGCTCATTAAGAAAAAACAGGCCCTGCAAAAAGATTTTTCAAAAGAAGGCCGTGAAGAATTAATGATATATCATGAAAAGGTCTGTCGGCAGATAGCGCTGTTGCGAGAAGCTTTTGCAGAAAGAAATCCAAAAATGGCTATTGAAATCATGTCCGGAGAACGAAAGTATCTTGATCTTGAATCACAGTTTCGAGCTCACCATCTTGAACGGATTATATATGAAAAAAAAGAATCCATAACAACCCATGAGGTTCATATGGAACTGATGGATCTTTTGAAACAGATCATTGTATACTCATCCAATATTGCAAAAACTTTTTTTCAAACATGTGGAAAAGAGGATGTGGAGAAGTGGAAGAAAGGGTTACCCAAGAGATTTCACTGATTATGTTGAGATCTGTGTGTTTGTCGGTTTTCCGGCAGTGAGCGTTCTTTTACGCCTGTCGATTCCATCTCTGCGCTCACTGACCTTTCTTCTATCCGGAAGATAGATATCATAGCTGAGAAAGCGGCGGTCAAAACCGGATCTTCTGTCTCTGTCGTCCTCTAATGCCATCAGATCTAAGGCATCAATCATGAGGTTTTCCTTTTTTTTAGCAATTGATTATATGGTTTATATTTTAACGGATTATCTATATCATTGGGGCGTTTCTGCAGTTACAATCGGTAGTTTATCCGTTTTAATGCAGAGTTGGTTCACATTACCCCAAATTTATGCTAATGTCAAGAAATTCAACTGCTGGCGCAGATGATCGATATGGGGTAAAAATCCGTATTCCCTTTTACACAATATTGAAAATAGACCACAATACAACAAAAGATTGAGTGAGGAAAATCTATGATTCGAGTTGGAATACTGGGTTCAACAGGATATGCTGGTGCAGAGCTTGTCAGAATACTCCTGGGACATCCGGACGCAAAAATTACAATTGTAACTTCCAGACAGTATGCAGGTGTTTCTTTCAGTGAGGTTTATCCTTCCATGAGAGGTATCATGGATATACCCTGTGAAGAGTATAACATTGATCGCTTGATGAACAATGCAGATGTGGTATTCACCGCACTGCCCCACAAACTCCCTATGTCATTGGTTCCGGAGCTGATAAAGAATAATATAAAAGTGATCGATCTTTCTGCTGATTTTCGATTTCGAAATGTTGCTGTGTATGAAAAGCACTATCAGCAGCACACTGCCGGAAAGTTATCCGAATCGGCTGTTTATGGTCTTTCCGAAATAAACTCAGAAATGATTCGGAAATCTTCTTTGATTGGAAACCCAGGCTGCTACCCGACAAGTCTGCTATTGCCGCTTATTCCATTGGTAAAAAACAAGATGGTGATGACCGATTCGATCATTGCAGATGCAAAGTCAGGGGTGAGTGGCGCTGGTCGTTCCATTTCTCTTGATACTCATTTTTGTGAAGTGAACGAGGCTTTTAAAGCCTATAAAGTGTCGAATCATCGACACACACCTGAAATGGAAGAAAACCTGAGTATTGCTGCCGGAGAGCCTGTACAAATTACTTTTGTTCCGCATCTTGTTCCCATAACCAGGGGGATGCTGACGACGATATATGCTAATATTGTCCGGAAGGTAAGTGAAACTGATATTCGGGATTGTTTGGAATCCTATTATCAAAATCGATATTTTGTCCGAATCTGCAAAGAGGGGACATTTCCAAATGTATCGAATGTCAGAACAACCAATTTTTGTGACATCGGCCTGAAAATGGATTCCCGTAACAATAGAATCATCCTTGTTTCTGTAATTGATAATCTGATGAAGGGCGCTGCAGGACAGGCTGTCCAGAATATGAATCTTATGATGGGATTGGATGAAAGAAAAGGATTGGAATCCGTTCCGCTTCCTGTATAGGTAAATTAATCAACTTTCGGGTTTGAATAAAAAATATATTGAATTGTATGTGGGAGCGGCATCTTGCCGCGATATTGATGTTTTGAATATTATTATTTCGCGGCTGGAAGCCGCTCCCACTTCAGTGATCCTTGGCATTGTTGCTATATTTGAAAAGGGAGAAGAATCATGAAGATCGAGCAGCTTTCTGTTTTTATTGAAAACAAGGCCGGCCAGCTTGCGAATATTACGACAAATCTGGGCGAAATCAATATCAACATCAAAGCAATATCTTTAACAGACACATCGGAATACAGCATATTGAGACTGGTTGTTTCTGATCAAAAAAAAAAAAAAAAAATTCTGCGGGATCGCGGGTTTACCGTCAGCCTGACAGAAGTACTTGCTGTCAAGATACCGGATAAACCCGGTGAATTGGGCAGGCTGCTTCAAACACTTGAAAAACAGAGTATTAATATTGAATATGTGTATGGGCTTACCGAGAGTAATAAGCACCATGCTGTGCTCATCTTCGGTTTTGATGATCTGGACAAGGCTGTGCGGGTTTTGTCGGAAGAAAACATTACACTTATCCGCATGGAAGAATTGATGAGCGAATAAATATAAATGCCCTATGCCCATATGCCAATTCCAGAAATATTCAAAATTAAAATAAATTCTTGACAGACTTCATGTTGATTTGTATTCACTTTACGTTCAGACATGAACTCATTGTGGATTATACCTCTCCCCCGTGAGAGTCAGCTCTTGGACAGATCTGAAAAATAAACATTACAGAAACAAAATATAATAAAAAAAACCAACGTTAACTTTTACAAAAGGAGATTTGCAATGTCCGCAAAACTAATTCTTGGAACTGAAATTCGAGAGGAGATTCTCGAAGAAATTACCGCTGAAGTTGCTCAAATTAAAAAAAAGCATGGAAAGGTTCCCGGGCTTGTTACGATTCTTGTGGGTGAAAATCCTGCTTCCATTTCCTATGTAACCCTTAAAATTCAAACTGCTCACCGGGTTGGATTTCATGAGATTCAGGATACACAACCGATTGATATCTCGGAAGCAGACCTTCTTGCCCTGATTACCAAATACAACAAAGATGACGCCATCAATGGTATTCTGGTTCAACTTCCTTTACCCAAACACATTGATGAGAAAAAAGTTCTGAATGCAATTGATCCGGACAAGGATGTGGATGGATTCCATCCGGTAAATGTCGGACGTCTGATGATTGGTGGAAACGAGGTAAAGTTTCCACCCTTCACGGCGGCAGGTATCCAGGAAATGATTATCAGGGCCGGCGTGAAAACAAGCGGGGCAGAAGTTGTTGTTGTCGGACGATCCAATATCGTTGGGAAACCGATTGCAAACATGATGCTTCAAAAAGGAAAGGGCGCAAATGCAACGGTAACGATTGTACACACAGGGACAAAAGATCTTGCATTTCATTGCAAACGTGCTGACATTTTGATTGTTGCCGCAGGTGTTCCGGATCTTGTCAAACCAGAATGGATTAAACCCGGAGCTTGTGTTATCGATGTCGGTGTCAACCGTGTTGGCGAAAAAATAAGTGAAAAAACCGGTAAAAAAATTGCGATCCTGAAAGGTGATGTGGATTTCGAAGCAGCCAAAGAGATAGCCGGTTCGATTACTCCGGTTCCAGGCGGTGTCGGCCCGATGACCATTACCATGCTGATGTTGAACACTTTGAAATCACTTAAGTTCAAACTGGGTATCAACTGATCGGAATCGTAACGGATACTCGTATTGCAGTTAAATAAAAGGGGATAGATCCATCTATCCCCTTTGAAATATTATCAGACATCTCTTTCCTTTCTTGACAGATTATGGCAATTCATGCTAAAAAACAAATCATTCAGAATACTTTCATAAAAATGATATACCGGCCCCTCAACAAAAAAGCCTGAAAACCAACGACTGATACTAGATTTTTTTAAAGCCATGACAAAAACAATCACTTTTCTCATTGCCAGTAACACCGGGTCCTCCCTTAAGAGAATAACGGTTTCCACTATTACGCTATGGCTGGGAGTTGGCGCACTATCATTTGGTCTTCTTTTTTTCAGTGTTCTCTTTTTCGATTATTTCCAGTTTAAAAAAACTTTTTTCATTACCGGCGGAATAAAACAGAAAATTTTCGACCAAGATACGGAGATTCAGAATCAGCGAAAGCAGATTCAGATGTATGCAAATGAAATCAACTTATTGAAAACAAAATTGGTTGATCTCAATAATTTTGAGCAAAAAATACGAATTATTGCAAATATTGAAAACACCCTGGAGCAGAGCAGTATTTTCGGTGTTGGAGGCGCTGCACCAGAAGATCTTGATCTTACTATTTCTCTTGAAAAAAATCATAGCAGCTTGCTCCGGGAGATGCATGAACAGGTTACCCAATTTAAAGAGATCTCTGTCAAACAGAAAAAAGGCTTTGAGTCTTTGCTGGAATATCTGGGTGATCAGAAAAATTTGCTCGCATCAACACCAGCAGTTACACCTACATATGGATGGGTGACATCAAAATTTGGCTATCGAAAATCTCCATTTACAGGCTTGAAAGAGTTCCATAAAGGTTTGGATATCGCATCCAAAACAGGAACCCCGGTGATTGCCACAGGTGATGGTGTAGTGGCCTTCATGGGAACAGATGGCTTTTTGGGAAATGCCATGACGATCGATCATGGGCATGGAATCGTTACCCGGTATGCTCACCTTCATCAGTTTCTGAAAAAACAAGGAGAAGTTGTAAAGCGAGGAGATGTAATTGCTCAGGTTGGAAATACCGGAAGAAGCACAGGACCTCATTTGCACTACGATATCAGGATGGATGGCATTTCCGTGAATCCGGAAACATACATTCTGAATTAATACAAATACTGCGCGTTAACCAAACAGGTAATACTCAACCCACATACATCAGGTCATTTCTCTTTACGGATCAAATTTTCCTCATTCAATATAGAATCCAATCTCCGCCATTTTTAATTCTTGTTGATCTGATGAATTCTCTTTTGACTCTTGGCCAATTATGATAATGGAGTTTGCGAATGCCAATGCTGTATTGTAAAAGTATATTTACTGCATGGTCTCATCTGTATATTTTCAGATAGTGCAACCCAAAAAGGAAAAATGATCTATGATCTCGATGATATTAACAAAAATATTCGGTAGTAAAAACGATCGGGTTGTTAAAAGCATATCTCCAATGATTGATCTGATCAATCAAAAAGAACCTGTTGTTTCAAAAATGAGTGATCAAGAGCTTCAGGATCAGACAGCCTTGTTCAAGAACCGTTTGAAAGAAGGCGAAACCTTGGATGATATCCTTCCAGAAGCCTTTTCAGTCGTAAGAGAGGCCTCAAAACGTGTTTTGAATATGAGGCATTTTGATTGTCAGCTTATTGGTGGAATCATCCTTCATCAGGGCAAAATTGCTGAGATGAAAACAGGAGAAGGAAAGACGCTTGTTGCAACACTCCCGGCTTATCTGAATTCATTGAACGGGAAGGGGGTTCATATCATCACTGTGAATGATTATCTGGCAAAGCGTGACTCTGCATGGATGGGACAGATATATCATTTCCTGGGGTTGTCCTGTGGCACCATCGTGCATGATTTAAATGATAAGGAGCGTCAGGCTGCTTATGGGTGTGATATCACATATGGCACCAACAATGAATTCGGTTTTGATTATCTTCGTGATAACATGAAATTCAACAAAGAGTCCCTTGTACAAGGAGATTTATCCTTTGCGATTGTGGATGAGGTTGACAGTATCCTTATTGACGAAGCCCGGACTCCGCTGATTATTTCCGGTCCGGCGGAAAAATCAACAAGCCTTTATTATCAGGTCAACAGTATTATACCCTCATTTTCAATAGATGTGGACTATACCGTTGATGAAAAAGCAAGATCAGCAGTGCTGACGGAAGCGGGGGTTGCAAAAGCTGAAAAAAAATTGCAGGTGACCAATCTATACGATCCCAAGCACATTGAGCTGCTCCATCATACAAACCAGGCCCTGAAAGCGCATACCCTGTTTAAGCTGGATGTGGACTATATCGTAAAAAATGGTGAAGTAATCATCGTTGATGAATTCACAGGCCGTCTGATGCCCGGAAGAAGATACAGCGATGGATTGCATCAGGCTCTTGAAGCCAAAGAAAATGTAAAGATTGAAAATGAAAATCAAACCCTTGCGACCATCACGTTCCAGAATTACTTCAGAATGTACGACAAATTGTCTGGAATGACCGGAACTGCGGATACGGAAGCTGCGGAATTTAAAAAAATATATAATCTGGATGTTGTGGTTATTCCGACCAATCAACCCATGATACGTGTGGACTTTCCGGATGTAATCTATAAAACCAAAAAAGAAAAATATGAAGCGGTTCTGGATGAAATTGTTGAGCTAAACGAAAAAGGGCAACCAGTACTGGTTGGCACCATATCCATTGATATTTCCGAAAGCCTGAGTGAAAAACTGAAGAAGCGGGGAATCAAACACACTGTCTTAAATGCCAAACACCACAGCCAGGAAGCGGAAATTGTTTCGCTTGCAGGTCAAAAAGGCTCAGTAACCATCTCAACCAATATGGCAGGGCGTGGTACGGATATCGTACTGGGCGAGGGCGTTACCGATCTTGGCGGGCTTCATATTCTCGGGACCGGAAGACATGAAAGCCGTCGAATCGACAACCAGCTTCGAGGTCGTTCCGGCAGACAGGGCGATCCCGGCTCATCCAGATTTTATCTTTCGCTTGAAGATGATCTGTTGAGGATTTTCGGTGGTGAACGCATATCCAACATTATGGAACGACTCGGGATGGAGGATGGGGAACCGATTGAACACAGACTCATCAGCCGGGCAATAGAAAATGCCCAGGGAAAAGTGGAAGGACACAATTTCGATATACGTAAACAACTGATTGAATATGATGATGTTATGAATCAGCAGAGAGAGGTTATCTATCGTCAGAGACGGGAAGCCCTGAGCGGTGAAGACCTGAAACCTGAATTTATCGATATTATCGAAGATTTGTCTGAAATGGTCGCCGAACGTTTTGCAGACAATAAGCAATTGCCCGAAGACTGGGACTTGAAATCCATTAATGATGCGATTTATGAACAATTCAACTTTCGAATCGACTTTCAGCAGGTTGTTCTGGATGGTTTGACAGATGAGGGTCTTGCTAAATTGATTTCAGAAAATGCAATGAGAAAATATGAGGAGAAAGAGGCCAATATTGGAGAAGGAACTTTCAGGCAGATGGAAAGATTTTTTATGCTGCAAACCGTAGATAACCTGTGGAAGGAGCATCTGCTTGCAATGGATCACCTGAAAGAAGGAATCGGCCTGAGGGGGTATGCGCAGCAGAATCCTTTGCTTGTCTATAAAAAAGAGGGGTTTGAAATGTTCAACGACATGATCGCGAGGGTAAAAGAAGAAACCCTTAAAGTTATGTTTCGAATTCAGATTGTCAAAGAAGAAAAGCTTAATGAACTAAGAGAAACCAAGGCAGAAAATCTGGTTTTTTCTCATGGTCAGGAACCACAAAAAAAAGAACCCCGGAAACGGGAAAGTGAGAAAGTTGGTCGGAATTCCCCCTGTCCATGCGGAAGTGGGAAAAAATTTAAAAAATGCTGCGGTATTTAAAAAAAAGGAATCTATATTTTACGTTGTCTGGATGGCAAAAAAAACTTCGCAACATTTTTCTATCTTGATTTTTCCTGTCATAAATCTTACTATTTAGGATAAGAAATGAATTATCATTTTGAATATCGCACCCGATTTTTATTGTTATGGCCTTTTTGTACTGAAAAAGGCTTGAGTGTAAAAACAATAAAAAAGACATGATACATATGATTTTCCTCCATAAAGTCTGTGTGAAAACCTTCAATTATGGCATCTGTTGGAGGTGGAAACATGAGTAAGCAAGTACCTGGTTCACAAACCGGGGTATCCATTGAAACTCGAAAAATCATTGCCGAACCTCCCTTATACCGTGTTATATTGCATAATGATGATTACACTTCCATGGATTTTGTTGTAAATATTCTGGTTATGGTTTTTCGGAAACCAGAGGGGGAGGCGACCCGGATCATGATGAATGTCCATAAAAACGGGGTCGGTATCTGTGGCGTATATCCATATGAGGTTGCAGAAACCAAAGTTGAAACCGTACACGCCTTGGCTGCTGAAAATGGATATCCTTTAAAATGTACCATGGAAAAGGAATAAGATATGATAAGCAAAGAACTCAGTGCTGCATTAGGGTTTGCTGTCCGTGAAGCCAAAAAAAGACGACATGAATATGTATGTCTGGAACACGTTCTTTTTGCAGTAATCCATGACAGCCGCGGCGTAGAAATAATTGAAAATTGTGGCGGCAGCCCTGAAAATTTAAAAATCAATCTGGACAAATTTTTAAATGAACAGATTGATAGTGTTCCGGAAGACGGTGAATATGTTCTGCAGCAGACAATTGGATTTCAAAGAGTCATTCAACGTGCGGTAAATCACGCTCGTTCTGCTGAAAAGCAAACCGTTTCCCTCGGAGATATTATTGCATCTATTTTCCAGGAAAAAGATTCACATGCAGCTTATTTTCTACAGTCCGAAGGACTCACCCGGCTGGATGTACTCCGATATATCTCTCACCAGAACTCCATTGTAACGGATAATCGAAGTGACCTGGAAAAACCAGACAAAGAAGATATACTGGATAAAGAAGATACAAAAGAGGATAAAAAGAAAAAATCTGATATTCTGGAACTGTTTACAATCGATCTGGTGGAACAGGCCAGACTGGGTAAACTGGACCCTTTGATCGGGCGGGAAAATGAACTGGAACGTACCATTCAGGTACTTTGCCGCAGAAGAAAACACAATCCGGTATTTGTAGGAGAGCCGGGAGTCGGGAAAACCGCAATGGCAGAAGGCCTGGCGCTTCGGATCGTTCAGGGGGATATCCCGGATCTGCTGAAAAACACACACATTTTTGCTCTGGATCTGGGCGGCATTCTGGCGGGAACCAAATTCCGGGGGGATTTTGAACAGAGATTGAAAAAAATCATCTCTGCATTGAAAAAAAAGGAAGATGCCATACTGTTCATCGATGAAATCCATACCATTGTGGGCGCCGGTGCGACCAGCAGCGGCTCCATGGACGCTTCCAATATCCTGAAACCTGTTCTTACATCCGGTGAGCTCCGCTGTATTGGTTCAAGCACTTACGAAGAATACAGTTCCCATTTTGAAAAAGACAGGGCATTGTCCAGAAGATTTGAAAAAATAGAAATTATGGAACCGGATATCCCTGAAACCATCAAGATACTGAAAGGTCTGAAATCCCGGTACGAGGAGCATCATAATATCCTGTATACGGAAAAAGCATTGAAAGCAGCCGCAGAACTGTCTGCCAAATATCTCAACGACCGTTTTCTGCCGGACAAGGCAATCGATGTGATTGATGAGGCTGGAGCTTTTGTAAGACTGAAGGGCTCAACCCAGAGATCCAAAATTCATGCTTCGGATATTGAAAAAATCGTTGCGAAAATGGCCCGTATTCCCACTCAGAGTGTATCGACCAATGACCGGTCCAAACTTGAATTCCTGGATGATAAAGTGCGTGAAAAAGTATATGGTCAGGATTCTGCAATCTCGTCACTAGTGATGTCCATCAAACGCTCCAGAGCCGGCCTTGGAATACCGGAAAAACCGATCGGTTCCTTTTTGTTTAGCGGCCCCACAGGTGTTGGAAAAACAGAGGTTTCCAAACAGATTGCGCAGGTATTGGGTGTTCAGTTTCTGCGCTTTGACATGAGTGAGTACATGGAAAAGCATGCGGTTGCAAGACTGATCGGCGCCCCTCCGGGTTATATCGGATTTGATCAGGCAGGACTGCTTACCGATGGCATCCGGAAACATCCATACAGCGTTCTCCTGCTGGATGAAATTGAAAAAGCCCACCCGGATCTTTACAATATTCTGCTTCAGATCATGGATCATGCCACCCTTACCGATAACAACGGCAAAAAGGCGGATTTCCGGAATGTCATTCTGATCATGACCTCCAATGCCGGCAGCCGCGAAATGAGTGCAAATGCCATCGGCTTTGGTAATCTCCGCGGGGATTCTGAGAGCAAGGGGAAATAGGCGATCGAGAAATTTTTCAGCCCTGAGTTCCGGAATCGGCTGGACGCGATCATTAATTTCAATCCATTGACGCAAACCATCATGGAAAAGGTTGTGGACAAGTTTATCGCGGAACTGAAAGAACAGTTGTCTGTAAAGAAAATTCAGCTGACGCTTTCTGAAGCTGCAAGGATATGGCTCGCGAACAAGGGATATAATCCTGATTATGGAGCAAGACCGCTTGCAAGGCTGATCCAGGTTGAGATCAAGGACAAGCTGTCGGATGAAATTCTGTTCGGAAAGCTTGAAAAAGGCGGACAGGTTACCATTGATCTGGAACAGGAAAAGCTGGCATTTTCCTATTCCTGATGCTGTTGTTCTATGACAATTTTTCTGCTTTCCGATAAAATCGCCTTCCCGCCTCCGCATCTTGCCGAAAAAGAGGGACTTCTCGCCATAGGCGGCGATCTGTCTGAAAAAAGGCTGCTGCTTGCCTATCAAATGGGAATATTTCCATGGTACTCGAAAGATGAACCCATTATGTGGTGGACACCGGACCCACGCCTTGTGCTGTATCCTCATGAACTGAAAATATCCAGAAGCTTGCAAAAAATAATCCGTAACAATATTTTTACCATTAGAATCGACACGACTTTTGAGCAGGTTGTCCAAGCCTGTGCTGCTGCTCAGAGAAAAAAGCAGGAGGGAACATGGATTGTGGATGATATGATCACAGCCTATTGTCATCTGCATGATGCTGGTTTTGCCCATTCCTTTGAGGCATGGCAGGATGATAAACTTGTCGGAGGTCTTTACGGTGTTTCACTGGGAAGATGTTTTTTCGGTGAATCGATGTTTTCCGATCAAAGCAATTCATCTAAAGTCGCGTTTGTTTTTATGGTCGAATATTTACAGAAAAGATCGTTTGATCTGATTGATTGCCAGGTCACAACAGATCATCTGCTTCGTTCCGGTGCACGGGAAATTCCCCGGAAACGTTTTTTAAAGGAACTTGGGAATTCTCTTAACAAAAATCCTACCTTGAAAGGGAAATGGTCGTTCGAATCTTTTCTTGACAAGTAAATTTATCGTGTGCTATCCACCCTATGAAAATAAAAAACTGTATGGTTGCTCCCCGGAGCTGAAAAGGGAAGCCGGTGAAAACCCGGCGCGGACCCGCCGCTGTAAGTGAGGACGAAACCTGCAATTGCCACTGTATTGACCGGAACGATTCGAAGCAATACGGGAAGGCGCAGGGATTAGATTGATTCACGAGTCAGAAGACCTGCCGGACAGTTGAAAGAACACTTGGCGGAAATGGTAAATCCCCAGGCTGATGAATATCGGCTTGGGGATTTTTTTTTGGCTTTTGAAGGAGAATGGAAAAATGGCGAAAACACAGGTGGAATATGCAGTGGAAGGAATCGTAACCCGGCAGATGATCGAAATCGGAAATAAAGAAGGCATCGATCCCCAACTGGTGCAAAAGCGTGTATCCGAAGGCCGGATCGTTGTGCCCTTGAATATCAACCGGCCCTGTTCCGTGGTAGGCATTGGAATGGGCCTGACCACAAAGATCAATGCCTCTATCGGAACCTCAACCGATATTGCGGACATTGATGCGGAAGTTGAAAAAGCGATTGCTGCGGAGGAAGCAGGAGCAGACACCTTGATGGAATTGTCGGTAGGAGGTGATCTGAACAAAATCAGAAAGGAAGTATTGGCTGCGGTATCGCTTCCCGTGGGCAATGTGCCGCTGTATCAGGCGTTCTGTGAAGCAAAACAGAAGTATGGAGACCCGAACAAGCTTGACCAGGAGATGCTGTTTGACCTGATCGAGCGCCAGTGTGAAGACGGTATGAGTTTTATGGCCATCCACTGCGGCATCAATCTGTATACCATCGAGCGGCTGGAAAAACAGGGATATCGATATGGCGGCCTTGTCAGCAAAGGAGGTGCTTCCATGGTTGCCTGGATGAAAAAAAACAGAAAAGAGAACCCGTTGTACCAGCATTTTGACCGGGTGGTTTCCATCCTGAAAAAATATGATGTGGTTCTGTCCCTTGGAAACGGCCTGCGTGCCGGATCGATTGCTGATTCTTTTGACCGGGCCATGATTCAGGAACTGCTGATCAATTGCGAACTGGCCGAAGAAGGCCGCCGCATGGGGTGTCAGATGATGGTGGAAGGGCCGGGGCATGTGCCTATGGATGAGATCGAGGCCAATATCATCCTGCAGAAACGGATGAGCAATTATGCCCCGTACTACATGCTGGGGCCCCTTCCTACCGATATCGGAGCGGCCTATGATCATGTGGTGGCTGCCATCGGCGCTTCCCAGTCCGCCCGGTATGGAGCGGATCTGGTCTGCTACATCACACCGGCCGAGCACCTGGCCTTGCCCAACAAAGAAGATGTGATTGAAGGAGTAAAGGTAGCGAAGCTGGCGGCACACATCGGGGATCTTGGAAAATATCCGGAGCGGACAAAAGCACGGGATATTGCCATGAGCAAAGCCAGAAGGGACCTGGACTGGGAAGGCCAGTTCAAAAATGCCCTGTTTCCGGCTGATGCCCTGAAAATCCGGAATGACCGTTCTCCGGCCTGTGATGAAAAGGTGTGTACTATGTGCGGAGAATTCTGTGCCAACCGGGCATCCAATGCGATATTTGAAGGAACCCTGGCCGGAAGCGTCAAGGCGTAATGGGTTTACTATGAATCGTAATGAGCGATATAATCAATCGATGAAGAATCAGAATTCCGTCGCTCCGGTGAAGACCGGAGTCCAGGATCTTTTAAAAAGAAAGGAAAACACCCATAACGGATTCCAGTTCCTGGAAGATCTTTCCACAGCCTACTGGTATTCCGAAGTACTGTTTGCAGCCCTTGAGCTGAATCTGTTTGATCGGATCGAGCAGGGGAATCATGAACTTGAATCCCTTGCCATTGCATTGGATTGCAGTCCTGAACACCTTCACCGGATGATGAAGGCGCTTCAAGGCATCGGGCTGATAAAAGAACAGGAAAAGGGCTGCTGGCGGAATTTTCCGGCAACCCGCCGGTATCTGCTTCCGGAAAGTCCGGACTTCATGGGGAATTTCCTGCTTTACCGGAAGTACATTCAGAACACCTGGCAGAACATCACCAAAAAGCTCTCCTATGATACAGACAGGAAACGCACGATTCCATCATCTGCCCCGGACGATTACGAGACCCGTAGTTTTAACTATGTCC
Source organism: uncultured Desulfocicer sp. (assembly GCA_964437395.1). GTDB lineage: Bacteria > Desulfobacterota > Desulfobacteria > Desulfobacterales > SURF-7 > QZKS01. The sequence continues at coordinate 14,789 of CAYTGW010000085.1, forward strand.
GGGCCATGGATGAACTTGCCCGCCAAAAGGCCGGAGAGATCGCCGGACTGTGCAGTACAATGGTCTGGAATTCGCCGATACTCGATATTGGTGGAGGTGCCGGAGCGATTTGCAGAAGACTGCTTCAGAACATCATTCCGGGTGAAGCCTTTCTCCTGGATTTACCGGAAGTCATCCGGGCCGCAAAAATCCTCTATCCAAAGCCGGAATACTGGGCTGGAATCCAAACAGTTGAAGGCAATTTTCTAACCCATGAATTTCAGCCCGGGGAACGTTTCGGCACCATCATCATCAGCAATTTTCTGCACATTTATAACCAGGAGGATGCAAAATGTATTGTACGAAAGTCAGTTGATCTTCTTCGTAAAAAAGGGCTGATACTGATTCACGATTATTTTCCGGATCGGACAAAATTATTTCCTCATAAAGGATTGCTTTATGATATCAACATGATGCTGAATACCTGTGAAGGTGTCTGCCATGATTCCTCTCTGGTGGTTTCCTGGCTGCAGGAGGTGGAATTCGAAAAAATTGAAATTCAGGATCTACCGTCAGACTCTTCCATTATCCTGGCATCCATCAACCGCGATAGGGTTTGAATCCGGTTATTTCATTGCCGACCATATGGATGACCATTTGAAAGGTTCATATCTTATCATTCCGCAATTTTTTGATGTTTTTTCAGGTCAGAGATTCAATCCCCGAAAGCCGGTGCCGATAGGCATGGGGGAGGATAGGTATGGCTGTCCCCGGAATTCATGCAGATGGAGCCCTGCATATTTTCAGCTTCGAAAAGGCCCTGAAAAAATCCCCCTTTGAAGCTTACAATTACCCACACCTGACGCCGTGGTTATGGCCCGGCCCTAAATTTGGGTA
>CAYTGW010000086.1:0-15664 GCA_964437395.1 uncultured Desulfocicer sp.
AAACGGCACATTTATTTTTATCTTGAATATCCAGAGTTACCGGAAAGGTTTTATCGTTGATGATAAGATTATATTCCAATTTTCAATTCTCCATCCTTGAAATTGACTTTTACAGCCGCCAGTTCCCAAGTGTTTTCCACGGTGATAATGCTTCATGTGAGATAGACGATTGATACTGTGTTTTATCCCTGCCGGATATTTCATTCATCAGATAAGAAATCAAAGCCATATCAATACCCCTCTCATCAGGTAACCAATTCCCAAAATGTTTCTCAATAAAATCAGTGTAAGTTTCACCGGCAGCAAATGGTTCAGATTTCAAAACATCAATTAAAAAAGGTATCGGCGTCTTAACTCCTAAAATAACGTATTCGCCAAGGGCTTTAATCATTTTTGCAATGGCTTTCTCCCGATCCTCTGCATAAGCGACCAGTTTGGAGATTATCGGGTCATAGTCCACCGGAACCTCAACTCCTGAAAATACACCGCAATCATTTCGTATTCCCGGGCCTGTTGGTTGCTGTAAGAATCGAATCGTTCCAGGTGATGGGAAAAATCCTTTTGCCGGATCTTCCGCATAAACCCTGCATTCGATTGCATGACCTCGCCCGAAAACATCCTTCTGGGTCAAGGAAAGTCTCTTGCCGGATGCAACCTCAATCTGCTGACGAACCAGATCAATTCCCGTAACCATTTCCGTAATCGGATGTTCCACCTGAAGCCGGGTATTTACTTCCAAAAAATAAAACCGTCCTTCCCTGTCCAATAAAAATTCAATTGTTCCGGCATTCACATATCCGGATGCCTTTGCCGCTGCAACAGCTGCTTTTCCCATTTCTTCACGCAAAGATGGGGTCAGCCCGGGAGAAGGCGTCTCTTCAATAATTTTCTGGTGCCTGCGTTGAATGGAACACTCCCGCTCCAGCAGATGAATTACATTCCCAAAGGTATCCGCCAAAATCTGAAATTCAACATGCCGTGGCTTTTCAATATACTTTTCCAGATAAATTGCACCATTTCCAAATGCGGATGCGGCCTCACTGGATGCAGCGACACAAGCATCCTGCATATCTCCAGGATGTTTCACAATGCGCATCCCTTTTCCACCGCCACCTGCAGCCGCTTTTATCAAAACAGGATATCCAATCTTATCTGCCTCCCGGGCCAATACCAGAGGATCGGGTTCGGTTTGTGTCATCCCCGGTGTTACCGGAACACCTCCTTTAATCATAATCTGCCTGGCAATGGTTTTATCGCCCAGATCGGAAATCACTCTGGCAGGAGGGCCGATAAAAATGATCCCTTCTTCTTCACAACGAGCTGCGAAGCTTGCGTTCTCTGCAAGAAAACCATAGCCTGGATGAATTGCATCCGCACCGCTTTGCTTCGCAGCGTCAATTATTTTTTCAATGTTCAGATAGCTTTTCGATGGTTCAGATTCTCCAAGACAATATGAATAGTCTGCCATAAGCACATGCAGCGCTTTTTGATCCACATCCGAATAAACAGCTACTGATTCGATCCCCATCTCTTTGCAGGTAGTAATAACCCTGCAAGCAATTTCTCCACGATTGGCAATCAATATCTTTTTGATCATTCTTCTATCCCTTTATATCTTTTCAAGACATTGGTTATCACTGCCTACATACGGAAAACGCCATGACCATATTCATCATCCCGTATTGGCGCATTCAAGGCTGCTGATATCGAGAGCCCCAGTGTGTCTCTTGTTTTGGCAGGATCGAGAATTCCGTCATCCCAGAGATTTGCCGTACTGTAATAAGCATTCCCTTCTTTCTCTGCCGCATCTTCGATAGGTTTTTTTAAAAACTGTTTTTCCTCTTCCGTCAACGGCGGCTTGCCCAGCCTTTTATTCTGATCATCGGTAATCGTAATCAGAACATCCGCGGCCTGCGTCCCACCCATGACACCGATTTTTGCATTGGGCCACATCCATAGGAAACGAGGTGAATACCCCCGTCCGCACATGGCATAGTTACCCGCGCCAAAAGAAGCCCCGACAATCACCGTAAATTTGGGTACGGATGCAGTGGAAACGGCATTTACCATTTTATGACCGTTTTTTGTAATACCGCCCTGCTCATACGCCTTTCCAATGATAAACCCATTGATATTCTGTAAAAAAAGCAAAGGGATTTTCCGTTTATCGCAAAGCTGAATAAACTGGGTTGCCTTTAATGCGCTTTCCGGAAACAAAATTCCGTTGTTCCCCAGAATGCCGACCGGATATCCATGGATATGCGCCCACCCGCAAACCAGTGTGGTTCCATAAAGCTCCTTGAATTCAAGGAACCTGCTTCCGTCAACCATCCTCGCAATAATCTCTCTGCAATCATACGGAACGGCAACATCACGGCTCACAATCCCATAAATTTCCTTGGGGTCATAAATCGGTGGTTCCGGTTTCATCATGGTAAGACGGGACTTTTCATTTTCCGGAAGATTCTTTACAATTTTGCGTATCATGAAGATGGCCTCTGCATCATCCTCTGCAATATAGTCCGATACGCCCGATTCCTGGCAGTGTAGATAAGCGCCACCACCTTCATCTGCCGTCACTTATTCACCGGTGGCTGCTCTTACTAGTGGAGGACCGCCCAGGAAAATGGCCCCATGCCCTTTGACATGAACGATATCATCACACATGGCGACACCATATGCACCGCCGGCAGTACAAAGACCCATTACCGCGGCAATCTGCGGAATACCCATTTTGGACATCATTGCCTGATTATAAAAAGTTCTACCTCCCATCTGATAATCCGGAAAAATCTCAGATTGCATGGGAAGATAAGCACCCGCTGAATCAATCAAAGAAATCACGGGAAGACGGTTTTCCATGGCGATGGTCTGAATCCGTAAACTTTTTTTCACGGAAAGGGGATAAGCAGATCCACCCTTGATGGTTGAATCATTGATGGTAATTAAAACCTCTCTTCCTTCTACCATCCCGATTCCGGAGACAAAACCCGCCTTATGCACTTTTTTATCATACAGCCCCCTTGCAGCAAGAGGTGCTATTTCCAAAAAAGGTGTGTTTTTATCCAGAAGCAATTCCATCTTTTTTTTCACCGGCAGCTTTCCGGATTCTTCCAATCGATGGAGCGCCTTGTCTGATCGGCTTTCCATGGCAATCTTCAGCTCTTTCTGTAAATCCTCGACCAGAGCTTCCATAGCCTCATAATTTTTTTTGTACTGATCTGATTTTTTATCGATTTTGCTCTCAATGACATACATAATCGACTACCTCATATTTAATGATTTCATTTATCCTGCTGTCCCTGAAAATCTTCCTATCCCATCATGCATGCCTCAGGAATGTTTTTATGACTGATACTGATTCTGGTTATGATTCAGGCTTTACCGCTTGAACCCCTGAATCATGTTGATGATCCGCCATCAATGAACAAACCGGTGCTTTTTCATCTTTCTGCAAAAGCCTCACGCACATATCGAATAACTGATCTGATGCATCCGTCAAATTTTTCGGATTTCCGACCATCAGCCAGTTGATCACAATATGCTCCATTGTACCAATGAAAATGGATCTCACATAATATGGATTAATGTTCTGCCGAAACTCCCCGGATTGTATCCCTTCTTCGATGATTTGATCAAACATCCGAAGGTTTTTCCGAATTTCTTTGTGGCTCTCCGTATCAATAAATTTCCGATTGTGTTTGAGTATCAACAGCAGGACTGCAGTAAATTCAGGATGTTCCTGATAGAACAAAAGCTGAATATTCATTACAGCATAAACTTTGTTAATGCTTCCCCGGATCAACTTCAAATGATATTCCATAACCTCATACAGTTGTCTCATTAATTCCAGGGGAATGGAAAAGAGCAGATTTTCTTTGGTTGTAAAATAATCATAGATAGAGGCTTCCGATGTTCTAGATGTTTTGGCAATTTCTGAGATTGTTGCATCCTGGAATCCTTTTTTTGAAAACACCTTTGCTGCACCTTCCAGAATTTTTATTTTCCGTGCCTCTGTCTTTTCCAGACCTGCCATGTAATCCCCCACAGTTTCTCGTTGCATCCGGATCTCGATTTATCCAATCCTGATTTTTCTTCAATAATACAGTCATACTATTAATTAGTCAAGTTTTTTAAAGGTTGTTCTATATTTTTATTTCAAATTACTGTATTGAACTTTTATTTTTGCCTGTATTTAAAAGTCTTACATAATAATTGCAGATTCAATTTCAAATCGATAACGATTTGAAGTATTTTACATACGATATTGATCACAATCGCTCTACACTCCCATCTGCCGGATACTCTCATGGCGTGGATAAAATCAACATATCCATTGAATAATCTATTGAATTTATTGCCTGCAAATGATAGTATCCGGAAACATACATACCGAAAGCTTAAATCCGTTTCAGCAGAAACATTATTGATGCTTCCAACAGACCGTCAGATAATGAGCCCTGACCTGACAAACTTTATAAAAAATGCCATCAGGAGATTTCTATGGATCTTGACAATTACCATGTCATTTTTAAAGGGGAGATCGTTGAAGGTTCGGATGCTGAGGCTGTAAAAACGAAACTGGCAGACTACCTTCAAAAAGATATCTCAACCATTGACCGCCTCTTTTCCGGAAAAAAAATAATCATAAAAAAAAATGCGGAGCTTCCGAATTGTTTAAAAATAAAAAAGGCATTTCTGGAAGCGGGTGCAATCTGTCAAATCACAAAGAGCAAAAAAGGAAAGCCGGTATCCCATCCAACAAATCAAGCGCAACCAGATGAAAAAAAACAAAAAATCAGCACATTACCCCTGAAACATCCCCCGAAAACAGAAAAAGGGCTTGATGAAAAGTACTGCGAATCATGTGGCGGAACCATCAAACTGAATTCCCGAATATGTTCACATTGCGGTATCCCATGCCAGGGCGGTGTCAATAAAAAAGCATTGTTGGTCAGCATAAGCATAATCTTGGGTATAGCAATCATCTGCATTATTGCCGCCATCGCAATACCCCAATTCATATCCTATCGCAACAATGCCTACCTCGATTCCATTAATACAGAGTTGCAAAAAGTCAAAGATGCACAAGCGCAATATTTTTCGGATTATCATCGCTATACAGACAGTCTGGCTGCACTGAATATTTATATCACAGCACCGGACATAATGGTTCAGATAGTAAATGCGGACGAAAACTGCTTTCAGGCAAAAGGAACGCATCTGGATACAAAGATTGAATCGTGGATTGATTGCAACTCGGCAGATCTGAAACCGGTTTCCACCCTATCAGACACGACTGGCAAAAAAGAAGAGCCCTCTGATTCTGATGAATTAGAAGATCAAAACGATCTGGTTTCAGACAAACCGTTGTTTACCTCTTCAGAAGGAAACTTTGAGGTGATGTTCCCGGATGAGCCAACCTATAGTGTGCAGGCTGTTCAGACACCAGCCGGCAGTATTGATATCCATTTTTTTATGGTTGAAAAAAAAGAGCATGCATGCATAGTCGGATATTCAGATTATCCTGCTGAACTGATGGAACAGGCGGATTATAATAAACTGTTGGATGGAGCTGCCAATGGCGCTGTAAGCAATATCAATGCCTCCATCAGCCATCAGGAGGATATTGACCTGGACGGATACTACGGAAGGGAAATCGCATTTACCATTAATAAGTCCTTTAAAACGCCCAATGGAGGAAACGGAAAAGCAAGATTTTTTATTGTCGATAACCGATTGTACCAGATACTCAAAATCGGTGCAAACGTCATCTCAGATACCACAACAGACAACTATTTGAAATCATTCAAATTATTAAATTGATTGCAAAAAACACTCATTGGGAAAAATTTTTAAAATTGAATCTTTCAGATGAACAAGCATTACCCGCTATCACGATGAAAAATAAACGCAGAAAAAATAAATTCCACTGTTTTGGAAAAAAGATTATGATAACGGGAAAAACTATCTTATATTGTTACCATGACCCATACAGGTATAGAGACTGCCGCAGAGCAGGTCGGCTCGCCGGCAAGAAAAAAATTATGGAAGCGATCCTACGAATAGAAAAAGAATTCAAGATCGAAGAAAAATCAAAAATATTACCAGGAGAAAAGACAGTCTATGAGCAATGATCCCAACAAAGTGATCTATTCAATGATCAAGGTGAGTAAGTTCCACAATAAAAAACCAATCCTGAAAGATATTTCGCTTTCCTACTTTTATGGTGCCAAAATCGGTGTGCTAGGACTGAATGGTTCAGGAAAAAGCACGCTTTTAAAAATTTTAGCAGGCGTTGATAAGGATTTCAACGGAGAAACCGTTTTATCAAAAGGATATACAATTGGTTTTCTGGAACAGGAACCCTTGCTGAATGAAAACAAAAAAGTGAAAGAGGTGGTTGAAGAAGGTATCCAGGAAATAGTTGATCTCATGAATGAATTCAATGAGATCAATGAAAAATTTACAGAACCCATGCCGGACGAAGCAATGGACAGACTGATTCAACGGCAGGGTGTGGTCCAGGAAAAACTGGATAATCTGGATGCATGGGATCTGGATTCACGCCTGACCATGGCAATGGATGCCCTGCGATGTCCTGAGGGTGATAAACCAGTGAATGTGCTTTCCGGAGGAGAAAAACGAAGAGTTGCTCTTTGCCGTTTACTGCTTCAAAAACCGGATATATTGCTTCTGGATGAACCAACCAACCACCTGGATGCAGAATCGGTTGCATGGCTGGAGAACCATTTACAGCAATATCACGGGACCATCATCGCTGTCACCCATGATCGATATTTTCTGGACAATGTCGCAGGATGGATTCTGGAATTGGACCGCGGACATGGAATTCCATGGAAAGGCAACTATTCTTCCTGGTTGGAGCAAAAACAAAATCGGCTGAAAAATGAAGAAAAGACAACCTCCGACCGGCAGAAAACCCTCCAGCGGGAACTGGAATGGATTCGCATGTCTCCCAAAGGCAGACGCACCAAATCAAAGGCCCGCATCAACTCCTATGAACAACTGCTGAATCAGGAAAATGAAAATCTGTCCAAAGAACTGGAAATATACATCCCGCCCGGTCCCCGTCTTGGCAAGGTTGTCATTGAAGCACAAAATGTCACGAAAGAATATGACAATCGGTTGCTAGTTGAAAACATGTCATTTCAGCTTCCCCCTGGGGGAATCATTGGCATTATCGGACCAAACGGAGCAGGGAAAACAACCTTGTTTAAAATGATCACAGGACAGGAGTCACCAAGTTCCGGAACCATCCGGGTTGGAGAAACTGTTCAGGTCGCCTATGTGGATCAGAGCCGTGATGTTCTTGATTCGGAAAAAAATATCTGGGAGATGATATCCGATGGTCAGGAAATCCTTCAACTTGGCAACCGTTCTGTGAATTCCAGGGCCTATGTTGCCCGCTTCAATTTTTCCGGTTCCGATCAACAGAAAAAAGTCGGGATACTCTCAGGGGGTGAACGCAATCGTGTTCACCTTGCAAGGATGCTGAAGCAGGGTGCCAATGTACTCCTGCTGGATGAACCAACAAACGATCTTGATGTGAATACGATGAGAGCGCTTGAAGAGGCTTTGGAAAATTTTGCCGGATGTGCAGTCATCATCAGCCATGACCGATGGTTCCTGGACAGAATCGCTACCCATATCCTGGCATTCGAAGGTGACAGCAAGACCATCTGGTTTGAAGGCAACTACTCGGATTATGAAGAAGATCGCAGGAAGCGCCTTGGAATCGAGGCCGATCAACCCAAAAGGATCAAATATCGTCAATTGACCCGGGAGTAACCCTATTAATGAACGATATCAATACGGTCAAACAGCAATATGGAGAAATTGCCTCGATTCTGGTTGAATCCGGATATATTACACTTGATAAGATCCAATATGCAGCTAGGATTCAGGAAAAACTCTTATCTACAAAACCGATTATCGAGGTGTTGAAAGAACTGAAATATATCACAGATGAACAGGTGAAAACCACCATTCGGAAAAATCGCTTGAATATGCGTATCGGAAGCCTGTTCGTGGAACTGGGATATATCACGGAAGAGAACTTACAGGCTGCATTTGATATCCAGAAGGAGTCAAAAGCCAAGAAAAAAATTGGAGAAATCCTGATTGAACAAAACTGCATCACCGAAAAAAAACTGACCGAGGTGCTGTCCCTTCAATTGGGATTCAACAGCATTGAACCGGAATTAATGGAAATCGACCTTCACCTCTTCTCCAAAGCACCTTCCAAATGGTTTGAAACCTATCATTTTGTACCGATCCATAAAGAAGAAGCCGGTATTTTGATCGCATTCTCGGATCCTCTTGATCCAAAAGATATAGCGGGTGCGAAAGAAGTGTTTGGAGAAAATATCATTCCTGCCATTGCCTTAAAAGACTCGATTGTCAACACCATTAACAAAATACAGAAGGGAGCAAAAACAAGACGTACCACTGAAATGGATGAAAATTCAATCATCGGGCTGACCAATACCATCATCATTGCCGCTGTTGAAGAAGGAGCAAGTGACATCCATATCGAGCCGATGATCGACCGCCTTCGTATCCGTTTTAGAAAAGACGGCATTTTGATTCATTATAAAGATCATCCTCCGGAAGTCGCCCATGCCATTACCAGCCGGCTGAAAATCATGTGCAAGGCGGATATTGCAGAAAAACGACGGCATCAGGGGGGAAGAATTTTTTTTGACCATGGAGGCACTCAACTGGATCTGCGGGCTTCCTTTTATGCAACGATTCATGGTGAAAAAATTGTGATGCGGCTCCTGAACAGACAGGGACAGATCCTTGAATTGAATAAGATCGGAATGTATCCACGGATGCTGGAAAGATTTCGGGAAGAAGCCCTTAACCGTCCCAGCGGGGTAGTGATTATCACTGGGCCCACCGGGTCCGGAAAAACCTCTACTGTTTACAGTTGTATCAGCTATCTCAACTCTCCCCAGGTCAGCATCATCACTGCTGAAGAACCTGTGGAATACATCATTGACGGCATTGCCCAATGCTCCATTAATCCTAAAATCAATTTAACATTTGAAGAAACGCTGAGACATATTGTTCGCCAGGACCCGGATATCATCGTGATTGGTGAAATCCGCGACAATTATTCTGCCGGTGTCGCTGTTCAGGCTGCCCTGACCGGCCATAAGGTTTTGACCACATTTCATACCGAAGACAGTATAGGCGGATTGATCCGGTTGTTGAATATGGATATTGAAGCGTTTCTGATCTCCTCCACAGTCGTTTGTGTAGTCGCTCAGCGGTTGCTCAGAAAGGTATGCTCCAACTGCGCCCAGCCCCACCGACCTTCTCCAAAAGAACTCCAACGTCTGGGTTATACTCCCAAGGATATTCTTGGCGGTGAATTCAGAAAAGGCCGGGGATGTTCGCTTTGCCGCCACACCGGATATTCGGGCCGGGTTGGTATTTTCGAACTGTTGATTCTGGATGAAATCGTTCGAAATTCCATTCTGGAACGAAAAACCAGCCATGAAATACGAGCGACCAGCATTGAATCCAGCAACCTGATAACTTTATTTGAAGATGGCATTGTAAAAGCGGCAAATGGAATTACAACAATAGATGAAATCCTTCGTACCTTGCCATGTCTTCAGAAACCCAGATCCTTATCCACTCTCAGGAGGCTGGTTGGAGTATCGGTATGAATGAAGAGAAGTCTTTTTTAGAGATTGTAAATGATTACCTGAATTCAGGCGAGACCTATCTTCCGGTATTCAATGAAACCGCATTGCGGGTTCAACAGGAAATCACAAATGAAGACCCGGATCATGATCTGGTCATTGAAATCATTTCAAGTGATCAGGCCCTGACCGGCGAGGTACTGAGGAAAGCGAACTCTGCATTCTTTCGAGGCCTTCAAAAAATCACAACCATAAAAGAGGCCATCATACGTATCGGTCTTGATGAGGTTGCCAGACTGGTGCTGATCATAACTCAGAAAAGACAATTCAAATCCAGAGACAAGTATATCAATACACTCATGGAACTGCTCTGGCGTCATTCCCAGCAAGCGGCAATCGGGGCACAATGGATCGCCAGGCGATGCGATTTCAATCCATTATCCAACGAGGTCTTTTTTGCCGCATTGCTTCATGATATCGGCAAGCTTCTGATCCTCACGGTAATCGAAAAAATCAGAATGGAAGGGAAGATCCGTTTCCAGCCAACCCCGTCACTGATCAGCGAAGTAATGAAAGACCAGCACACCATCCAGGGCTATTCGCTTCTGAAAAGCTGGAATATCCCGGAGGAATATTGTATCGTTGCCCGGGATCATCATCTGGAAGACTTTGACGTCAATAACTTCTTATTACCGATTGTCCGTCTTGCGGATATGGTCTGCAATAAAATGGGATTCGGGCTTAACATTGATCCATCCCTTGATTTATCATCCACTCCGGAAGCCGCCCTCCTCGGTCTGTCTGAAATTGATCTTGTACGCCTGGAAATTGAAATGGAAGATAAGCTGTTTATCTATTCCTGAATTAGGTTGACTGAAAAGGCTTGCATGTCTTATCATACAAAAGCCTATGGCACTGTTCAAACTCCGGCATTCATGATTGTCGGGAGACCCTATCAATTCGGCCACGAAACCACATCCGGCGCACCTGAGCCGTTCTATTTCTTGGAATAATATAATTACTGGATTCAATACAAAAATCATCCATCGCGTCATACCCGATACCTGCGTCAAAAATCAGTATCTTCGAGCCAATTTCAAAAGTTTGTTGTTGTAGTTCCGGCGAAAGCCGGACACGCTGTGCTGTTTTCCAAGCAGCCAGGCGCGACCTTAGCGATATCCAGTATTTTCAATTCTTTTCTGGGTATCGGCTTTCGCCGGTGTGATGCTTTTTAATCGTTTTGAAATTGGCTCCTTCGAATGAATATTCTTCATCGAACAGAATAAATCAGAGGTGCCTCTCCGGTTTTCATTCAACTGTTTTCAACTTTTCAAACACCTCTCCACATGTTGCATAGTTATTGCCGTTGACACACAAGTGCCTTTCCTTTACATTCATCTACAAAAAAAGGAACGTCTTATCCTCCCGAAAGGGCAACCGGGCTGCATCTTGTATGAATAAAACGAAAGACTTCGATTTTATTTAAAAGGTAGCAGCCACTCCGGCGCCACCGTAAAAATTCACATCCTGCGGCGGTTCCGGCAGCACATCGTCATCAATGGAATCCGTGTATGCTAGTCTGCCGGACACCGATACATTATCCATGACAGCGTAAGTCAGGCCCATGCTCAAGGTGTAATCAAAAAATCCCGAATCCACGCCGCCGTAAACAGCAGCAAAATCCTCATCCGCATATCCCGCCCCGGCCCGCAGACTCATGGAGAGTTTCGGCATCAGCTCCTTGCCATAGCCCAGGTATGGATTCAGATAAAAACCCTCCACTTCGTCAAAATCATAATAACTGGCCAGACCTAAAGAAAAGCCTTCCGCCGGCGCCACGCTGACATCCAGATACACTTCTCGGGTGCCTAACGCGCCGGTTTTTTCGGTGGTGGGGAACAGGTATTCGATATACCCGGCGGTGAGGGCCACCGGACCGGCCTGGCGCGTGTAGCTCATGGTGAGGTCCACCTCGGAGAATTCCCCGCTGTCTAAAGCATCGTCATAATCATCCACATCCAGATTGCCCCAGACGTTGAAGTTAAACCCATTGCCGGCAGCCACGTTCACGCTGGGCTGCACCACCACGCCGTCGTTAAAGGTAATTCCCCGCCACACGTAGGCGGAATTGATGTCCACCGCGGTGGTGGCATCTGCGGCAAACGCCGTCCCCGAAGCAAGCAGCATGCCTGTCAAAACAATCAATATCAATGCGTTATTCCTTTTCATGACCAACTCCTTTTTATTTGTTTAAAAATTTTTAGTATAAAGTTTCAAAACGTTGTCTGCTCTCGGAACAATAATTTATTTGCTTTTAAATGGCTGCTTCGTTTTCTTCCCCGGTCCGGATGCGGAAGACCCGAGTCACCGGTGATACAAAAATCTTGCCGTCCCCGGTATCACCGGTCTTGGCCGCCGCCGCGATGGTTTTCACCAGACTTTCCGCCTCACTGTCTTTAACGACAATATCGACTTTGAATTTGGGTATCATGTTAATAGTATATTCTCCACCGCGGAACTGTTGGGTCAGGCCTTTCTGCCTGCCGTGGCCTTCGATCCGGGTTACGCTGATGCCGGGATAACCTTTTTTTTCAAGTGCCTGACGCACATCTTCGAATTTTTCGGGCCGTATGACGGCTGTTATTTTCTGCATGATTCACCTCCCTGATTGTTTTATTTATTTTGAATGAAGAATTCCGGATAAGCTGCGCCGCCGTGTTCACACACATCCAGCCCTCTGATTTCTTCCTCGGGCGAAACCCGGATACCCATGATGACATCCATAACCTTAAACAGGATAAATCCGGCGCCAAAGGCCCAGGCTGCGGCCACGGCTGCGCCAATAATCTGAGCGATAAGCTGACCTGCCCCGCCACCGTAGAACAAACCAGTGACAAAAGGCGCATCCATTGAATAATTCCCATAAGTGCCATCTGAAAAAAGGCCGACGCTGATAAGCCCCCAGATGCCATTGACGCCATGGACGGATACCGCACCCACCGGGTCGTCAATGCCCAAACTTTCAATCCCGTAAACGCTGATCACCACCAGCGCCCCTGCCACCAGACCGATAACCATCGCGGCCCATGCTTCAACCCAGGCGCATCCGGCGGTCACTGCCACCAAACCGGCAAGCACGCCGTTAAAGGCCATGCCCACGTCCCATTTTTTCGTTTTAAAATAAATCATGAGCAGGGCCACAAGTCCGCCAGCGGCTGCCGCGAGGTTTGTATTGACTGCGATCACGGCGATTCTTAAATGACTGGCGTTAAATGTGGAGCCGGGGTTAAATCCAAACCAGCCGAACCACAGGATAAATGTGCCAAGGGCAGCCAACACGATGCTATGGCCAGGAATGGCGTTAGGTTTACCGTCTTTTGAATATTTTCCAAACCGCGGCCCTAAAACAATGGCACCTGCAAGACCGAACATCCCGCCCACCGTGTGCACCACGCCGGAACCTGCGAAATCCAGATGACCCATGCCGAAAGGAAGCTTGGACAGCCAGCCGCCGCCCCATACCCAATGACCATAAAGTGGATAAACAACAAGAGCAACCACTGCGCTATATATCAGATAAGCCGGAAATTTCAATCGCTCGGCCACCGCGCCTGACACTATGGTGGCTGCGGTTGCGCAGAATACCAGTTGCCAGAAAAAATCCAAGTATTTCCCCACGTCATACTGATCTCCACCCAGCATCAGTGGCCCGGTTCCGAACAATCCGCCCACATCAGTCCCTCTCATGATGGTGTAGCCGATCATAAAAAAAATCAGGGAGCCGATCACAAAATCCAGTAAATTTTTGGCCATGAGGTTGGCCGCATTTTTGGCCCGGCAAAACCCGCATTCCACCATGGCGAACCCGGCCTGCATAAACATCACGAGAAAGCCGCACACGAGCACCCATACATAGGTGATGGCAATGCTGGGGTCTTTGGCGAGGGTGGCTGCGCCATTCGGGTCCGGTCCGGATGGCTGTTCAACCGCTGGCGCGGATGCTGCTGTTTCTTCTGCAAAGGCTGGCATTCCCATCCACAGCAATACGCTGGCCAGCAACAGGATTCCGATTAATCTGTTCATAATGTCTCCTCCAGTTATAAAAGAAAAAAAGTTATTGAACCACAACATTGACATTGTTTTTCCCGCACCCCCCAGACCTGTATCATGAAAGGATGCATGGATTCATTTTTGATAAACTATATACCAATTATCGTGCCAACACATGGATTTCATGTTTATCAATTTTAAATAATTGCTAAATTCTATTTTTTTACTAAACAGATTATATTTTTTTATAGTTACATTTTTGTACTGGAGCCGAACTCGGGATGTCATTTCAGACAACCAGAACCGGGAAGTCTATCGGGCGGGGAAAAAAGAAGGAACACCGTCATTAAGGTGGCATCTAAATGACGAGAGAGAAATGGACTTGCTGCGTTATTTCAGCAGCATGCTTCAGTGATTGGACAAGCTGAAAAGCCAATAAGCAGATTAAAAAAAGAGGATAAAAGAAGAACTGGATGGGGCATGAAACGCTTAAATAGAGGGGTAAAAACGCATTAAGAATCCGACAGTACCATTTTTATTCGGCAATATTCATGATATTACATTTTTGTTCGGTAATATTCAGGATATTACATTTTTGTGAGTCATAGCTTGCCAGGCATTGATAGTTCAACATTGTTTTATGGAATTAAAACAATGCCGTTTGGCACAGTGCACTCCATACAAATTCCACCCTCGCCCATTGCACACAATGATAAGCGTTTTATCCATCGTTGCTGTTGTATATTCCGCTCGAATCCGAACAGACCGTTCGGTATTACAGCTATTATAGCAACAAATGCCGTGAAATGCCTAAAAAAACCGAAGAAAATGATGATATCCAGACAGTCAGCCAATCGGTGTTGCCACGAAAAGAATGCCGGAAAAACTGGGCACGACTGATACAGAAGAAATATGAAATAGCCCCGCTTATATGTCCCAAATGCCAGGGAGAGATGCGCATTATCACCTTTATTGAAATTCCACATATCATCAAAAAAATCCTGAAACACCTTGATCTTTGGGAAACGAACAACCATGATCCGCCAAAAATCATTGCTGTACCAACTCAAGCCTCATATGATGATGCGTATAGCGCTACGCTTCACTGCGTGTCCCAGATTCCACAATATGACTACTGGATTCAATAAGAAAATCATCCATCGCGTTATACCCGATACCTGCGTCAAAAATCAGTATCTTCGAATGATTATTCTTCATCGAACAGAATAAATCAGAGGTTTTTAAAACAGAATACCCACCACTGCGCCGGTCATGCAGTTGGCAAGGGTTCCGGAAATGACGGCCTTGAATCCCAGTGAAACAATATCCGCCCGCCTTTCCGGCGCCATGCTGCTGTAACCGCCGATCATGATCCCGAGACTGCCTGGATTGGCGAACCCGCAAAGGGCGTAGGTCATGATCAGGAGAGTGCGAGGACTCAACTGACCGGGAGGGAGCCGGCTCATGTTCACATAGGCGATGAACTCGTTCAGCACTGTTTTGGTACCCATCAAGGTACCGGCGATTTGGGCTTCACCCCAGGGCACGCCCATGAGCCAAACCACGGGGGACATGACCCAGCCGAAAATCCGTTGTAGGGTGAGGGCCTCGCCGTTAAGGGCCGGAAACAAGCCCAGGATCTGGTTGGCCAGATGGACAAGAGCCACCAGCACGATGATCATGGCGATGATATTGAGAAACAACCCCAGGCCCTGCACGGTTCCTTTGGTAACGGCATCCATGGCGCTGATGGTCTCTTCCGGTGTTTTCAGTTCGCCTGGAGTCAAGGTCTGGGTTTCGGGGATCATGATCTTTGCCACGACGATAGAGGCCGGCGCGGCGATAATGGAGGCAGTCAGTATATGCCCCATGACGTTATCGATGATGTTTTCCAGAATACCGGCATAGAGTACCATGACTGTCCCCGCGATGGT
>CAYTGW010000087.1:0-15628 GCA_964437395.1 uncultured Desulfocicer sp.
GCAAGCCGACCAGCTCCAGGTTTTTCATCTGTAATACTTTTTTTCCCAATTCCGGCAAATACTGAGCCGGAATACCCGATTTATAAACCTGCATTCCGATATCGATTGAAACTTTTTCCTGTGCAAAATCGGTTGGTTCATGGAGATCCGGGCAATTGGGTTTTACCCGGAACCGGATTTTGGCTTTACGTCCCAATCGGCCTGCCACACGGTTGATCAAATCCGGCTCATCCAAGTCTTCCACGGTGATCCGCACCCCGCTATAGATGCATTTTTCGATCAGATCCTCCTGTTTGCCTCCGCCGTTGACAGAGATAATCTCAGGATTGACGTCTGCCGCAAGCGCTGCATGCAATTCTCCATGGGAGTAAATATCCGCTCCGGCACCTTCTTCACTAAGAATTTTTCGTGTCGCCAATATCCAATTGGCCTTGATGGCCGGTAATATTTCCACCGTCCCCCCGGGCCAATGGAACCCAAATGCTTTTTGAAACCGGCGCACATTCTCCCTTAGCTGGCTTTCGCAAACAACAAACAACGGTGATCCAAATCGGTTCACCAGTTCTACGGTGTCGCAATCCTCGATAAACAGATGGCTGTTTCGTGTGCTCAGACAATTGTCGATTTTGGTATAATCTGCCATATGGTACTCCTTTTACTTACGAGATGAGTGCAGTTCTTTTTTTTGAATGTATTTAGCCCGGTTACGTTCGCCGATACGTTCCAAAAACGGTAGAATCACCGGCAGTATGGAAGGAAAAAATCCTCCCAGTTTGCAGCTTATTCCTTCATGACCGGGTAAACAGACTTCGATCTTCTTTTTTTTGATTACCTGCCAGGTCGCATTGGCAACGGCATCGGGCATAAGTGGTTCTTGCAGAAAATTTAAGGTTGATCCGCCACTGAGCGCCTCCCGCTGAAGCATCGGTGTATCGACTGACGAAGGGCAGACGACTCCGACATGGATGCCGTAATGTTTCAGGGCCAAATTCAGGGAAAGCATCAAACCACGCAGCGCAAACTTCGAGGCTGAATATCCAGGGCTGTCTGCTAATGGAAGGATCCCGGCCAGCGAGGCAATAGACACAATCGTCCCTTTGCCGGCCTTCCGCATATATGATAGTACTTCCTTGGTGCAGAAAACAGCGGCCAGATAATTCAGTTCGTTTTCTTTCAGCAGATTGTCGATTTTGCAGTCCATGAACGGCTCGGTGACCACTATACCAGCGTTGTTGATCAGGACATCAATTCTTCCGGTTTTTTCGATCACGAGCTGGACCATATCGCGTACCTGCTTCAAATCAGTTATATCGGTCCGGCAAGCAAGGTGATCTTCGCCGAGATGAAGAAGTACTTGCTCCAATCCTGTCGGATTGATATCCGCTAAAACAATACGATAACCCTCTATAGACAAACGTTCGGCAATCGCCCTTCCAATACCGCCGGCGGCGCCTGTTATCAGCGCCACTGGTTTTTTATCACAGGTTGTTTTTAACATCTCTTCAGCTCCTTTTTCTTTTTTGAGAGAGAGCGGTCGCTCTCCATTGTTCGCAAAAAAAATTATAAACTACTGCAACAGTTGTCGAAAAGACCTCATGATGATTTCAATTTTCCGACCCAGGTCTAATCGACCGATTCCTTTTCCGAAATATTGATGGAAGCGCCGGTTGTAATGCTCTGAAACGCATGAGAATGCAAATAACATGATCTGATTGTCGATAAAGTAAGAGGCGGTTTCCGAAGAAACCCCTCTCCGGATTTCTCCGTTTTCACGGGCTTCCTCGATGATTTCATGAAAAAATTCAAATGACTGCCGTTCAAAATCATCGGATAGCTCAGCAGCGAAGGAATCCATGGCGGGCGATCCCAGGTCCATGTAAACGATGAAATAGTCCCGATAGCTGGAAGTGAATGGAGGCACTTCCTCCAATATGAGTCGGAGCCTATCCCATATGCCTGTTTTTCCGGAAGCCATTTGGTTCGCGGCTGCCAACATGAGGTCCATTGTCCTCCGGGCGACGGTTATAAAAAGACCTTTTTTATTTTCAAAATATTTATAAAGAGCGCCATTCGAAATGCCGGCAGTTTGGCAAATTTCGTTAATACCCGCCTGGAAATAGCCTTTTTGTGCAAAAATATGTGCGGATGCATCTAAAATCGCTATTTGTTTGGTTTCCGTCAATTTATCAAATGTTTTGGTTCTCATCAATTACAATCCTCATATTAGAGAGCGAATACTTTCTCTATTTCGAATTCTAAGAAACTTGTCAAGAAAAAAATGTGACTGATTTTTTTCCTTTTACTTTTCGGTGATTGAGGATGGTCACTGAAAAATCATAATGTTAGTAGGGCATAGAATTTTTCGCCCATTTTTTTCCAGGTTTGTTTTGAAAGATCTTCTCCAGCCTGCCGGCCGATGGACAGAAGGTTTCCTCTGTTCTGATAGGCCTGTTCTAGATGGGCAATGGTTTCTTCCAGATTCGGGTCATCCCAGATTGAATGCGTTGCGTCGCCTATCGGGATATTGAGGGGTTTCATCCGGCGGATCGGAATGGAATTGTTCTGTGTTAGTATATCTTTATGCCCGCTGGTGTAAGATGCGATTACCGGCTTTCCGCAGGCCATGTATTCCATGAGCACCAGATTCGTCCCTCCCTCGCACCGGTTCGGGAACAGCCCGATATCCGTGTTTTTATAAATTCTGGCCATCTGGGCATTGGGCCTTGGCAGCAGAGTGAGAACGCGGTGCATGTCCAGACCATTATCGGAAATGATTTTATTCATCATCTGCAGATAGTCACCGGGTTGGATGTCTATGGTGACATAGGGTGAAAGGGCCATGGATTTCATGCTGTCCGGCCAGATATTATACCACGAATTCACCAGGATCACATCCGAATGTCTGTCCTGCATGACTTTGCAGGCTTTTATCACGATATCCTGTCCTTTCCGGTATTCAAATTTTCCGCCGGAAAAGATTACAAAATGGTTTTTGAAAAACTGCTTTTCATTGGAAGAAGGATTAAACAGTTGCGGATCAATACCTTGGATAATGGTTGTGACATTTTGCAGGCCATGACGGGACAGAACCTCCTTGCACCAGCTTGAGCCTGCTGCGATGATATCATAGTGATCCTTTCCATTTTGAACAAACTGTGGAGCAAGATGACTGACCTCAAAAAAAGTATATCCGCAGGTGATGCTTCCCCTGAGGTTCACCAGCCATGGGGTCAGTTGATGATTTGAAATCGCCTGAAGAACCGGATGCTCCACTTTTTTCTGTTCTCCTTTTGAAATACGTGCTACTTCATCCGGGCCAATCAGGTGGGTTCGCAAAGAGCTGTATTCAATTTCATCTCCGATATCTGATAAGGTAAACTCTTCGGTAACATATTTAACAGAGGTTAATTCCGATAGTTCTTTAACAAGATATTTACCGCAGATCCCCCATCCATGACTGCTTCCGCTGGGTAAAATCAAATAGATCAAGTTGCCCTCTTTTCATAAGAAAATAAAAAAAAGCATAAAATGATGGAATTGGTATGACAAGTTGATGTATAATACGGATCATCCTGTCATATAGATATATAAATGATAACTTCAGAAAATGAAACAAAACTTTTTTTCAGGAGCTAATATCAAAAGTACATTACTGTCATTCCGGCGAAGGCCGGAATCCAGTATTTTCAATACTTTTCTGGACACCGGCCTTCGCCGGTGTGACGGTTTTTGATAGTTTTGAAATTGGCTCTCAGGTTTCAAGGTGACACCCCCCATGACACAAGCTGTTCATGAGATGCTGCAATCTGCAATCGCATGCCATGAGTTGGGTCAGATCGCAGGTGCGGAAAAATTATACCATGAAATTCTTCAAAAGTCTCCGGATCATCCGGATGCACTCTATCTGCTCGGACTTATCGCACACCAATCCGGAAAGACAGAGACAGCAATTTCTTTGATTTTAAGGGCCATTTCAGTAAGACCGGATTCGGCTGATTATTATTATAATCTTGGGCGAATCCTTGAATCCAGTGGCAGGAAGGACAATGCAGTGCATATGTTTGTCAGCGCCCTGCAACGGAAGCCGGATTATCTCGAGGCATATGAAAGCCTGGTAAGGCTGAAGCCGGATGCTGCGGAAGCCCATTTTCAGATCGGCAATCTGTACCAGAGCCGCGGGATGATGGCAGAGGCTGTGAATGCCTTTCGCCTGGCAGTTGATCACAAGCCTGATTTTTTTGAGGCGTATAACAATCTGGCTTCCATCCTGGAAAAGCATTTTGGGAAAAGTAAAGAAGCGGTAAAACTGTATCAACAGGCATTGAGCATCCGATCGGATCATCCGGGTGTACATAACAACATCGGTGCTGTCCGGCAATTTCAAATGCGGCTTACGGATGCGATGGATCATTTTTCAGAGGCCATACGAATGGATCCGGAAAATGTTGCCGCCCATTTTCAATTGTCCACCGTCCTTCTGCTCTCCGGACGGTTTGAAGAAGGATGGAAGGAATATGAGTGGAGAAGATTGAAACCGGAATGGAAAGAGATGATTGACCCCAACCTGGATGTACTGCAATGGGATGGTTCTGATTTTCGCGATAAGACCATCTATATTCATGACGAACAAGGGTATGGGGATACACTGAATTTTATCCGGTACCTTCCCATGGTCAAAGAAAGAGGAGGGACGGTTCTGTTTGAAACATCCAGGGCATTGCTTCCGCTGCTGGAAAATTTTCCGGGAGTGGATCAATTTATCATCCGGAACTCTTTGGAAGAGCCCTTGCCTGATTATCAGATCTATTCCCCTCTTGCCAGTCTGCCGGGCATTTTTGGAACCGATATCAATACCATACCGCTCATCACCCCACATCGTTATTCAGATCCCCGGAAAGTCGCTTTCTGGAAGAAACGGATTGGACCGGATGGATACCGGATCGGGATTGCATGGTCAGGCAATCCTTCCCAGGTCAGCAATCGAAGGCGGGCATGCAGCCCGGACTTTTTTGTTACCTTGGCGGATATTCCGGGAATCCGGCTGTTCAGCCTTCAGAAGGGAACTCCTGCAGGCCAGTTGAAGAATGCAGGCCCGGGGAATAAGATCGATGACCTTTCAGATGAAATAGAAGATTTTTCAGATACGGCAGCGATTATTGAAAATCTTGATCTGATCATATCCGTGGATACATCCATTCCCCATCTTGCCGGCGTGATGGGAATGCCTGTCTGGATATTGCTGGCCTATTCGCCGGATTGGCGGTGGCTGACAGAACGGAAGGATTCTCCCTGGTATCCGACCATGCGGCTGTTTCGACAGCATTATCCGGACAACTGGTCGCAGGTTCTTCATGATGTGATTTCAGAATTGAGTCAAATCAACCAATAGCGTGGATTAGAATGATTGCCGATCGGCAGGTCATACGGGTGTAATCAAAACTGTTGGATAATCGAATTATGTGGGAGCGGCTTCCATCCGCGATATGGTTTTTTTCAAGATATCAATCAAGACAGTACTGTCGCGGCAAGATGCCGCTCCCACAATGAAACAAATCGAAACCCAACACTTTTATTTGCACCTATGCCATACTTTCGAATTGACTTTTTTTGTAAATTTCTCTAATATTCAATATATTATGAAAAATCACTTTCATGCATTCCTTCGCGGTCGTTTTTCCCAAGCCCGAACCGGTTTTACATTGATTGAAATGGCTGTGGTGATGGTCCTTGCCGGTATTGTGATTTCCATCATCGCCACTGTCGTTCCGACGCTGATCCGGTCTGCCAAAATCAAGCAGGCACAAGCCATTGTAGAGAAGGTTGATTATGCCATCCAGGGATACGTTACAGCAAACGGGCGTCTTCCGTTTGCCGACAATGGTGTAACCGGCGTGGAAGATTCTGCGACTCCCACCTATTTCGGAAACTTGCCTTTTGTGACACTGGGCCTCTCTTCCGGCGATGATGTCTGGGGCAACCGCATGAAATACGGCGTTAATAGTGATTTGACCACAACCAACAAGACTACCATGGGTACAGCGTTGGGAACTGCCTGTCCTGAGCCGGTTGATTCTGCAAAACTGAATGTTGAACGCTCGGGCGGCGGCAATGCAAATATGGCATATGTCATTGTCAGCGGGGGGCCTCAGGATCTGGATGCGGATGGTGGTTTTTTTGACGGACTGAACGGTGGTTCCGACAATTCCAGTTATGATGGCCCGGATCGTTTTGTAACAGCAACCTACGATGACCTCATGATCGCCCGTTCCTGTTTCACGGTTTCCGGCCAGCAGGGTTATGGGATCGGGACGGGAACAGGAGGGGGTGGCAGCAGTGGTGTCGAGAACACCAACATACTGTGCAGTGATGGAATTGATAATGACGGCGATGGCCGCATTGACTGTCATGACCAGGACTGCTGTAGTGCAAGTGTGACTGTTTGTCCGGATGGTTGTCCTCCGCCTACTTCTGTTTCGATTGTCACCACCCCAGCTGTTCTTACGGCTACGATTGGTCAGCTTGGTTTCAGTCATTCTTTTCAGGCCACCGGCGGTTCCGGTTATTATTACTGGTACCTGGATGCTGCCACACCAGCCATACCCGGATTAGACATCGGCCTGGCCTCGGGTACCCTTAGCGGAAATGTTAATGTAGGGAAAGAGTGTTACAGTCTGGATGTCAGAGTGGAAGATCGATATGATTCCGCGAAAACCGATTCATATACTTTTCAATTAACTATTGCCAGAGGGTCTCTGGCAATTTCACCGGCTCCCACGGGATTGGGAACTCCTGCTGATTTTATTGTCAACGCATCCGATTTCACGCAAGATTTTTCCGTCAGTGGCGCTTATGTAGGGCCTTTTACATCTACTTCTCCTTCAGCCTGGTCGATCCAGTGGACGGAAGTGGATCCAGGCGGTTTCCAGATCGATCCTGTTTCAGATACCGTTGCCCGGTTGCGGAAAAGTGGCAACGCAACCTCGCGTGTCAATCCCTATCCTTTTAAAATTACAGCCATGGATGATTCCTGCCTGACCAATACGATTACCAGCGGAACGTATACAATTGAAATCACGTCCGCCGGCGCAGGTGCACCATACACCGCCAATCTTGTGGCGGAATGGCGTCTGGAAGAATGTTTATGGAACGGTACTTCCGGAGAAGTGAAGGATGAAGGCTCACTTGTATTAGACGGAACAGCCATGAATGGCGCAACCACTATCGGTTCCGGCAAGAATTGTCGTGCCGGGCTATTTGATGGTACGAATGATTATGTGACCGTGGCGAACAATGCTGAGCTCCAGCGCACCACTGCTTTTTCAGTCGCTACATGGGTCAAGGTTCATGCAAATGCCGCGGATTGGGTAAGGCTTGTGGGAAAAGGCAACTCTACCAATCGAAATTATGGCTTGTGGCTGGCCACCAACGGAACGGTTCTTTTTCAGATTTATTCTGACGGCGGCAACGGAAATACCCAGTCAGCCGTTACGATCAATGACGGAAACTGGCACCATGTGGTCGGTGTATATGACCTTTCCACCATGAAAGTATACATTGACGGTACGGAAAGGGCATCTGTCAATTATAGTCAGACGCCGCGGACATCCACTGATCCGTTTACCATGGGATATGCGGGTTTTCATACCTATTTAAGAGGCCAGCTGGATGAAGTCATGCTTTTTCATAAAGCCCTGACCTTGGCGGAAATTACGGAAATCTACCAGATCACTCGTTCTGCATGCAGCGGCATTTGCTATGATGGTCCGATCGCGGAATACCGCATGGAAAATTTTCCCTGGAACGGCAGTGCAAATGAAGTAGAGGATTCAGGAACCGGCCTCAGCCATGGTCGCGCACTTGCCCGGGGGACCGGCGTCAGGCCTTCCCAAACAACGCCTTCCGGCGGCAAGATCTGCCGATCTGGTATTTTTGTTCGAATAGACGCAAACAATGGCGGCTATCTTGACCTGGGTGATCCTGCTGACGGTGATCTGGATCCGAACACGGCACCTTTTACCATTTCCGCCTGGATCAAATGGGATGGATCCAGCGGGGAGAATATTATTTATAACAAGGAAAATTTGTATGAAGCCCGCGTTAGCGGCGGATATGTAAATTATGCCTGGCAGCCTCACTGGGTATGGGACGGCGGGAATGCGTTTCCGATAACCGCCAACACCTGGACCTATGTAACCCTGGTCTATGATGGTAATCAGCAGATTCTTTACAAAAACGGCAGCCTTGTCTATTCCCGTTCACAGACTGTCGCCATCGGAGTCAACTCCGCAAAACTGCTCATCGGCGCACGGGGAAACAGCAGCCCCTATAATTTTTTCGGCGGGCAGATTGATGAAATAAAAATTTACAAACGCGCCCTGGCGGAAAATGAAATCGGAATAGATTACGCAGTAACCCGTGATTGTGCCGCAGATTCGGTCATCATTACCAGCACAACCCTTCCCGCAGCTTTGATCGGCCAGACCGGCTGGACCAGCGGCAGTGAGCCAACAGCCACTGGTGGTGCCACACCCTATGTCTGGGAGATCATCTCTCAGGAAGGGGGCTTGAATCTAGGAATGTCTGATGTTGGTACCGGCACATTGTCCGGCAATATTACCGTATGTGCCGGAGTCTACCTTGTTACATTGAGGGTTACGGATAACAACGGACGAATTGATGAAACAGCCCTGCCACTTACGGTTGCCAATGGTACACTTGCGGTTTCAGGCCTGACTTCACCCCTCGACTGCACAGTCAGTGCCTGTGAATGGCCATTTTCCATTACCGGACCCATTCGGGGGCAGATGGACAATTGGGTTATTACCTGGCAAGGTGCAAATCCAGGAGGTTTTGAAGTCGTCACCACTGGTTCCAATACCGCAACATTACGTAAAATCGGAGTTTCGACCCAGGCCAACGGCTACCGTTTTTCTCTTACCGCTACGGACAGTTCCTGCGGCAGTAATATTCTGACAAGTCCTCCCTATACCCTTAACATATCGGCTGCTGCTGCTCCGTCACCATAAGGGAACCTGAAAGCTGAATTTTATTTTTCGATATTGATCGCCGATTGAAAAGAACAGAAGATGAATCGGAAGGGAGCTGAATCTATGGATCAGGCACCAGACGCTGCTGTTGAAACAATCATACCGGTTGATGTTTTTTTTGAAGAAGCTGTTCAGCATTATCAGAACAGCCGGTTTGAAGAAGCATGCGCCTGCTATCAAAAAGTGGTTCAGATAAATCCCGGATATATTCCAGCGTGGAACAATCTTGGACTGGTTCTCCATGGGCTGGGTAAGTATTTGGAAGCGGTTTCTTGCTACAGCCGGGTGATAGCAATCGATCCTCAGGTTGCGGAAGCTCATTATAATCTTGGGAACAGTTATTTTGCATTAGAGGATCTGTATAAGGCGATTCCATCCTATCAAAAGGCGATCCGGATCAGGCCGGATTATCCAGATGCATTGAATAACCTGTATGTGACATTGAAAAAACTGAATGATCATGAAATAACAGTATCCTGCCTGGAACATATTTTTGAAATTAGTCCCAATCTGTTTGAGGTATCCTTTTTTCTCGGAAATGCCTGTTTTGCAACCGGACAGGTAGAAAAAGCGATTGCATCCTACCGGAAAGCAGCAGAACTGAATCCGGATGTGCCGGAACCTTTTTTCCACCTGGGTTTGCTTCATCGCAAGACCGGCCGACTGGAAGAGGCAGCGCATTTTTATCAAAAAGCTATCGAACGGAAACCGGATTACTGGGATGCATATAACAATCTCGGACTGGTCCTTGCCGATCTTGGAAAACAGGAAGAAGCGATCCGGACCTATCAAGTTCTGATCATGAAGAATCCGGATTATCCGAAAGCTCATGTCAACCTGAAGGTTTTGCTGAAAAAACGGGTGAATCCGGATGATGCCATCCAATGCTATGAAAAGATGATCCAATTGAATCCCCGTATCCCTGAAGTGCACTATCATCTGGGCAGTACATTGTATGAACATGGGCTATACGGGAGATCAAGACCCTGTTTTCAGACAGCCGGTGAAATCGATTCAAACTTTGCACGAAATTGCCTGAACCGGATCCGCATTGAAACCTCTAGCGCCTGCAACCTCCGCTGCCAGCATTGTCCCACAGGTGTTTCCTACTGTGATACACAAAGAGCAGTCATGCCGATGGTCCTTTTTGATACGCTGATTGGGCAGATGAAAAAAATCCCAACCCTTGCGGAATGTATCATGTATTTAGGCGGGGAGCCGCTTTTAAACAGACATTTTTCGAAGATGTGCAGGCGGGTAAAGGAAGAAACCCATGTGACCTATACGCAGTTCAATACTAATGCCATGCTGATCAATGAGAAAATCTGTGAACAGCTCAGAGAGTCTCTTGTCGATCACATCGGAATATCCATTGACGGCCGCTCACCTTTGGAAAACAACACCATTCGTCAGGGGGCGGATTATCACACGATAGTGAAGAAGGTCAGTCTGCTCCGGCACTATTTGCCAGATACCCTGATCAGTATCGACAACACCCTGATCAAACGTCCTGGTGATCCGGATACTCCGGTTCAACCGGATTTTCTTTTAAAAGATTTTCCCGGTCTGCCGATCCAGAGCACCTATGCAATGAAATGGCCTGGGCTGAATCTGTCCGGTTCCTCCTTACATGATCTTTGCGTTGCAGGTCAACAATCCGGGGATTTCCGGATCTGTAAAATGCCTTTTACACAGGCAGCCGTCCGGTCCAACGGGGATGTTGTATTCTGCTGTTACGATCTTACAGGCGGAAGTGTGATCGGCAATATCCTGGATTCGGATCTCTCGGATATCTGGAAAAGCGAATCCTATCGAAACATCCGGCATCATATGCTGAGTTTTCAGAAAGAACTCCTACCGGGTATCTGCCAAATATGCACAGTGTATACGGATGAGATTCTGATTCAGGGCGATTTGTTTTGATCAGGCAGTCGTAACATGACTACAACAGGATTCCACTCAAACCAAATTATCCAAGAATACCCGTTCGGTAAATCCTATAAGCCCATCCCTTTCATGGGAACATTCGTGAATTGCAGGCTATGATTGTTGACGCTTTGAGTAAACACAAGAACAGAATTTTATCGCTGAGTGTATTTAAATCACATTTAACACAAAAATATGGTGCCCACCAAGACACTTCCATTTCCGAGATATCAAAAAACGAATTCGATCTCATAACTTTCCATGAAAACCTTCCCTCGCTTAAGCTTGCTAGTCATTTATTAATCAATGAGGCGATGAAAAGAGCCAACAACAATCAATCGATAGCCGCGACAATGCTTGGAATTACGCAATCTGCTTTGAGCAAGCGCATCAATCGTGGACAATAAAATTTTGAAAGGGCCAGGTATTTTTATAACCGATTTGACAAATTCCAATCGTGAACCCCTATGACAAAGCTCATATCTATGACATTTGGCATTATTATTATAACTATTAGATATCATATAAAAAAAAATTAAATGCATTCATTTTTTCAACTTCGGTCCAAAGCAATATCTGCGTACCACAGGCTCTCCCAACATTTATGAAGATACCTTTGCCGCAACCCCGGGGCCGGGATATCTGATCATCCGCAACTGTGAGGCCGACAGCAAAGATCGTGTTACCAGTGCCCTTATTTTTATCAACGGAGAGCAGATATACGAGCCCAAAGATTTTCAACAGGATGTTTACATCCTGGACCTTCCCGTTGTTCTGGATAAGATCAATACCATCCGGGTGGAGCTCAGAAGCAAACCCGGAACATATCTTACCATTGGGTTTGGCCAGATGTTGCCTACGGTTCATTTGACCGCAGATCCATCAACCATTATTTTGGGAGCGTCCACAACATTATCCTGGAACTCCGGTATGGCCAACACTTGCATCATTGATCCGGGCATTGGTGAGGTGGATGTGAATGGTTTTTTAACGGTATCCCCAACTGTTACGACAATCTATACCATAACGGCAATTGCACCTGCCGGCAGTGCTACGGCAAGCGCAACGATAACGGTGATTCCACCGCCGACCGTCACCATGTCTACACCTCTTGACACCATTGTAGAAGGTGAATCCACCTTATTAACATGGACCTCGGCCAATGCAGAATCCTGCATGGTCGAACCAGGCCTCGGCATAGTTGATGTAAACGGAATAACCGTAATTTCACCGACAGAATCAACAACCTATACCATTACAGCAACAGGCCCCGGAGGGGTAGCAACATCTACGGTAAACATTACCGTACTTCATCCCCCCACGGTCACTTTTTCTGCAACCCCGGCAACCATCTTTGAAGGGGAAACCGCAACCCTTACCTGGACATCCACCAATGGAAACACAGCTATCCTGAATCAGGGAATCGGAAAGGTTCAGGTGAATGGTTCAGCACAAGTGACCCCTGACAAAACCAGGCAATATACCATTACCGTTACAGGAAATGGCGGCATTACAACCGCAACCACTACAGTTATTGTAAAACACCATGAACCAACCGTAAGCATCACTGCAAATCCGGAAACCATAGTGTCCGGCAATTCAACGACCCTTTCGTGGACATCTTCCTATGCCCACAATTGTGTGATCACACCGGGAATCGGTAGTGTGGACCCGGCAGGAACGGCAACCATATCCCCTTCTGAGACAACCACCTATACCATTACCGGATCAAACCCGGACCACTCCGCATCTGCATCCGTGACCGTTCAGGTGAACCATGAGGTGGATATTCAGCCGATAAACATCGATATGACGGGCACGGCGGTGGATGGCCAGACATTGAATCTTACCGGCACCGTGAAGGTTGACATCACCAACAACGGCTTAAGTACTGTGCAAGAACCCTACGAGGTAACTCTTTTTGAGGATACCAATTTTAACAATACCTATGATTCCGGCGAAGACCAGGTGATCGGAAATACCACCATTTCATCCGGACCTGGCGCTGAAGAAACCGTAACCGTTTCCATTGATGTCGATGCCACTGTAACTTTTAAAGGAAGTTTGCTGTTTGCCTATGTTGATAGCGGCAAACAGATTTTTGAAACAAATGAAGAAAATAATATTATCAATAGCATGGCAACATGTGAGTATATCCCGCCGGTAGGAAGTTTTAATCCGGTTCTCAAGTGGGAGTGGAAAAAAAGCAGTATCCGCCCAACTTCAAACCAAGTCGCATTAACCCCTGCGGTCGCAAACCTGAATGATGACAACAATGATGGTCAAATCAATACCAGCGATATTCCCGACATCATCTTTGTGTCCCATGTCGGAGCCGAATGTGAAATCAACGGAACATTAAGAGCCATCAGTGGTGATGGCAGCAGCGAACTCTTCTCTATTACAAATCGAGACACATTGCCTGTTTGCAATCCTGCTGTCGGAGATATCGATAACGATGGTTTGGTTGAAATTGTCGTATTAAGTGAATATGTCAATAGCGGCAGAGATCAAGCGAAAATATACGTATTTGAAAATGATGGAGCTTTCAAATGGTCCAGCCAGACATTTACCGTAGGTGGTCATCTTGGGCACGCCATCACGATCTCCGATATTGATGCTGACGGCAACCCGGAGATTATCCTGGGAAGAATTGTTGTAAACAATGATGGAACAACAAAATGGATCGGTACGGGTGGAATCGGTGAAAATCATTCCATTGCAGTGGATCTGAACCTTGACGGCACAACCGAAATTATTGCCGGTGATACGGCGTATGATATCAATGGAAATATTTTATGGCGAAACAGCCCGGTTGCTGACGGCTTTACTGCGGCCGCCAATTTTGATAATGATCCTTTTCCGGAAATTGTGGTGGTTGGATCCGGATATGTTTCATTGTTGGAACATACAGGAGAAATCATTTGGGGTCCAAAAGATATTCCGCCAAGTGGTACGAATAAGGATAGTGGTGGCGCACCGACAATAGCAGATTTTGACAGTGACGGCCAACCGGAGATCGGGATTGCCGGCGGCTATCGATATGTGGTGTTGGAAGCGAACGGAAGCGTGCGCTGGACTTCTACAACCCAAGATTATTCTTCAAATAAAACCGGATCATCTGTATTTGATTTTGACGGCGACGGCAGTGCCGAAGTTGTTTATAGTGATGAAGAATATCTTCGCATTTACCGGGGAACCGATGGAAAAGTCATGTTCTCGACACGCATCGGATCACGGACCCGGACCGAAAATCCGATTGTTGTGGATGTTGACAATGACAACAATGCGGAAATTATAGTCACCAGCAACTCCCATTATGGTGGGTATAAAACCGGCGTCCAGATATTTGGAGACAAAAACGACACCTGGGTGAACACCCGAAAAATCTGGAACCAGCATGCCTATTCCATCACCAATGTAAATGATGATGGCACGATCCCCAGGATTGCCACCAACAACTGGGAGGTGTTCAATAATTTCCGTCAGAACCAGATGTTGAACCCCTTCGGCTGCGTAGACCTTACCGCATCCAGTCTGCGCATTGACAATGCAGGCTATCCAGGCTCCGTGAACCTGATTGCCCGCATCGGCAACGGCGGCGCCATCCATACACCACCCGGGATCGATATCGCCTTTTACCTGGGAGATCCCAAGGCCGGAGGAACCCTTCTTTCCAAAACAATTATACCAGACCGGATTTATCCCGGAGCCTACCAGGATGTCACGATTACCTGGAACAATCCTCCGGAAGGACTGGAGACCATCTATGTGGTAGCGGATGACAACGGCAGCGGCAAAGGCAAGGTCAATGAGGTGGATGAAGACAACAATACCGTATCCGCCCATTTCAGCATAGGTAACTATACGCCGATAGCCGATGCAGGTGAGGACCAGACCGTTGTGGAAGGCGACATTGTCAATCTAGACGGAAGCCGGTCAAGCGATCCGGATGGTGATGCCATCACCTTCCAGTGGAAAATTGTGGAAAAGCCAACTGGAAGTACGGCCACACTGTCTGATCCAACCGCAGTCCAGGCGTCTTTTGTAACTGATATTTCCGGCGTGTACTATATTCAGCTCACGGTTCATGACGGCACCATCGGCAGCTACATGAATATGATCCGGGTGACGGCCAAAGCCCTGGTCATCGTTCCGGACGTGGTTGGACAAGATCAGGCCCATGCAGAATCCCTGATTACCGGGGTAGAACTGGTCACCGGAGAAATCAGCCAGACCTTCAGCGATACGATACCCGAAGGCCGCGTCATCAGTCAAAACCCTTCAGCCGGAACCATTTTCCCTGTCGGGTCCTCCGTAAGTCTTGTAATATCAAAAGGCGTACAAATGATACTGGTTCCCGATCTTTTCGGGATGCTCCAAGCCGATGCAGCAACCGCACTGACCTCTGCTGTTTTGGCTGTGGGAACCACCTTCGAAGAATATATTGATATCCAGCCACAGGGCCGTGTGTTCATGCAAAATCCCCTGGCCGCAGCCAATGTCCGCCATGATACATTGGTGGACATGACCGTATCCCTGGGACCATGGACCGGGGTTGATACCACGCCGCCCCGTGTATCCATCAGCGTATCCCCTAACCGGGTATACATCGGCGAGGCTGTTACCATTAACGTGATGGCTGCGGATAATGT
>CAYTGW010000088.1:0-15564 GCA_964437395.1 uncultured Desulfocicer sp.
CAGTGGTCGAAGCGACCAGTGATTTTGTTTGGGAAGGGGACAAGAACGGCATGTTTTCTTATGCAAGTCCCGCAATTCAAGACTTATTGGGATACACTCCTGAAGAAATTCTCGATAAAACATTTTTTGATTTTATGCTTCCTGTTGACGGAGAAAGCCTTAAA
This sequence comes from uncultured Desulfocicer sp., assembly GCA_964437395.1. GTDB lineage: Bacteria > Desulfobacterota > Desulfobacteria > Desulfobacterales > SURF-7 > QZKS01. The sequence goes on from CAYTGW010000088.1 coordinate 165, forward strand.
AAAATAATCAATGGCATTCGAATTTCCAAGAATCCTGTTCAGGGATTGGAGAATAGATGCCTGAAAAAAAATGGGCAACACGTCGTGATCGAGACCAGCGGTGTGCCAATTATTGACGCAGATGGACATCTTTCAGGCTACCGGGGTATTAGCCGGAATATTACCGAACGTAAGCAGGAAGAAGAGGACAAATTGCAGCTTGAGCGGCGAATCCAGCAGGTGGAAAAGGCAGAAAGTCTCTCCTGTATGGCAGGGGCCATTGCCCACCATTTCAACAATATTCTGGCGGCAACCATCGGCAATCTGGAACTGGTCATGGATGATCTGAAGCCAGGTACACAAATATCGGAAACCCTTGCAGAGGCCCAGAAATCGACCTGGCGTGCCGTTGAGATGAGCAGCCTTATGCTGACCTTTTTGGGTCAGTCACAGAGAAATCCAAAACCACACGACCTTTCGGAGAATTGCCGACGGCATCTTACGCATCTGCAAAGTAATGCTGCCGAGGGTATCCGCGTGGAAATCGATCTGCCTGAACCTGGACCGATTGTTAAAGCTGATCCGGCCCAAATACGCCATGTCCTGAGCGCTCTGTTTATAAATGCTGAGGAGGCAATGGAGGTTTCGTCAGATTGTATGTACATTTCTGTCGGGGTAGTGCAGGCGTCAGAAATACCGGATGGATGTTGTGTTCCGGCCGGTTGGATGCCTACTGCATCAGCGTATGCCTGCCTGACGGTAGCAGATACCGGGCGAGGGATGAAAGAAGATATCATTGGCAGAATTTTCGATCCGTTTTATACGGACAAATTCATCGGGCGGGGTCTTGGCCTGGCGGTAGCCCTTGGGATTATCAAGGCCCATGACGGCGGCATCATGGTGGAGAGCGAGTTTGGCAAGGGAAGCACATTCAAGGTTTTTTTGCCGTTATCGTATATACCCATTCCACAATCCGGCGAATCTGCTATCCAAACTCCGTCTGGAATGAAGAGGATCAGAACGGTTTTGCTTGTGGAGGATCAGGAAGTTTTGCGAAACATGGCAAGAACGATGTTGGAAAGATTTGATTTTACCGTCCTGACTGCAAATGACGGGGTTGAGGCAATGGAATTGTTCCGTAAAAATCAGAAGGATATCGGTCTGGTACTCTCTGATGTAAGTATGCCTCGCATGAACGGCTGGGAACTGCTGAAGGCGATTCGGGCCATCCAGCCGGATATTCCGGTGATTCTGGCCAGTGGTTATGATGAAGAGCTGATCATGACCCATAATGATACGGAAAAGCCCCAGGCCTTTTTGCACAAGCCGTATCAGATGAAAACTTTAAAAGAAAAACTAGATAAGGTTCTGGGCGAGGATAAAAGTGATGATTCCTGAAAAAAATCGACCCTGTTCTACTTTTTTTTCTGAATTTCAGCAACCAGATCCTTGATGATAGACATCACGTTGCTTCCCCGCTCTTTTGCAATCCGGTGGGCATCATCCACAATCTTTTCAGCATACTTCTCGATGACCGATTCCTCAGGCAGCGGTATACCGGCGTTTTGATATTTCCATTTCAGCATCCGGATAGCCAGTTTTATTTCCTGATTTTTGAAAAACCCCATGAGTGATTACCCTTTCCGGCAGATGCGGATGATCATCTCTTCCAGTACAATTTTTGGATTCAATGTGGTTGTTTTTAATCGGATATCCGCCATGGATGCAGTTTCAAGAGCCTGGATCAGTTCTTTTCCGGTAAAGTTTTCGGCTTGTAACAAGGATTGAAACATTGGATATGGATTATTCGGATTTTTTGCGATCAGAAGATCCGTATCTGCTTTTTCCTTTTTTTTCCCGTCTTTTTGCGGTTTGGCAAAAATCGCCTGCATGGACAAGGCTGCATTTTGCATTTCAAGATCATAGGCAGTCATTTCAGGGATTACGCTGGTTTTGAACTGCTGAAATGGCATCTTCTTATTCCAGATCTTTCCATGTGCGCTTTCTGCAAAATCTTTGAGAATGATTAATTTCCGCAACTGGTTGATGATGGCAGACAGTATCTGGAGCGGAACCATATTTGCAGAAAGAAGTGAGGACAGATAAAAAAGAGCCAGTTGTATATCCCGATCTGCAACCGCACCGGTGACTTCATAAATCGGATCTTCCCGGGTTCTGTTTAATACGGCAGAAACATGTTCCCGTGTGATCAGGGTTTCAGCGCCTGAATAATCGATCAGCTTTTTGAGGCTGCCGGCGAATGTATTAAAATCAAAACCGATGTTTTCAACCATATTCCGATAGGCCGCAGGGTCAATTTTTTTTCCGGACTCAGACAGAACCTGATTCATGACCTCTTTCATCATCGCTTCCTGTACGGTCTTGTCTGCCATCCGGTTTCCCTTGGGCACAGAACAGTCGATGACCATGCCGGATTCTTTTATGGTCTTGAACAGGGTTTTCCGCTTATCAATCTGGTCCGTAGTGATCACGAGGAGATTGCCCTTGGGAAATCCTTTTTCAATCGTATCCTGCAGAATCTTCGCATAATCCCGGTTTGCAGATACGGTGATGTTGTTGTCCGATGCAAACTGAAAAATATCATTGAAAAATGTTGAATCAATTCCTTTCCGGGAAGTACTCGTCACTTTTTCATTTCGATTTTTTTCCGAAATATCATCAAAGGTCAGCCCGAGAACGCCCAGATAACTTGCCATATGTTTGGCTGCTTTTTTCATCTCCTCTTTGTCATATGCAAGTTTAGCCTTTTCCAGAAGATTTTCTTCATCCGATTTGGAGTAAAAGATTTTTGCATCGGTAAATGCGATCACTTTTCTTTTGGATAAAAAAGAAAAAGTGTTCAGGCTTTCCGTAAGGGCGAAAACATTGTCTCCAGAGCCTTCGATCTCCTCGTAGTTGAGGCTTTTACCGGAATCCGGCAGTAGAATGTCAACAAGCTGTTTAAAGACAGATCGGTAAAGATATTCCTCTCCGTGTATCAGGTAAACGGGAAATGGTTTGCTGTTTTGCAGCTCAGACAGGTAGGATTTCACATTTTGATATTCTGTGACAGGCATAGGATTTTTTTATTTGTCCGCCGGCATTTTTTGGGTCAGAACATGGTAGATAAAAATTGCCATTCCAACGGATATGGCGCTGTCTGCGATGTTGAATGCCGGCCAATGCATGTTTTGAATGTAAACATCCAGAAAATCGACCACGGTCCGGAATCGGAGCCGATCGATCATATTGCCGATCGCACCTCCGAAAATCAGTGAAAAACCCGTTGCCAGAAATTTATGGGTATCGGGTGTATGGATATAGAAATAGAGAATAAAGCCGATTGCCAGCAAAGAAACAAAAATAAAAACAAAACTTCGGATTTCAGGGCTCTGGTTTGCAAAAAATCCAAATGCGCCGCCTGGATTGCGGATATAGGTAAAATTAAAAAAACCGGGGATGACCGGAATGGACTGGTACAGGGTCATGCTTTTCAGTACGATGATTTTTGAAATCTGATCCAGCCCGACCGTAACCGCAGAGACGACGAACAATAACCGGAATTTTTTCCAATCCATTTTCATGTAGATGATTTTTTATCCTTTCTGCATATCCATTTCTAAAATCGCATTGTGACATCGGGTAGAAATGGTCGGATGGTTGCTGTGTTCACCGACGCTGGAATCATATATCCAGCACCGTTCACATTTCTGATCCGAAGCTGCCTGTACCAGTATATGGAGCTCTTCTTTTGTTTCCGCCGTATAAACATCGCCCGGAAGCTTATCCTTAGTCAACTCTACCTTTGAAACAATGAAAATGCTTTTCAGTTCTTTTGCATAGGAGTGCAGAAGCTCATATACCTCCCCTGTTGCCTGGATCGTGATCGAAGCATCCAGGGGATGACCGATCAGCTTTTTCACCCTGGCCTCTTCCAGTGCCTTGGTGACTTCTCCCCGGACGGAAATCATCTTCTCCCATTTTACGGCAAGGGAGTCATTCTCCCAGTTTTTATCCACAATCGGAAGCAACGCAAGATGAACGCTTTCCTCTTTGGTTCCGGTTCCCGGCATGTATGTCCAGATTTCTTCCGAGGTAAAAGGCATAATCGGAGCCATGATTTTTACAATGGAGTCCAGAAGAATATACATAACAGTCTGAGCGCTTCTCCGCTCAATCGATTTTGGAGGAGAAGTATACAACCTGTCTTTCAGTATATCCAGGTAAAATGCGGAAAGATCCACGGAGCAATAGTTATACAGGGAGTGGTAGATGATATGAAATTCATACGTTTCATATGCTTTGCGTGCCTTATTGATCACTTCACAGAGTTTATGCAGGGTATATCGGTCGATATCCTGCAATTTTTCCAGCGGAACTGTATCGTTTTCCGGCTGAAAGTCTGCGATATTACCGATGATAAACCGGCAGGTGTTTCGGATGCGCCGATAAGCATCGCTCAACTGTTTCAGAATAGAGTCGGAAATCCGTACATCATCCCGGTAGTCGGATGCGGCTACCCACATTCTCAGGATTTCAGCCCCATATTTCTGGATGACCTCTTTGGGCGCGATCACATTCCCAATCGATTTTGACATTTTTTTGCCCGATGCATCCACCACAAAGCCATGGGTTAAAACAGCCTTATAGGGCGCTGCATTTCGGGTCTCAACAGCGGTCAACAAAGTACTATGGAACCACCCCCGGTGCTGATCACTTCCTTCAAGATAAAGATCCGCAGGCCAGGAAAGATAATCTCTCTCTTCTAGAACAGCAGCATGGCTGACACCGGAATCAAACCAGACATCCAGGATATCACTCTCTTTGACAAAGGTGTTGTTGCCGCATTTTTCACAGATTGCTCCGGGTTCAAGAAATATGGAAACATCTTTTTCAAGCCACGCATCTGCCCCGAATTCGTCGAACTGGGAGAATATTTTTTCCACGATTTTTTCATTCATATGAACCGTATCGCACTTCTCACAGGTCATCACCGTGATGGGTACACCCCAGGTTCGTTGCCTGGAAACGCACCAGTCCGGACGGTTTTCAATCATGCCGTAGATTCTTTCCCGTCCCCAAGAGGGAATCCACGTCACACGGTCGATCTCTTTCAGTGCTTTTTCTCTCAGGCGGGTTTGATCCATGGATATAAACCATTGGGGAGTTGCCCGGAAAATAACCGGTTTCTTGCATCTCCAGCAATGGGGATAACTGTGATCAATTATCTCTTCTGCCAGCAGCGCATTTTTTTCTTTTAACTTCTGAACGATCTCTTTGTTTGCCTTGAACACAAACTGATTGTTAAAAAATTCAACCTCATCCGTGAAACATCCATTGTCATTCACCGGTGAATAGGAGTCGATGCCGTAATGAAGCGCAATCTCATAGTCCTCCCGGCCATGGCCAGGCGCGGTGTGAACACATCCGGTTCCGGCATCCAGGGTAACATGATTTCCCAGAAGGATAATGGATTCCCGGTCGTAAAACGGATGGAAGCATGCCTTTTTTTCCAGGATCCGGGAATCGATCTCTCTGATGATTCTGTAATCTGCTATCCCAAAGATTTTCATGCAGCTTTCCACCAGATCCCTTGCAAGTATGAGGATTTCGTTTCCGGATATTTCTACGGCTGCATAAATAAAGTCCGGGTGCAATGCAATGGCGAGGTTTGCGGGCAGGGTCCAGGGGGTTGTTGTCCAGATCACAACCGATGTTTTTTTACCGGAAAGCTCCGGGATCACCTGGTCAAGGTTGTCTTTTAATGGAAATTTTACATATATTGAGGGTGATTTATCATCTGCGTGTTCGATTTCCGCCTCTGCAAGGGCGGTTTTGCAGTTGCAGCACCAGTGGATCGGTTTTTTGCTTTTAAACAGATTTCCCTGAAGCGCAAATTTGCAGCATTCTCTGGCAATAATCGCTTCATATCGATACTTCATGGTCAGGTATGGGTTATCCCATTCTCCCATGACGCCCAGCCGTTTGAATTCTTCCCGTTGAATATCAATAAATCCTTCTGCATAGGAACGGCATTCTTTCCGGATCTCAACCTGAGTCATGTTATTTTTCTTTGATCCAAGCTTCTGATCCACATTGTGTTCAATAGGCAGGCCATGACAATCCCATCCCGGTACATAAGGAGCATCCAAACCTTCCATCTGTTTTGACCGGACAATGATATCTTTCAGGATCTTGTTCATGGCTGTGCCAATATGGATATGGCCATTGGCATAAGGCGGACCATCGTGGAGGATAAATTTCTTTTTTCCTTTGGATGCTTTTCGGATTTTTTCATACAAACAATCTTTTTCCCACTGCTGTAACTGAACCGGTTCCTTGTTTGCCAGGTTGGCTTTCATGGGAAACTGCGTATTCGGAAGGTTTAACGTGTTTTTGTAATCCATAGATCCTCCAAGGATATGTATACGATTCAGGCTGCAAAAACCTGAATTGATTATTAATGATTCGTACTTAAAAGTTTTAAACACTATGGCAAATTGCCGTCCGGTGTCAAGGGAATAGTTGGGCAATTTAATCCAATGATCCGGTTACAGAATGATCAGGCTGCGTACTGCTCCCTGAAATGGAAGTGTATAGGTTTCAACAACCGGCTGTTTTAAAAATCCGGAAATTGATTTCAGTTCATCATCTGTTTTCTGACTCTTCATGGCAATCAATTGTCCTTTGTTTTTCAGGAAAGGAGATGCAAGGCCGACAAACCGTTCCAGATCTGTGAACGCACGGCTGATGGCTGTATCAAATGATTCCCTGTACCTGGGATCTTTGCCCATGTCTTCAATACGGGCGTGGACAGCCTCTATATTTTCAAGATTGAGAAGCCGGATAACCTGTTTTAAAAAATTCACCTTTTTCAGGGACGCATCCACAAGTGTTACCCTGAGGTTCGGCCGGACAATTTTAAGAGGGATGCCTGGAAAGCCTCCGCCGGAACCGATATCGATCAGAGAGGTGTTGTCCGGTATCCGATGAACCGGGATAAGCGAATCAATGAAATGTTTTACCGCAATATCCATTGGATCGGTAATAGACGTAAGATTTTTTTTCTGATTCCATCTCATCAGTTCTTCCGCATGCACGGCCATCATCTCAGCCTGTTGATGGGTAACCTGAATGCCGAGTTCAGCAGATCCTTCCTGGATAGTGGATTTCCATTTGTCTGAATGAAACTGGTTCATGATGAGAAAGAGAAAAATATTCTATGATGGATGATTTGATGTTTTGGATCTGGAATCATCAAAATCCATCAGGATTTCGATCTCTGTTGCTTTGGTGACAATCCGGGCATTGGGATATCTTTTGGTAAATACATGCAGCATAGCAGTATTCTCTTTTAAAACCGTGGCCAGAAACTGCTTATACTCATTTTCAATAGCAATCCCTTCCAGCACCTCTAAAAGGTAAGATGCGACGCCTTTATTCTGAAAATCCTCCCGGACGACAAAGGCAATCTCAGCAATGGTATCATCAACATTTGCATAGGTCCCAATAGCGATAATATCTTTGAACCCCCCTTTCTGAAACAGTCCGATGATCGACATGTTTTTCCGGTAATCCACCGAAGCCCACTGCCTTTGCACCATCTCATGAGAAAATGTACTGATTTTACAAAAAAACCGTGAAAAAATGGTTTTATCCTGCAAAGAGTAGAAAAAATTCCGGGAAGAAAATTCATCTGATGGCAGAATCGGCCTGAATTCAATGGTCTTGCCATTTTTCATTTTCAGTGAGCTTTTATACCCTTCCAGAAACAGCAGATCCTCCTGGGCTGGAGGAAGCTGGTCGGCAAAAATATAGTGGTGCTTCCTGGCTTCCCGTACCAGTGCATCCCGGAATTTGGGATGAGCAATCTGGGCCATCTCCATGACCCTCTGGTATATGCTTTTCCCTTGAAGCTCGGCAATGCCGTATTCGGTGATTACAAAATTCACATCCCCGCGGGTGGTGGCCACACCCGCGCCTTCACTCAGATGGGATACAATCCTGGACACCTTTCCTCCCTGGGCCGTGGAAGGCAGGGCAATAATGGAAAAACCGCCTTTGGACATGGAGCTGCCCCTGAGAAAATCAACCTGGTCGCCGATTCCGCTGTAAAACAGATAGCCGACAGAATCCGAGCAGACCTGGCCGGTAAGGTCAACCTCAAGGGCGGAACTGATGGATACCAAATTGTCATTCCTTGCGATGACTGTCGGGTCATTTACAAATTCCGAGGATCGGAAATAAAACATGGGATTGTTGTCAACATAGTCATAGATTTTTTCCGATCCCATGCAAAGGGATGCCACCACCCGGCCCGGCAGCAAAGACTTCCGTTTATTGGTAATCACGTTTTTTTCAAACAGCGGCAGAAAACCGTCTGTAATTACCTGGGTATGAATGCCGAGATCTTTTTTCTGATCCAGATATTTCAGGATGGTGTTGGGCAACTGACCAAAGCCGATCTGAAGCGTATCCCCGTCATCCACCAGTTGGGAAACATAATGACCGATTCGGAGGGATATCTCATTGTCTTTGGATGGAGGAATATTGGTGACAATCGGTTCCGGATGAACCACAAGATAATCAATCTCATCGATATGAACAAAACTGTCCCCCCAGGTTCTCGGCATCATGGGATTGATCTGTGCAATCACCATACTGGCATTTTCCAGTCCGGATCTTGTAATATCTACGGAAATACCCAGACTGCAATATCCAAACTTATCCGGGGGACTGACCTGGATCAGGGCTGTATCGATTCCGATTCTCTTGCTTGAAAACATGTCGGGGATCTGGGATAAATAGGCCGGGATGTAGTCAATCTTTCCCTCAAATGCTGCTTTACGAAGGGGTTGACTGATAAAAAAAAGCTTCAGGGAAAAACGTTCCAGAAAAGACCGGGTATTCACAAATTCGGATAGGGTAAAGGAAAGCATCTGATAAATGGTAATATCCTGTTTGGTTTTGTCACCTACCAGGGTTCTGATCAGATGCTGTGGCTCACCACATCCGGTTCCGATAAAAATCCGGCTTCCGCTTTTGATCTGTGAAATGGCTTCATCCGCACTGACCCATTTATCCTTACAGTGATCGGTTAACCAATCCTTGTAAACCATTTGAAATATCTCCTATTTTTTTAATGCAGTTTCGCCTGGTTTTTTTTCTTTCTTTGCAAGATTTTTTTTGGACAGATCATCAATAAGTGTGAGCTGGCTGACATAATTACCGGGGAATTTTCTCACAGCCTGTCCCTTGATCACCTTCATATCCTGGTCTGTGATCAGTTCATTCTGATATTCCTGAACCTTGAAATAGGCTTTTGTCTGAAGGGAAATCAATCGCTGCTGAAGAACCTCATTTTCCGGATACCTTTCTTTGGCCTGTGATTGAACGACCAAACGAATCTGATCCGGCAGATACTCTTCTGCGTTTGTGTTTGAGACAATGCTGACAAATAAAAAAAGAAGCACGGCTGTTGTCATAAATACGGTTTTCTTCATAACGCCTCCACAATCGTTTGATTTCATGAGAACTAACTATTTGTAAAATAGAGATAATTTTATAAACAACTATCAAATACCATTGAAACACCTGAATATCAAGCAATTGATATGAAAAAGATGATCTCCATGCAACAGTATCTGCATGGATTCATTGAAATCAAAGCCTGGGAGGTGTTTTAACTGCATCTTGTTTTTCCATGGCATTTGATATAAAAATCCTATCCTGATAATCTGGTGACGGGTGAATGAAAAAAATGACAGACCGGAACAAAAAAATTCTTTTCAAGACCTTCAATACCCTGCCGGTGAAGCGCCCTATCTATGGCATTGCCCTCCTGGTTGAATATGGAAAAAACAAGGGGGCAAGCGTGGACAGTCTGCTTGAGGATACCCGGATTGAATCGGATGACCTCAATGATCCGGACAAACTGATCACGACCGACCAGGAGTTGAATGTGATCCGGAATCTGATCAAACTTGTACCCGATCCGGGAATCGGGCTTGAACTGTCCAGAAACGCGACGGTCAGCGCAAACGCGCACATCACCATTCCAGCCATGTTCTGTGACACTTTTCAGGAAGCGATACACCTGATGTTCAAATACATTGAAATCAGCCTCTCCTATTTTCAGTACACCTTGAGCGTTGAAAACAATCTCGCGTTCCTGAAAATGAAAGAGCTTTTTGATTATGGAAAACTTCAACGGGTAATCTTTGAACTGGAGCTGTCGGCGATCTACTCGATCAGCAAAAACATTCTTGGAGAGCCGATTACCCTTAAAAAAATAGACATCGCGTATCCCAAACCCCCATACGCCCCATTTTATCAGGAGATGTTCATCTGTCCGATTTCATATGGTGCTGACGAACATGCTATGATTTTTGACAGCCGTCTTTTATCAAAGCAGTTGCCCCAGGCCAACGCACTGGTCAGGGATGCATATGAAAAAGAATGCAGGCGGGTGCTTGCCAGAATAAGAGGACAGGGAAGCACTGTTGAAAAAATCAGCCATGAACTCCTGATTCAGGGGAAAAATATCCCTTCTTTTCAGAAACTGGCCGGACGGCTGAACATCTCTCCAAGAACGCTACGACGACATCTGACCGCTGAAAAGACTTCCTACAAATCCCTGATCAACAGCTTCCTGAAAAAAAAGGCGGTCAAGCTGCTGGATGATACAGACTACAGCCTTGAAAAAATAGCGGAAGAACTGGGATACAGTTCGGCATCCAATTTCTGCCATGCGTTCAAAAATTGGACCGGACAGACGCCTTCCGGCTACCGGGAAAAGAAAACAGGCATAGCTTGATTACTCCCATTGTGGGAGCGGCATCTTGCCGCGACAGCACTGTCTTGATTGATATCTTGAAAAAAGCCTTATCGCGGCTGGAAGCCGCTCCCACATAATTCGAATATTCTTACACCTGGTTCAGACATCGATGATGTTTTTCGTGTTGAACAGTTTGGCCTCATATCTCGGACAGAACTGGTAGACAAGCGGCTGCCTGCTCAACTTCAGATCATGTAGGATATCGCACAGCTCGTGGCCTTGCCCGATATTGATTCCCGACTTCCCCATGCCGATGGTCTGGGCGAACTCAAGCTGGTTCATGTACAGATTGGCTACCATGGGAATGCCTTGAATGAGATTGAACATCCGGGCATGGACTTTAGGGCCTTTTCCGGTCTTGATGATATCCCCGTGGACGGTCAGCAGCCGGTTTCCGTTGGCGGAAACCACGCACACCCGTTTGCCGGCCTTTTCCGTAAATTCGATATCCGCCAGAAATTTCGGATATCCTGCCAATTCAACACCGCCCTTCCGGGACCTTTCCGTTGTGACCGGCAGGGACAGGATTACGATCTGAAGCTTGTTCCGGAGGAGCTGCCAGGCCAGGCTGATTCCTGTGACCGGTCTGCGGGAATAGGAAACAAGAACGGACACGGAAAGTTCGTTATACGGAGCGATATCCGTATCCCGGTATTCCAGGGCGGAAATTGCAACCAGGGAACGGCCCGGGAAGATCTCCAGCGGTGACACCTCCGGAAACGGCATGCGTGCTTTTACACGATCGGTCGGTGCAGTGAAAATCCCGGTGAAGGATGAGGCATCATAGTAAAAAATCGGCAGTGTGACATCATAATCCTGGTGATAGGTCTGTACCATTCCGGTAAAAAAAGGGTTGGTTATATTCCGATGATCGTTCATGTGTTCTCCTTTTGAAAGCCTGCTTATTCCTTCTGCGGATATCAGGCCAGTTTGTAACCGCTTTTTACATAATGAATTTTTTTCAGACAGGAAATCCCGAAAAGCGACTGTAGATGCTGGGCATCACGGTATCGCTTTTCCTGGCAGTAATCTTCCATGTATCCATATCCTCCCAGGATCTGAATTCCGTCGGAGGCAACATCACAGGCATGATCGAAAACAGGTAGGCTCGCAGCAATGCTGTCATGAATGGCATCCTTGCCGCTCTTGGTGCCTGCATATTCAATGAGCATTTCCGCATTCCGGACTTTCAGGGCCATGTTCGCCAGCATCATCTGGACTTCGCTCCACTCAGCGATCTTCTTTCCTCCCTGGATGCGGGTCTGACTGTATTTCAGTGCATCGGCAAACGATCCCCGCATGATCCCGGCTGCGATGGCCGCACCGGCCAGAATGAGTCTGCCATACATATTCCCGTAATATTCCGATGCCCTGCCCCTCTGCCCGATCCGAATCCCCGAGGTTTCACTAAAATCGATATCCACGGCCGGACAGGCATGCAGTCCCAGGCTGATCACCGGGTCTCCGATCCGGACAGTCTCCCGGGAGGAGGAGATTAGAAAATAAGAGCAGCCCGGATCTTCTGGAAACCGGGCAAGAACGATCATATTTTCAGCCATATTGCCCATGACCATCCCTTTCACAGACCCGTTGAGGCAGACTCCATCCTTTTTCTCAGATGCCATGAGTTCCGGAGTCATTTCAGAAGGGTTTGAAAAAGAAGGAACCGCGATCAGCGCATCCTTCAGGGAACCGCTCCGGGAGTATAATTCACCCAGCCGATTCATCTCTCCTGCCTGGATCATGATTTCCTGCGCCATTGCATTGGTCAGTATGGCCATTGCCATGCTTGCATCCACTTCGGCGATATTCAGCAGAACTGTACAAAGCTTGCCGATATCTCCTTCCAGTCCGCCCATGCTTTCCGGCAGCCACAGGTGAAAAAAATCCATGCTGTAGGCTTTTTCAAATGCGGTTTGATCCAGTCCGGCAAAAGGATATTGATCGTTCTCCTCGCGGTTCTGGAGAAGCACCTTCTGTGAAAACTCCCTGGAAGTGGAATAAAGAAGCCTGTATTCATTTTTTTCTATCTGGTTCATCCTTGCACCGCCTATTTGTCTTCAAACATATGGATCTCATACCGGTTCCGTCCAATCAGACTTTTGAATGCCTCAAGCCGGTTGAGCTGATTGGTTCCTTCATAGATCTGAAGGAGTTTGGAATCCCGGAAAAACTTCTCTACACGATTTTCATGCCGTGAACCTGCCTGGCCCATCAGGGACAGCCCGATCCGGCAATTTTCAACAGCCAGGTCCGATCCGATGAATTTTGCCAGGGATGCCCAGCCGGTTGTCCGCTCCAGCTCCTCTCTCTTTTTCCAGTCAAACTGCATCTTCCGGACGATCTTCTGAAACAGGGGGTATCGGGTCATGGGTGCGGACAGTATCTGAACCATCTTTACCGGCAGATATCGAAACAGGTAGTACAGCGGCTTGATCTGGAGCATTTTGTTCAGACCAAACATTCCATTGGCGAAATTGATCTCCGCGTACACCAGCCGTGAAACAACGATATTTCTCAGCATATCCGCCAGCCGGCACTGCACCCATTCCAGATTCATCATCAGACTGCCGTTGATTTTTGTGTTGGAAGCAAACCGCAGCACCTCTTCATATACCCCGCGGGCAATACCGGCACCCATGGAACAGACGCCTGCCTTAGAGGAAGAACAGATGGAATCAAAGATGATCTGATAAATATCCCGGTGCGAGGTGTAAAGATTCGCGGTCTGCCTTTTATCCACACACACCTGTTCATCCGGGACAAAACAGTCCCTCAGGATCAGTTCGCTTGCCGGACAGGCTTTCTGTCCCATTTTCCGTTCCTTTCTTCCCAGAGAAAATCCGCCGGCGTCTTTCCTGACTGCGAAGAAAAGAAAGGTTTCCGATGGTTTTTTGATATCCTCGTAGCCGAGAATCAGATGCCATGTCGAAAAATGAGCATTGGATATGAAGATTTTGGTGCCGTTGACCCGATAGCCGCCGTTTTCCCTTGCAGCATGACAGGCCAGGCAGCCCTTGTCCGCCAGATCCGCTTCCGAAGTGTCGGTTCCGGAACCCGGCTCCGTGATGGCAAAATCGAGCAGGCATGGCGTATCTGTTTTTTCACCCTGGATCACTTCAAGGCTGATTTTCCTTGTCAAAGCCAGATTCCAGGTGGCGATCAACGTGGCGAAACCAAGGTAATGAACACCGATCAGGTTTGCCATGCCCACACAGCAGGTGCTGATCTCCTCCAGAAAATACGCGATGGAAGTTAACGAATATCCTTTTCCGCCGAACATCTTGGGAATCCACATGGTGTAGAAACCGTGCCGGTTTGCTTCCCGTACCCATTCCCAGGGAAGGTAGTCCGGGTCTTCATGGATTTTTTGATCCATGGCGAGGACGTTCGGACGGACAACGGTTTTATTAAACTCGCGTGCCAGTTTGATGGCTTTCCGGATTTCCTTTGTAATCGCACGGGGCTGCCTCGAAATGGCCATGAGATTGCAGTTCATATCCAAAAAGGAAAGACCGGAAGAATCGGCATTGCCGAAAAAAAAAGTTTTTTTCAACATGAATGATATTCCTTTAAAACCCCATTCGGTTCAATTGCAGCATGGCTTTTTTGCCCCAGGTCGCACAGGTCAGTCTGGACATGCAGGCAAAAAACAAGGCCGGTGCAAACCGTTTCCACAGCCAGACTGCTTTTGCCGGTCCCTGGGGAATGATATACAGCTTGTTCTTTTTCATTGCGTTTACCGTGATCTCCGCCGCTTTTGCAGCCGTGATCCGTGCATGATCAAACCCCGTGTTTGCAATGATTCGCTGGTCCTCATCCGTATACCTCATATTGTCCAGCAGATTGGTCTTGATATGCGAGGGGCACAACACACTGACACCGATGTTGACCGGAGCGAGTTCACTTCTGAGGGTCTCGGAAAGAGAGATGACCCCGGCCTTGGATGTATTGTACGGCCCCATTTCCGGACTGGAGATAATACCGGCAATTGAGGCCACATTGAGGATGTGCCCGCTGTTCTGTTTTTTCATACGGGGTATGAATGCGTGACAGCCATGGATCACTCCGCAGAAGTTGATGGAGAACAACCATTTCCAGTCCTCCATGGGAAGGATACCGGTAACGCCTGTACAGGCGACGCCGGCATTGTTGATCAGGATATCCACCCTACCCCATCTGCTGAAGCAATGGTCGGCCATTCCCATGACTTTTTCAAAATCCGACACATCGCAAAGATAGATCTCTCCTGCGCCGCCGGCCTTTTTTACAAGTTCAAGGGTCTTTTCCAGTCCCTCCCTGTTGATATCAGACAATACAAGGGTGCAACGATCCCTGGCCAGGACGACTGCCAGCTCTCTTCCAATTCCGGAAGCCGCACCGGTAATCACGGCCACACATCCATTAAAATTCTTGTCCATTTTCCGCTTCTCCTGCTTTTCAAATCTTTTTGAAACTTTGATTATCCCATTGTGGGAGTGATTATCCCCATTGTGGGAGCGGCATCTTGCCGCGACATTGCTCTCTTAATTGATATCTTGAAAAAAGCCATATCGCGGCTGGAAGCCGCTCCCACATAATTCG
>CAYTGW010000089.1:0-15407 GCA_964437395.1 uncultured Desulfocicer sp.
CTGCCAAAAATTCCTAAGTCCAAGTCAGTTACTCCTTTTATACAGGTTATTACCCAACATCTTTTTTCACTGATAAATAATTTTCTGAGTCAATTTCAAAACAATCAAAAAGCGTCACACCGGCGAAAGCCAGTGTCCAGAAAGGGGCGAAAATGCTGGATAACGCTGTGGTTGCGCCTGGCGGTTTGGAAAACAGCACTTCGTGCCCGGCTTTCGCCGGAATGACAATAATGTACTTTTGAAATCAGATCTTCTTTTAAACTATTTTTTTCAATTTATTGTCAATATTTTTTTCACCAGTTGAAAGAAATCAGGTTTGTTAAGGTCGTAAGAGAGGTTTTTCAATAAAGGAACTTGGAATGTTTCCAAGGAGATGTTATGAGATGACAAGGAGTGGCTCGACTTTCAATAGAAAAGGGATTGTTCACTGATATGGATCGAAAAATCGGGTATAAACCGCTGGCAAATCTGGAAAATCATAAATGTTTCGGGTGCAGTCCCATCAACCCTTCCGGGCTTCGAATGAAGTTTTATTCAAAAGATGAATCCGTGTTCTCCTGGGTAACGGTTTCAGAACATTTATGCGGATGGGAAAATCTTGTTCATGGCGGAGTGATTGCAGCGATTCTGGATGAGATCATGAGCCGAACCGCATTGTATATCCTGAAGAAGTTCATCATGACCAAAGAGATCCATGTTCAATTTTTGAAACCGGTTCTGATTGAAACAGAGTTGATGGCCAGGGGATCGGTTGTACAGGTGAATCATGATCGGGAAGCCATAATGGAAGGATTTCTCTTTAATGAAAAAAAACTGTGTGCAAAGGCTACAGGGACATTCGCTCTTTTTTCTCCTTCCAGCTTGAAGAAAAAAGCATTCATGGATCGATCCCGGATCGATGATCTGGCCCGCCTGATAAACGAATAAATAATAAATAACAGCTTGTTCCGGTTTTATGGTATGATACCCATTCCTTTCAGCACGGAGAGCATAATGGCCGCAGCCATGACCGACCCTACCTGGCCGCCGGTGTTGGCACCCACGGCGTGCATGAGAAGGAAATTGAATTTATTGTATTTCTGCCCCTCACGCTGAACAACTCGGGCTGCCATTGGATAGGCAGAGATGCCGGCGGCACCGATCAACGGGTTGATTTTTCCGCCTGTTGCCCAGTTCATGAGTTTGCCGAAAAGCACTCCGCATACCGTATCCAGACAGATGGCTACAAATCCGAATGCCAGAATGAGCAGTGTCTGGCCTTTCAGGAAGGCTCGTCCTTCCATCGTGGCGCCGATGGATATCCCCAGAAGCAGGGTAACAACATTGGCAATCTCGTTTTCAGATGCTTTGTAAAGGCGATTTACCACGCCGCATTCTCTCATCAGATTTCCCAGCATGATGGTTGCCAGAAGCGGCACACCTTTGGGGGCGATAAGGCCTCCGACGACCGTGACGACGATGGGGAATACGATTTTTGCTTCCTTTGAAACGGGTTTGGAGTCTGTAAAGGCGTTCATATCAATGACGCGTTCTTTTTCCGTTGTCAGGAATTTCATAATCGGTGGCTGAATCACCGGAACAAGTGACATGTAGGAGTAAGCTGCCACGGATACAGCTCCCAGGAGATGCGGAGCGTATTTCGAGGTTACATAAATGGCCGTGGGTCCGTCACAGGCGCCGATAATGCCGATGGCCACAGCGTCAAGCTTGTCGAACCCAAAAGCCAGGGCCAGACCGATAGTCAGAAAAATTCCAAACTGGCCGGCGGCGCCCAGCAGGAATATCTTGGGGTTTTCCAGCAGCGGACCGAAATCCGTCATGGCGCCGATACCGATGAAAATAAGAAGGGGAAACAACTCATTGGTTACCCCCATATTGTAAATTGTTCGTAAAAAGCCCTCATCTCCCATCAGGTCTGCCAATGGTATGTTGACCAGAACAGCACCAAATCCAATGGGAACAAGAAGCATCGGCTCGACGTCTTTTTTGATCCCCAGGTACAGGAGAAGACATCCAAACGCCATCATAACCGGATTAGACCAATGTAAATGGGCAAGGCCTGCGCCTAGCCCGACGAGTCCATTAAGAATCGCATCAATCATGGTAGGATCTCACTTTTCAGTCGTTAATCTTTCTGATTTTCATTCACCGGGAAAACCTTTTTCAACAGTTCCATGAGGATGGCGAGAAAGGCCAGAGCCGTCATTGTACCCCCCATGCCGACGATCATCAGGGTCAGCCCGAATGTCCAGTTATCCATAAGCAAGAACCTCCTTATAAGTGCAAGGTATAACTATCAAATCAATTTTCTTTTATTTCTTATTTTAAAAATAAAAGCAATGAAAATTTTGAGCGGACTGTATCGGCTTTCAATGAAATATGTCCGATGAATATGAAGTATATGAAGTTGAAATATATATGGTGCATTCAGTCAGAAATGTGACAAGAGATTGCGAAAGGGATAACCTTTTTTTCTGGCCATTAAAATTTTGAGTAGGATTTTAAACATTTTCAATTGAGTTGACTTTTAAGGATTTTATATGTAGAAAGACCAATTCTGATATTTTAAATAGATTGAAATTACATAAACCGGGTGCCGACACAGGAACCCCCTTTTCCATGGTATTTGCCGAATGAAGGTATTTACCGGATGAAAAAATAAAAAAGGAGGAGACAAGAGCTATATGACGACATCTCAGGACTTATTGAAAAAATTGGAACAAAAAACCCAGGAAGCACTTCAGGCCGGAGGCGCATCCCGGATTCAGAAACAGCATGAATCCGGAAAATTAAGCGCCCGTGAACGAATCGACAAGCTGATGGACCCGGGTACATTTGTGGAGCTCGATCGCTTTAAGACCCATCGATGCACGGATTTCAATATGGCGGATCAAAAGGTGCTCGGAGACAGTGTGGTAACCGGGTACGGTCTGGTAAACGGGCGGCAGACATTTGTTTTTTCCCAGGACTTCACTGTTTTTGGCGGCTCTCTGTCTCTGGCCCATGCTGAAAAAATCTGTAAGGTGATGGAGATGTCCCAGCGAATGGGCGCGCCTATCGTGGGATTGTGTGATTCCGGCGGGGCGCGGATTCAGGAAGGCGTCATGAGTCTGGCCGGGTATGCGGATATCTTTCTCAGAAACGTCATGGCATCCGGTGTGATTCCCCAGATTACGGCTATCATGGGGCCTTGCGCGGGTGGTTCGGTCTATTCCCCGGCTCTGACAGACTGGATTTTCATGGTGGAACAAACCAGCTCCATGTTCATCACCGGCCCGGAAGTGATTAAAGCAGTTACCCGTGAAGTGGTGACCAAGGAAGATCTGGGCGGCGCCATGGCTCACAACGAAATCAGCGGCGTGGCCCATTTTGCATCCCCGAATGACGCGGCCTGCATTGCTAGAATCCGTGAACTCATGAGCTTCCTTCCTCAGAACAACATGGAAGATGCTCCGCGTATTCCCTGCATGGATGATCCCCAGCGAAAAGATCTGAAGCTCCGGGACGTGGTTCCTCCGGACCCCAATAAACCCTATGATATCCGGGATATCATCCGCTCCAACGTGGATAACGGGTATTTTTTTGAAGTCCATGAGCATTTTGCCAAAAATATCGTTGTGGGTTTTGCCCGGTTCGACGGCGCTCCGGTAGGCATTATTGCCAACCAGCCTGCTGTCATGGCCGGATGCCTGGACAGCAACGCATCCATGAAAGGCGCCCGCTTTGTCCGGTTCTGTGACGCATTCAATATCCCATTGGTCATCTACGAGGATGTTCCCGGATTCCTGCACGGCATCAATCAGGAACACGGCGGCAGCATCAAGCACGGGGCAAAACTGATCTATGCATTCTGCGAGGCAACGGTTCCGCGTCTTACCCTGATCACCCGGAAAGCATATGGCGGAGCTTACTGTGTCATGAGTTCCAAGCATATCCGCGGGGACATCAACATTGCCTATCCCACGGCGGAGATCGCGGTCATGGGCGCGGACGGGGCGGTGAATATCATTTTCCGGAATGAAATCAAAAATGCTGCTGACGCGAAAGCGGAAAAACAGCGGCTGGTGGATGATTACCGGGATAAGTTCGCTCATCCCTATAAAGCAGCGGAATTCGGATATATTGATGATGTGATCGATCCGGCAGACACCCGGCCTCAGATTATTCAGGCCCTGAAAATGCTCAAGACCAAACGGGACACCAATCCTCCCAAAAAACACGGAAATATTCCGCTTTAATAATAGGAGATTTTGCATATGTCTTTTGAAAGCGTACTGGAACTGATTAAAGGCATCCTGCTCACGCAGACAGGGATTCCAAGCCTGACCGGCGGACAAGCTCTGATGCTGTGTATCGGACTGCTGTTTCTGTATCTGGCTATAGCCAAGGAATTTGAACCCCTGCTGCTTCTGCCCATTGGATTCGGGATTTTTATTGTTAATTTTCCGCTGGCCCCCCTTATGGGATACACGGAACAAGGCACGCCGGAATTGCTTCGGGCGTTTTACAAATACGGCGTTGAATGGGAGATCATCCCCTGTGTGATCTTTCTGGGTCTTGGCGCCATGACGGATTTCGGGCCGCTGATCGCCAACCCCAAAACCCTGCTTGTCGGGGCAGGGGCACAACTGGGTGTTTTTGTCACCTATGTGGGCACCCTTTTCTTCGGGTTTACCTTAAAGGAAGCAGCCTCGGTTGGTATTATCGGCGGCGCAGACGGCCCGACCACCATCTACCTGACAGCCAAGCTGGCCCCCCATCTTCTGGGGGCAAACGCTCTGGCAGCCTATTCCTACATGGCGATGGTTCCGTTGATTCAACCACCTATCATGCGATTGATGACCTCGCATAAACAAAGATGCATCCGCATGAGGCAGTTGCGGGAGGTATCTGCCAGGGAAAAGCTGCTGTTCCCGCTGATTGCAACAATGCTGATTGTTTTTCTCATTCCTGCAGTGGCCCCGCTGATGGGCATGTTCATGTTCGGCAATCTGATGCGGGAGAGCCTTGTTGTCAATCGTTTGACGGATACGGCTCAAAATTCGCTGATGAATATTGTTACCATCTTTCTCGGCGTATCCGTGGGTGCGACCATGAAGGCGGAAACATTTCTGCACATGAAACCCCTGTTGATTTTCGGTTTCGGGCTACTGGACTTTGTTATCTGTACCTTCGGGGGTATTCTTACGGTTCATATCATGAATCTGTTTACAAAGGAAAAAATGAATCCCCTCATTGGATCAGCCGGGGTTTCGGCTGTGCCTATGTCCGCCCGAGTGTCCCATGTTGAAGGACTGAAAGCAGACCCGGATAACTGGCTGCTCATGCATGCAATGGGGCCCAACCTGGCCGGCGTTATCGGTTCTGCGGCAGCCGCCGGCATGTTTATCGCCATGTTTCAATAAGGAGGGTGGAATGAAAAAACAATTGTCATTTTTTCAAGTTAAAACGTACTTCATTTTTTTACTGCTTGTAATGGCCTTGCTTGTGCCCTCTGCATCAATGGCGTATATGGATGAAGATATTGAAAAACCAAAGCCTGAATTTGCACGAGAGGGCGATATCATCATCGCAAAACTCATCCCACGGGCCAAAAGCAACAGCGTCACCATGGATTTTAAAGTGACGGGCGGGGGAAAACTGGCGGCGTTGAAAGGCTTTGATATCAAAAATGCTTTGCGTCCGCAAATCAACAAAAAGGATTTCCGTTCCGAACTTTTCAGTGTGGATATTGATGGAGTTGTTACAGGGGGTGAAGCCACGTTGGCCATTTCCTCTAACTTTTTCACCTCCTCCACCTCTTTCTGGATTTTTAATGAATCTCTGCCGACATCCTGGATGGATTCTCAGGCGGAAAACATCAGTCTGGGGAAAAAGGTTTATCAGTTCGTGATCCGGATAAAAGACGGCGGGCAGTTTGATTCGGACGGTGCTGCAAATGGACGAATCACGGTGATCGGCGGACCCAGCGATTCTTTCTGGGGGTATGTGCTGGGAACCTTGTTTATCCGTTTCTTCGGGGTGTTTATTGTGTTGGGTGTACTGATGATCTGTATGCTTATTTCAGGCTGGATTTTCCAGAAAATGGAGAAAAAGCCGGAGGAGACACAACCTGCAATGTCTGTCGTCCCCATGCCGCCGGTATATGTTGGGCCTCCGGCAGCGCCGGCAAATGAGGTTACGCCTGAGTTGGCCGCAGCCGTCGGCGTGGCGCTGGCCATGCATCTTTCTCCCCGGAAGATGTCAACTCCTGCCGGTGAGACCGTTCATGCCTCAGCTTCCTGGGCAGTGGATGGACGGCAGCGGATCATGTCGGACAGAAATATGGTGTTTAACCGGATCAAGAAATGACGGTAAAATAAATCGCAGGCTGGTTCTGCCCCTGGCAGGGCAGATTATGGCCAATGACTATGGAGACTCGTAACCGATGAAATATAATATTGCAATTAAAGAACAGAGATTTGAGGTTGAAGTAGGAGAAATCAGCCAGGGAATGGCACGGGTGAATGTGAATGGTCTTGATTATGACGTTCGGATTGACCACCAGCCGGATGTTGGTGTGTCTGTGGTGGTGCCGTTAACTCCGGCCATACCCCAGAGAGCGCCTGCGGCTATGGCCGTTCCCCAGCAGACAATCACGCCCCCGGCGGCGGCCGCTCCGGAAAATCTTTCGGGCAGTAATTTTCTTAAAGCGCCCATGCCCGGACTGATTCTGGATGTGAAAGTTAAAGTAGGAGATCGGGTCACCGCCGGTCAGACAGTGATCATCATGGAAGCCATGAAAATGGAAAACAGCATCAATGCTAAAATAAACGGCACGGTAAAGGAAATTCATGTGCAAAAAGGCGCTCAGGTAATGACCGGGCATCTCCTTCTTGTTGTTGAATAAATACAATTCAAGTCCAAAAGAATAAACAGGGTGCGGCGAAAGCTTATGCCGCACCCTGTAGAATTTTTCTCTGCTTCTGATTCCCGGTTGATCAAATCACTTGAGGTCAATATTCAGCCAGTTTTTGGAAAGAAGGCAGAATACTTCGGCTAGATAAACAATGCCGATCACTTTGGAATTTTCCACTACCGGCAGTCGCCTGCATTTTTCCTTTACCATCCGGTCGATAATTACCATCAGATCCGTATCCGGAGATATATACCGGACAGGTGAGTTCATAACCTGGGAGACATTCAAACCTTTGAACCTTTCGATAAAAGAGTTGAGTTCCAGTTCCGGAAAATTGATGCTGTCCCCTATGATATTTAAAATTGGCGGCCGCAGATGATACAGGATATCGAACATGGAAACCACACCGGTCAGTTCACCGAATTTGTCCGTAACCATTACGCTGACGGTTTTATATCCTGTTTCCCGGGTTTTACCCTGTAAAATCATACGCACAGCATCTCCAACTGGCGCATTTTGTTGAATTGCGTCGAAGTCTTTTACCATCACATCGCGGGCTGTAATTTTCATTGAATCACTCCTTGGAAAAAGTTAAGTAACCTTGAATTTCAGATAGCACAATTGCAGAAGGGATTCAATATGAACCCGGCAAATGAATAAAGATTAATCAAATCAGGCCTGCCAGCATGCGGGTTCCTACAATGACAAGGAGAACGGCGAATACGCGTTTGAGTTTTGCAACCGGCAGGCGATGGGCCAGGCGCACACCCAGAGGTGCGGTCAGAACGCTGGCAGCGACAATGCCGGCCAGGGCGGGAAGATAGATGTATCCCAGAGAGAGATCCGGCAAACCTCCTGCATGCAGGCCATTGAAGACATAGCCTGCTGTCCCGGCAACGGCAATGGGAAAACCGATGGCGGCTGAAGTGCCGATGGCATTGTGAACCGCAAGATTGCACCACATCAGGAAAGGTACGGACAGGGTGCCGCCGCCGATTCCGACCAGACTGGAGACCAGACCGATAACGCTGCCCATGCCGAACATGCCCGTGTTTCCGGGCAGACCCCGGGACGGCCGGGGCTTTTTATCGGACAGCATTTGAAAGGCCACATAGTAAAGAAAAACCACAAAAAAGACCTTGAGAAAATTCGTGGAAAGCCGCGCAGCCACGCATGAACCCAGGAATGTGCCCACCAGAATCCCCGGAACGATACGGCGCACAGCAGGCCAGTGTACAGCCCCCCTTTTGTGATGAGCCATGAAGCTCGATACGGCCGTAAACATGATGCTGGCCATGGATGTCCCGAGGGCAATATGCATGACCGCTTGCGGGGCAATTGCTTGCCTGGTCAGGCAGAACACCAGCATGGGTACGATGACCAGCCCTCCGCCGATCCCTAGCAGTCCTGCAAGCACTCCTGCAACAGCGCCGACTCCCAGATAGGTCAATAGGATGGTGATCATAGTAAAGGAAGACCTCGCTTTTTTGCTGATGACATAATGGACTACCTTTGCTGATCCAGAAACGATTTGATGATTCCCTGCATTTTCTGTTTTGCAATTTCCTGTCGGTCTGTATCCTTTTTCTGCATCTCCCGGAAGAATAGATTGCATGTCTGTTTGATTTCATCTGTAAACAAAGCGGTAAAACCCTGTTTTTTGTTTTTTGCATTCAGCATATCCGTGTGGATTTCGGGGTAGCCTCTTTTTCCATGGGTCCAGTGGATGACCTGAGAATAGTAAAGCAAGGCCCGATCCAGAAGAATATACATGAACTGTATGTTTTGGTTGGGGCCAACCGTAATCCGGTATCCGCCGACGGGCAGGCCGACCACTTTTGCCTTTTCCATCTGCTGACTCCCGAACAGCGCCGAGCCTGCGCCGAATGCACTGCCGACAGCAGCGAAAAGACCCAGGGAATGACCAACTGTCGCAATGTCGATCATGACCCCTGCGGCGCCTCCGAAAGCAGCACCGGCAGCCACCAGTTGGCCTTTTGTCAGCCCGAGCATCTGCCATGTTTTTTGGCTGAACAGGTCTTGTGTTAAAATCGAGTGCGGTGGAAATTCAACATGAAATATATTGTGCTTGAACAGCTTTCTGATTTTTTCATGGGTCTTTTTTTCAACCGCAAGCAGTTCTTCTTTATATACGTTCCGGAGTCTGGTTTTTTCCTCTTTTTCCAGGAGGTTTCCGGAGATGGTCCGGGTGGCCTTATGGGTCAGGCAGATGGCCAGTAGAACCGTGATCAACCCGGCGGTCAGGTGAATGCGATGATCCCAGTCCATCTTAAATGCGGTGATCACATCCTCCAGAGACGCCTCCCATTCCTGATCGATTCCTTTTAAGCTGGACAGGAGGCTGATCCGTTCTTTGTATGTGGCATTATGGGCATTAAAGATCCGGATGATGTTGAAGTTTTTCCGGAACTCATTTTTCCACTCTTCCGAGTAATCACTGTGTGTGTCTTTTGAGTTGATGATCGCCATTCTCGGTTTGGCGGTCAGTCTCAATATTTCCATCTCCGCCCGGTCATCACGGCGAGCCGGCCTTGAACCATCCGCAACATAGATGATACCGGCGCCGCGGGCAATGGGAGCAAACAGTTCACATTCGTCCCGGTAATCTTTTTGATTCCGGTTTTCAAGGATGAATTGCTGAACGATTTCATTTATCGGGCCTGAATAATTTCGAAACCATTCCAGGCTTTTTTGAGGAACCTGGAAACCCGGTGTGTCTGTAAAACAGATAACCTCCTTACCGTCGATGAACACGGGGAATGACCGGCACTTTCTGGTTTCTCCTGGTGTGGGGCTGATGATAACACTGTCATCTTCCGTGAGGGTGGAAACCACCGATGATTTTCCTTCATTTGGATGACCGAGGACGGCAAATTCAGGGATAAGCTTATGATTCATGATTTGCTCTCCCCAGGATGTCGACCGTCATGGAAGGATCTCCCAGCGAAGTAATGGCTTGCTTCCAAATGGTTATATCGTTTGGATCCGGCAGGGTGAAGATGGTTGCCGGTATGGGTTTGCCGATCAGACCGATTCGAATGATCGGCTGGTTTCCAATGGTTTTCCTGAGGTGTTTGAGAAACAGAAGCGCTTCCCGGATGGGCGGCTGCCATGCTTCCTGAAGAACCAGAATTCCGGCATTCCGGTTTTCCGGCGCAAGGTTCAGAATCTCTTTGATCGATTCAATGGATTGGATCGTATCTGCACCAAAAGAAATCTTTCGGAACAGTCTTTGCCCTGTGGCTTTGGCAATGCGGCTTTGGAGCTCGTCTTCCGGGCAGGATAGGTCGATATCATCCGGAACAATGGCGATGATGGCGTTGCCGGTTGCAGTCAAAGGGGGATCATGGACAGGGATGCCATTCTGTAGAATAGGAGCAGACAATGATTCTGTATCATGGGCCGGTTCAATGAAAGATCCGCTTGTGCGGATTTCCGGTGTGGTCAGATTCCGAATCAGTTGATCGCAATCCGCTGTTTGAAAATCGATTCTGGCCATGGCCCGCGTGTGTCCGAGGATACCGGTCAAGAGGAGAATGATCCGGGGTAGCAGACCATAGAAGACAATCGCAAAACAGAGAAACGGCCACCAGGAAACCATGCCCGATGTGGACAGGTGATATATTCCGTCTTTTAATACAATCCGGCTCCCTTCAATCTGTTCGATTGTGGGGTGGGCCAGATCCGGGGGTACAAACCAGGACCAGGGAAGGGAGAACAGAACAACCGCCTGATGAACAACCTGAGCGCTGAACTGCAGGGTGGATTGCCACCCAAAGGCAAGATCCGAGACAATCACCTTGAGGATCAGAGATAGAAGGATTCCCATATTGAAACAGACTGCAAAAACCTGCATCAGGATGAAGAATGGCCAGAAAAAGATGAAGCCGTATTGAGAATGTTTTCCCTTTCCCATTCCAATGGCAGCCATCAGCCGGTTCCGATCCTTTGCAGGAAGTGCGGAAACCGTGGTTTCCCTTAATTTGAAGCTCAGTCCGGCAAATAGGGAACCCAGAATTCTGTGGGTGATGGAAAAATTATGCAGCAGCCGGATATGCTTTCTCATGATCGATAGAATCACGGTCAGCAGAACCAGTGCAATCTGAAGCAAAACAAAAATGCCTAAAAATGCAGAGACGTTTATCGGAGAGATTCCTTTATAGAACAGGAAGGAAAGGGTTGCTGCCGAACCGGTTGCGATACCGGCGGCAATGATGAAAAGCAGTATCAACCAGAAGATGGTTTGATAGCTTTCACCCGGTAGTACTTTGTCCTCATCACTGGTTTTCACGGTATCTTTTTTGTGTTCAAGCCAGAGGCGAAGAATCCATTTTTTATCGTTGATGGACTTTTTGTTTCGGAGTAAGGCTGGTTGAATATACTCCAGATAAGTTTTTCGATCCGTCCGGGAAAGAACGCTGTGATCAGCTCCTTCCCGGAGATCCGAACTATCATGCAGAAAATATTCAAGGTCGATGACATCTCTGATTTGCCATTGTAACTTCATGTTACTGGATCTTCACAAGCCTGAACCCGATTGTTTTATTTCTTTCTTCTGCAGGAGCAAAAGTTCTCTCTGCCGACCTGCAATTTTTCTCATCCGAACTCCAGTTTCCACCCCGGATGACACGGTTTGGACTGCTCTTCGTATGGATTGGATTTTTTTCACTGTGGGACTTGTAAGCATCTGCCGAATAGGTATCTTCAACCCATTCGGAAAGGTTTCCGCTCATATCGAACAGATCGATATTATTGGGTGCTTTTTCTCCAACAGAGTGGGTTGTCCGGTTGCTGTTTGCTTTAAACCAGGCTACGGCATTGGGGCGGTCTCCTCCCGAGAATCGTTCTGCCTGTCCACCGCTTTTGCATGCATATTCCCATTCCGCTTCTGTCGGAAGTCTGAAAGAAAATCGGCCCTTACTCGCTTTGCTCAGGGTTTGAATAAAAAGCTGAACGTCATTTATGGAGACACTGTCTGCCGGATACTTTTCTTTTCGATTGAAGAAAGAAGGATTTTTATTCATTACGGTTTTCCATTGTCCCTGAGTAACCTCATATTTCCCCATCCAGAAACCGTCTACACACACCTTATGAACCGGACCTTCATCCTCTTCTCTGCCCAGTTCATCCGGAAGGCTGCCCATATTGAAACATCCGCTCTGGACCCAGACAAACTCCATTCCAGTAGCGGGCTCCCGCCATGTTGCACCTGGATCCGGAAGTGCCGGTTTCAGTTTGGCGCTTATCGTCTGGGATTTACCCGGTGTGATCGCACTGGTTTCCATCCACTCCAGATACTGATCTTTCGTAATTTTGATATTGTGTTTTCCTGCGGGTATATTCTCCAGTGTGCCGGGAGTATTCCCGATATATGCATCATCCAGATACCATTTTGCATTTTCCGGATCACTTTTCACGATAACCGTTCCGCATTCCGGTTTCAGGGGGAAATCAATTTTGGAAAGGATGTTGGATTTGATGGAAACAGTCTGGGAGCTGTTTGCATAGCATTTTTTCCGGACCTCAATCGTTATTTTACCGGATTGTATCTCTTTCAGGTTCAGAGGGGTTTTCCCAAGGTTTTTCCCGGAAACAAAAACATCCGCATCAGACGGCTGGCTGTTCACCTGAAGGACACCTCTGCTCTGTATGAGTTCCGCCTTGATTTCGATATTTTCGCCGGCGATAACCTTTACATTCTGTTTCCAGGGTTCATAGCCGGGTTTTTGAATCTCAATTGGCCGTATTCCTTTTTCGACTTTCAGAATCAGCGGGGTTTTTCCATTCTCGATTCCGGAGATAAAAATCACTGCATCATCCGGGTTGCTTGTAATGCTGATGTTTCCCATGGCATCTGATAACTGCGCTGTCAGTGAGACCGGTTCACCGGGGACAATCGCAATATTTTTTGTCCAGATTTCATATCCCGGCTTATCGACCCGGATGTGATGATTACCCTTTTTTACCTGGTTCAAACTGACGGGTGTGATTCCAGATTTTATGCTATCGATATATATTTCCGCACCAGGTGGTTCGCTTATAACCAGGAGTGTTCCATAAATCGGCAGGAGAGTCGCTGTTACCTCACCCGTCTCCGTGGAAGAGATCATCATTTTTTCCGTGAATGGATCAAAACCTTCTTTCCGGATGGAGACATCGTATTCTCCCTCTTCAATGTCATTGAGTACAACAGGGGTTATTCCTTTGTTTACTCCGTTCAGAAATACCTCCGCTCCCTCCGGGATGCTGACAATGGAGGCCTTACCGGTCAATATGGGTTCCTCTTTTATTTCAGGTGATTTTTCCGGAATAACGGGCAGTGCTATCTCTTCTATTTTTTTATCCGGTTGAGGTACTGTTTTTTTCTTTTCAGTAAATATTTTCGGGATGATGATACGCTTGATCGGCTTTTCGACTTCCGGAGCCGGTTTCTGACTGACTGTGACTGTATCTTTCTGGGATAGAAAGAATCCGAGTCCTCCAAGAATGAAAAGAATGAGCACCCCGATGAACCCCGGAAGGAGAATGGATTTCTTTTTTCCGGTTTGGGAAGGTTGTGTTTTCCCTGGTTTTGGAATTGGTTTTTCTCCGGCGATCATGGCAATTAAATCCCCGGCCTTTTTGGGCCGGTTCGATGGTTCTTTTGAAAGAGCCAGCAATAAGGCATCATTGACATTATCCGGCAGACCATCGATCTTTTTTACGTTTTGATTTGCAATCTGGGATCGCAGATCCTCTCCATGCACCGGTGGTTTTCCGGACAGCATTTCATAAGCAACCGCCGCAAGGGAGTAAATATCTGTCCAGGGCCCGACTTCTTTGCCGGATAACTGTTCCGGAGCCCTGTACGCAAGAGTCTCGGGTTCTTCTCTTCCGGGAAGCCGGGCTGCAGGAGAACTTAAAATATTCGCAAGCCCGAAATCAGCGATTTTTACCAGGTTATCTTCGGTCAGTAATATATTTTGTGGTTTCAATCCCAGGTGGGACAATGGTGAGGTGAGGGTATGGCAATAGTCGAGTCCACTAGCGATCTGTCTCAGTAATGGGATGGATTCATCAAGACCGCATTTTCCTCCTTTTTCTTCCAGGTGTCCGGCCAGCGTATGTCCCGGGATATATTCCATCACGCAGAAAACAATTTTATTCCAGGTGTCGATACTGTAAAGTTGTGCAATATTATTGTGATTCAGTTTGGATGCAGCAGAGAGATCCAGTTTTAAATCAGCCAGCAAATCCGTATTTTTTATGATTTCGGAAGGAAGGGACATCAGTGAAACATTCATGTCTCTTTCCCGGTCAAACGCCATATGGACGTTGATCATCGCATCTTTACGGATTTCAAATTTGGTTAAATACCGTTTTGCGATCAGTTGATTTGGTGCTATCCCGCTTTGGACGGTTTTTGTTTCTGTTTTTCCGTCATTCCCTTTTGGATAGTATTTTTTCATTGTTTCACCTATTCAGATTATAAGCATTTGTTATAATATGAAAAAAATAATTTTAATGGAGTATGGATATGATTCTCATGTTGATTCGAATTTTTTTATTTTAATCAGATATAAATATGTCAGAACATAATTGTGTGTCAATAAATAATTTATACAATATCTTGTATTCATATTTTCCGAAACAGGATGGATGGAAAACGGAATTTTGCATCCAATCTGGGAATTCGAGAAAATTGTAACCACTCCTAAAGTTCAAATTTCCAGACAGATACAAGGTAACCTAAAAAACAAAGAATGTCAGATGATCACGAAGTGACAGCCATTACGCGGCGATCATTCCTGGTTTTTCAGCATCGAGTCATGTCCCCCTGAACCAATTTCAAAACTATCAAAAAGCGTCACACCGGCGAAAGCCGGTGTCCAGAAAGGGGTGAAAATGCTGGATAGCGCTATGGTTGCGCCTGGCGGCTTGGAAAACAGCACTGCGTGTCCGGCTTTCGCCGGAATGACAAAAATGTACTTTTGAAATCAGCTCCCCTGTCTATGAATTTTTTAAGCGTGTAAGCCTGAATTCTGAAAGACTGAATAACAATTTGTTATTATATGAGAAAAAAGTGTTGAATAATTTCTCATATTTATTATTATGCAAAAAAATGAGAAATGAGCTTAGGTCAAAAAAGCATCTGGCCTCTCATGATGTTGCGAAAAAAAATGATCGGTAAATATCAGGGCAAAAGTGCCCGAAGAGAGCAGGGTAAATCAACCTGTGAATAAATGATTATACACCAAATGAAAAAAAGACTTTTACCTTTACGTATTGGTATTTGGATCATATTTATTGCAATATTGAGTGGATTTGCTTGGTTGTATTGGGATAATGGCGTATAACCAGTTACTTGTGTTGGATTGGGAAAAGCTGCGGCTTTTTTCAAATCCGTTGCCGACCAAAATTTTGTAACTTTTTTCAATGCTGTGGGTTCACGTTTCCCGGCCCCACAGTTCTATTGTTATCTTTTTAAACTATGAAATATAGAATGTAT
>CAYTGW010000090.1:0-15371 GCA_964437395.1 uncultured Desulfocicer sp.
TACGAGCTCATCAGTTTTGATTACACCCGCTTTTCCCGGGTGGTCGTCCGGCTCTTTCATGTTTTTTGTACATGGTACCTTGCGCACCATTCTGCTATCAATTCCAGATAGGAAAAATAGTCTTCCTCATTTAAAAATGTTCTGTCACCCAGTGCTTGACCTCCTGAAATGGGTAATGCTCCAGCGCACCAAAATGCGGCAGGGCTTTGATTTTGAGTTTGACGAAGACGGGCGTATGGATGCCGCTCAGGAATTTCGTAAGATTGACCACCGAGCCATGCTCTTTGATGGCTTGTGTAAATTCTCGGGTCAATGTGCGATAGTCAAGGTCGGTTAGGGGAGGCAGGCGGACGGTCTGCTGGATATTCGCGCTGCCCTGCTGACAGACGGAACAATGGCCACAGGATGCCTGCGTCAAGTGTTCCCCAAAATACGCGGCCAGACTTTTGCTCAGGCAGGATTGGCTCTCAAAAAAGTGTAGCATATTGTGGATTCGTTGGATTTCGTGAGTTTCCTTGTCGGTAAAGAGGCGGAATATTTTCTCCGTAACCTGTTCAAGGTCGAACACCTTTGTCAGAATATCATAGGCTTCCACGGCTTGCTTGGCCTGCAACTTAATCCAGCCTTTTTCCGCAAAATACTCCAACGCGGCCACCACCCTCGCCCGGTCAGTCTGATAGTTGTGCAACATCGTTGTCATATCCACATATGTCCAGGTTTTTTTGGTCCGGCAATGGGCTATCAGGGTGTTGACAAACTGCCGGCGTTCCCCCTGGAATTGGCTGATAATCTGAGATGGTTCGGTGTTGTATTGAAAGGAATATTCCTCAAAATAGGTGTATTTGGGGCGGATGATTCCTTCCATATCAAGATACACCAGCAGCGTTTTCAGCGGGAGTTGCCTGATATTCAGGTCGTTGGATAATGTGGTGAGTTTGAGCATCCATAGGAATCCTTCATTGTGCTTGATCTGGTGTAGCAGTTTATGGATGGCGGATTGTTCCGGAGTATCGCCATAAATGAAGTTTTCCAGTATGGTGAGATTACCCCGGTTGGCTAATACTTCACAGAAGGAAGGTTTTCCATCGCGGCCGGAACGTCCTATTTCCTGACTGTAATTTTCGATAGATTTTGGCAAGTCGTAGTGAATCACACGGCGGAGATCGTGTTTATCAATACCCATGCCAAATGCAATCGTCGCTGCGACACAATCCAGCCTTCCAGCCATAAAGCGGTTTTGAATCTGTTCGCGTTCTTCATCCTTCATGCCGGCATGGTACGGTGCGGCATTAATCTGGTTGTTTTGCAGAAATTCTGCCACTTGTTCTGCGGTTTTCTGTAAGGTGACATAGACAATCGTGGGGTCGTGGGGCGCGGCTTTGAGGCGCTGCAGAAGCCGTGTATTTTTTTCGGTTTCCGCAGTGGGTGTCACCTGTAAAAAGAGATTCTGCCGGTAGAAGCCCGTAACAGTGATACTCTCCGGGGGCATGTTGAATTTCCGGCACATATCCGCGCGTACCTGTTCAGTGGCGGTTGCTGTTAGCAGCAGTACCTGGGGGATCTTGAATTCCTGCTGATACGCGGGCAGTTTCAAATACTCCGGTCGAAAGTTATGTCCCCATTCGGAAATGCAATGAGCTTCATCAATCACCATTACGCCTATCTTCATCCGCTCTAAATGATGGCGGAAGCGTTCGTTTTTGAAACGTTCCACAGCAATCATCAGGATTTTTATTTCGCCGCGTTTGGCCTGTTCCAGAACACGTGCGTAATCTTCCGGCAGCAAAGTCGAATCTATCCGTGCGGCAGGAATATTATGTGCAGCCAGAAAGTCAATTTGATCTTTCATTAATGACAGCAGTGGTGACACCACTAACGTCATATCCTGCAGCAGCATGGCTGGGAGTTGATAACACATGGATTTTCCTGCACCGGTCGGGAAGATTGCGCCGGCGGATTGGCGATTAAGCACACGCTGAATCACTTCTACTTGACCGGGCTGAAAAGATGTAAAACCGAAATAGCGTTGCAGAGCATGTTCTAACATATCGGTTCCTTTTCAATTTCGCAGGTCGGGTTTCATCCCTAAACCCGACCTACATTCCTACATTTCACAAGATATTTCGGAATATGCATTTACGTGTCATTTCCCCATCCACACCTTCCCTTTTTCCGTCAACCGGTATTTCTGCAAGCGGCTTTGCGGTTTGTCCGGGATGGTATAAACGATATAACCGTTTTTAAGAAGCAATTTGATGACTTTCTTAAGCTGGCCGGATATCTGTTTCTGGCCCAGTTTCTGAGAAAGTTCTTTCTTTGAAAGGTGATCCATAGACAAAAGGCTAACAATCCTTGTTTCCAATGACTCGGGCTGTGACTCGGGCTGTGACTCGGGCTGTGACTCGGGCTGTGACTCTTGCCCTGACGTTAAAGATTGTATCTTTTCTGCTTCTAAGGGCTTCTCATCATCCACTGCTACAACCACGGAAAACATGCCTCCTTCGATAAATTCCGGTTTAGCGCCTTTTGTGTAAAACGGCAGGTACCGGTTGACATTCATGACCCCGGAGCCCAGTTCATCAAACCGGCCCAGTTGAATCATGAACTTGCAGATAGTCGGATTTTTCGGGCATGGGATAAAATTATCCGGATCAATGGGGCCTCTGCCGTTGGGGATATTGGGATTTTTGAATTCCACCCGGTTCCGGTAGATGATCATGGTAGCGGGCCGTGCATCTGTGTACTCCCGGTGGGCGATGATGTTGGCCACCAGTTCCCGGAAGATTTTGTCCCGGAGGCTGATGCGCATATCTCCTTCCAGAAAAAACGGGTCATTCAGATGCTTTTCAACAAACCCCATGAGCTGGTCATAGGCGTCGATCAGGTTGGAGCGAACCATCAGGCGGTCATCGTAGCGTTCCGTATCCTTTTTTCTTAGAAGCGCATCAAACTTGTACGCAGGCACAACCGCCTGGATAGCCTCATCCGTGCCGAACATCAGTACCGAAGCCAGGGTGTATCCTTCCCGTCCGGTTGTGGAGTCTTTTTTGTAGAATCCGGCTTTTTTCAATAGGTCTTCAGGCTCAAGCCCGGGCCATGGGTGGCTGGATTGGTTGGCGCGCATCAGGCGGGATGCTTTTTCAAAAAGGTCGGGCCGGAAATCTGCAAGCGTGGTGTAGGGCAGAACCTTCTGCTCGGAAAAATAACTGGCCTTGCGGTTGGCGATCCCGGCGATCTGCTCTGGCCTGTCAATTTTGTAATCACCATCTTCACGCCGGACATAGATGGCTCCGTTGCATTTATGCACCTGTGAACCTACTGGCACCTGAACGATTAGGATCGGTTTGTTTTGATAAACAGCTTCATGAACCGACAGAACAAATACCGGATCGATTTTCTGGGGATTATTGGACAGGTTGACCAGATCGGTCTTGATTTGATTCAGGTTATCCGGATGAACACCTTTTACTGTGCCGTCATCGGACACGCCCAGCAGGATGGTGCCGCCATCGGTATTCAAAAATGCGCAAATGGTCTCGAAAATGCTCTTTGGCAAACCGGTTTTGGCTTCTTTGAATTCAAGTGTCAGTCCTTCACCTTTTTTTACTATGTTTCCAATATCCCTGATCATAAAACCGTATCCTTAATAAAAGACCTTCCTCTACGCTCCTGTAATATGTGAAATATTATGATGGATCACCTGTCCCAATGCACGGGCGGCTTCATGTTATTGCGGGGGGTGTTTTTCCGGCCAGGCCGCATGAACAAACAAGTGCATGGTTTTTGTATGTTTACTATTCAAGGTTTGCATTTGGCAAGAGTATTTTTAATAATGGTATTATGGATTTTTTTTCATAGTTGCTTTTGGGAATGGGATATGGGATTTTTAAACTGTCAATCTATACAGAATGGATCATCAGACGATTACACTCATCTGGAAAAAATCCAGGGGAAAAAACAAGATGAAATCAAAAAAGAGAAGCCGTACTGCACAGATGGCGG
Organism: uncultured Desulfocicer sp.; assembly: GCA_964437395.1. Taxonomy (GTDB): domain Bacteria; phylum Desulfobacterota; class Desulfobacteria; order Desulfobacterales; family SURF-7; genus QZKS01. The sequence continues at coordinate 4,003 of CAYTGW010000090.1, forward strand.
CTGTCATTCGAGCCCTCCACTTTGCCTATGAATCGCCGGCTGTTTTTAAAACCCTGTCATCTATCCAGTCTTGCGCTGGTCTGGAATCGGAACTTGTTTTTGATTATGCAATTTCGGAAAAGCATTATTCTCATCAGGATCATAAAACAATTAACGATTTGAAGCGTTACACAAAACGTCGTGGCGAACCCATTTTATCCACGTTTGATCCGGAAATTTTCCCCCAACAGGTTTCACAGCTCGGGTTTGTGTTGATGGAAAATCTATCCCCTGAAGAACAGGCAAAAAGATATTTCAATGCAACGGATAGGGGAGAAAAGATAATGCCGGGATCGTATTTTATTCATTTCCGTGTGATGGGAAAGTAAAAGATTATTTGCGTCCGGCCACTATCGCCATCCATTTCACAAATTTTACCGGGAACTGGCGCGTCAATACGTCAAGAATATATGCATCCGGACCGATCAGTATCCGCTGTTTATTTTTCAGAATGCCGGTGATGATCTGTTGTGCCGCCTTGTCCGAGGAGGTACCGGCAATTTTGTCAAATGTGTTAATCGTTTGCTCATGGGTCATTTTACTGCCGGGAGACCTGTAAAACCGGGCATTGCGGGCAATGTTGGTTTTGATCCCTCCCGGATGCACACAGGAGACCCGGATGTTTGTGTGTCGCATCTCCTGCCAGAGGCCTTCCGTAAAACCCTTTACAGCAAATTTTGAAGCACAGTAGGGGCCGTTATTGGGCCAGGTGATAAATCCATTGACACTGGAGATATTGACAATATGACCTTCCGGTTGTTTTTTCAGATACGGCAGAAATGCTTTGCTACCATAAACAACTCCCCAGAAATTAATACCAAAAATCCACTGAAAATCTTTATAGGTGACATCTTCAATACTTTGCGCCAAAGCCACACCAGCATTGTTGATGATCATGTCCACCCGGCCATGCTGTTTTACAACGTCTGCGGCATAATTTTCCACCTGGCTCCGGTCGGCCACATCCACTTTATGAATACTGGCTTTTCCGTTTTGCTTTTTCACCAGAGCGGCGGTTTTTCCCAGACCGTCCATGTCAACATCTGATAACGCTACTTCACACCCTCTGGCGGCAAGATTGACTGCCAGCATTTGCCCGATGCCGGAAGCCGCTCCTGTGATTGCAGCTACCTTGTTTGAAAGTTCTTTCATGTTGGGCTCCTTTACAGGTTATCTCCATAAGAAAATAAAATGAATGGGAATTGAATTTCATACAAATGTATAAAAATCAATTCCCATTTTTTACCAACTGGCATTGCCGGCATTACATAAACTCTGTCGCTTTGATCGCCAAGGCCTCATTGACCCCGTCTTCAATCATGCTGGCCCTGGCATCCCGGAACATTTTTTCAATGGGGTATTCCTTTGCCAGACCATACCCGCCGAATATCTGCATGGCATCGCTGGCAACCATCGTTGCGGTTTCCGTAGACAGGCATTTGGCCGCCACTGCATGGACGACGGATGGGCTCATTGGGTTTGCAAGGTTATACATTGCCATTCGCCGTGCGTTTGCCCTGGCTGCCTCCACATGCGTAAACATCTGCATCAGTTTTAATTTAATATTTTTATGTTCAAAAAGCCGCACACCGCCCTGTACTCGCTTTCTGGCATACCGGTAGGCTTCATCATAGGCAGCCTTTGCCAGACCGGCAAATACAATCGCCATCCCTCCGTTGACATTGGCCAGCCCTCTTCCGGCTGTAGCTTTCAGGAAATCCGGGTTGGGCACAGCCATATATTTTTTGTGGATCTTTGCATCCTGGAAAATAATCGACCCCTGATTTAACGGCCGCTGACCCATTTTATCCAACGGCTTTCCCCGGGTAATACCCGGCAGATCCAGGGGAATGATGGCCAGCCCCTGACCGTCCATGCCCCTTTCCGGATACAATCCTACGTGAAGCATTGCATGGGTGGCAATGGTCCCGTTGGATACCCATTCGGACTTCTCGCCATTGACAATATATTCATCTCCTTTTAATACCGCAGTCACGGAAGGCCCGCACGTGGGCTTATTGCCTCCAAGACTCCAGTCCGATCCGTGATCCGGCTCTGTTATGGCCCAGCATCCGATGAGCGATCCTGTCTTGTCCTCACAAAAATCCATAGCCAGTTTCTGCATCACCGGTGACGGGAACATAGCAGCAGCATTGAACGGCAGACTGGAAACCCCCATGCTGATGGTGAGACCTGCATCCGCATATCCAAGTTGCTCGGTCATCAGAATCGCAGCCATGGGGTCCAGATCACCTGCCATGCCGCCAAGGCTCTTGGGGATCTGCAACAAATGAAGATCCATCTCCCGGAATCCCTTAAAAACATCCCACAGCACGGAATCTTTTTTGATTACATCTTCCGGATCACTCAACCGGTCCAGTGCAATTCCTGCGGGCCGCATTACCTCCATGCTGAATTTTTCAACCTCTTTCAGCATTGATTTTGTGTCTTTGCTGACATTGATATCGATATTCAGGTATGCCATTTAAATGCCCTCCGTTTTTTCTGGTTAAGGTTTTATTTGCTCGTTTTTTTATACCATGTCCCATTTGAGGAATGCATATGGCGAGAATTCCATAAAACCCACTTCCGCAACTACCTTGCCTCCCAGCATGGAATTATCCCCGACCGTATAAATGCCTCCCAGTATTTTGACAACTTCCACTTCAGTCCAGGGATCATAGTCTGAATGCTTGAAGATGATTTCTGCCTCACCAATCTCCATGACTTTGGGTTTCAGCAGTGTTTCCTGTTTCACCAGCCGGGGGTCATAATCGAGTGTGCCGGGTTCCGGTCCGGGAAAATGTTTGAAATTATAAGAAACTCCTTTGATGACTCCGTCTTCGCCTGATTCATTTTCAAGCAGAGTAAGAGCGCTGGGATCATTGGGCTTGCCGTTTAACGTAGCCTTGACCTCCATAAACCGGACACCTCGCCGTTCCGTCCATCCGCTCACGGTGTTTCCTTTTTTCTCAAAATGGATATTTGCCATTTTTTTCGGAAATCCGAACATCTCACGGCCTCCGGCCATGGCAATGTCATTGGTTACCGGCATGGCCAGGCAATAATTTCCTTCTTCCCCGTCATATTCAGCCCGGATAAACAGCGCGCTTTCTTTATACGTTACGTCAAAATTGGTGGCTGGATAATTGGCAACAAAGGCCATGGCAATCGGGGCATCTGCGGGTTTTAACGGTGGGGGAATCAGTCTTGCGATAATTTCCGGTTTGGTTTCCCAGAACACCATCAACATCTCCGCATCATAAAAATCTGCGGTTGTTTTGGTATTGGCCATAATTTCTTCAAATGATTTTACAAATCCCATGGCATCCTCCCTGGCCGGAATTTCCGGCATTAAAAGTTTTCGCCAACTCTCTTTTCCCGGATAGGGTTTTTAGCCCTATCGCAAGAGCTTTACAGATACGCTTTTAAAGAATTTATTCCTTTGAATCAAAACTATAAAAATTCTGACATTAAGTCATGTCAGAATTAATAGCAGAAAGATTTGACTTTGACAAGAGTTAATGTCAAAATTTATTTCATGAAAACAAAACAACGATTGCAGAACCGAAAATATGGTGGTGTTCAGGCGGATTTGAGAACAGAAGAGAGAAAGCAGAAGATCATTTCTGCTGGACTGGAATCCTTTGGAACCATCGGGTATGCAAAAACAAGTATCAAAAAGATATGCGCCCTGGCAGGATTGACCGAACGTTATTTCTATGAATCTTTTCATTGTAAAGAGGATTTATTAAGTGCCGTATATCAAAGCATTACAGAGGAATTAATCACAAAAACAGATGAAATTATCGGTCAATCATCGGTTCAGTCCATAACAACTGCTTATGAAGCTTTGAGGCTTTTTTATCAAACCCTGCAGGATGACCCCCGAAAAGCAAGAGTTCTTTTGTTTGAGATATTGGGGGTCAGCCCGCGAATCGATGAGGAATACCAGAAAGCGATTCAAAAACTTTCCAGTAATGCAATGAGGATATTGCTGATGGTATTTCCGACCATGGATCACAATACAGTAAAAGATACAATTCTTCCGGCAGCAATCGCCGGTGCGATCATTCAAGTGGCGAGTCAATGGACCCTGAATCATTTTCAACCTTCTCTGGAAAAGATACTTTTACAGATTCAGTATATATTTAAGCTGATAGAGAATGTTTATGCGGATTACATAAAGGACTTCAAATCATGAATCAATCACATCGTTTAATTTATTGGATAATACCATTCCTACTATTACTCCGGCTATCTCTGTGAGCATCCATGTCATTCGGGCAAGAAAGGCATAGGTCATTAATTCTGCGACCGGGACATATGGGCTTATCATCAAGATTAACACCCCTTCTCGTACACCGAATCCTCCTGGTGTTATCATGCTGATAAAACCAATGAACCAAGAAAAAATATAAACGTTGAATAAAAATAGCATTGAGACATTATCCTCAAAACCGAAGGCATAGGCCAGCGTTATGCCCGTGAGACCATATACAATCCAGATCATGAGATAAAAAATAAAAAGATATAGGATATCCTTGCGTTTCAATGGCAGGTCTAACGGTGGCTTTTTGAATAGGCTTAAAGCAAGATTAATCAATCTTTGAATTATTACCGGGTTTAAAACAACTATCAAAATTAAAGTTAAAACAGAGACAGTCATTGCAACCATTTTCAAGGAATACTTTTCTGAATTATCGAATAATATAAAAAGACTGAATGGCATTGCTGTAAGAATGAGAATAACATGTTCCCAGATAGTTGCAGCAACGGCCGTTGTCTTTCTTACACCAAAATGATTAAGTAAGACAATTCTCCCTGCAATCATAAATACTTTTCCGGGGATATATTTACCGATATTGGGGGTCAGCCAGGTGTAACATGCAACTTTAATACTGACATCGTTACCAATAGTAATCAGAAGTCTTTGCCAGCTTATTACAAATAAAGCGAAGGTTAAAAAAAGCAACACCATATGAATACTTAAGTATCCCGGTCTTTCCCACCAGCTAATCGATTTTACGGATTCCCAATTATTAACTAAATAATAGATTACAAAAACTACTATAATCAGTGTAAAAATATAAGATATAGCTTTCTGGGATAATAATTTCATAGATACAGCAATCAGATCAAATAATTTTTTTCAGCCTGCCGAGGCAGATACTATTATAAATGGGAATGAAATCCTGGCATTTTTGACTTTTACATATTTGCTCACCCAATCCACAAACTCATTTAGTCCCCATTTATTAACATGTTCAGGATGATTTCCAAGACGACGAATATCACGGCCACGCAACAGATTTATTATTCTGAACCATGGTTCCAAAGGGACCGTCAGAAGCAAATCCTTGCTACTAAGTTTGGCTAATTTTGCCATCACCGGTTCCGGCTCTATCAAATGTTCCAGAACCTCTGATGCGATAATCAGATCAAAGCTTTTAGGATTACATTCCCACTCAAGGATATTTTTTCTTTCAAACACATAATCCGAATGCAAAGACCTGGCTTGTTCTAAGGCATCTTCACGGAGATCAATCCCGAGGAGATATTTGAAATAAACGCTGCGCTTTTTTAATTCCTGGAGAAGCAAACCTTCACCACATCCGAAGTCCAATACTCTTTCTCTCGGGATACCTCCTATCTCCTGTGCTACCGAATCAAAAAAATGCCTGAGCGCGAACTGGTGAATAAAATTTTTGTTTGCATATTTCAATTGATGCCGTATTCCAGTATCGTAGCACATTTTTGATAATTGTTTTTGATTAAATTTATTTTTTTCCTTTAACAATCTTGGCAATAACATCATCCCGAGTCTTCTCCTGCCTGTTATATACGATCATTTCAGCGACCAGTCCGGTAAATACAAACTGTGTCCCAAGTAATATCAATAAAATACCAAGCAATAATAGAGGCCTATCCCCGATTACTTCCCCAAGAAACCAAATAATTGATAGATAGAGACATATTAAAAAACCAGTGACACAAAAAAAGAGACCTGCCATCCCAAAGAGATGCATCGGTCGTTTTAGATATTTTGTCAGAAAGACAATGGTTACAAAGTCAAACAGGCCATGAGTAAAGCGACTAAATCCATATTTTGATTTTCCATACTTCCTTGAATGGTGTTCAATAGGAATTTCAGTTACTCTAAAACCCATTGAGTGAGCAATTGCAGGGATAAACCGGTAAAGATCTCCATAAAGAGATAGACGTTTTGCCAGATTTTTCTTGTATGCCTTGAAACCGCAGTTATAATCATGAATCTTAAGACCGGATAAACATCCAATCATTGAATTGAATAGTTTAGATGGCAAATTTTTACCGAAAAACGGGTCTTTCCTTATCTTTTTCCATCCGGAAACCAAGTCATACCCTTTATTGAGTTCCGACATAAAATGTGGGATCTCTTTCGGGTCATCCTGAAGGTCTGCATCCATTGTTATAATGATCTTCCCCTTTGAATATTTAAAACCCTCATCAAGCGCAACAGACTTCCCGAAATTTTTCCGGAATTTGAGTATATGAACATGATGGTCATTCATAGCTATTTCTAACAACTTAATAAATGAGGCATCCGTACTTCCGTCGTCAATAAAAATCATTTCATATCTTTCGGAAATAGTCCTCACCTGTTGCGTTATTCTGTTATAAAGCTCTTCAACACTTCCTTCTTCATTGAATACGGGTATTACAAATGAAATGTCCATTGTTTGATCTCTTATTTTGCAGTATTAATAACAAATATAATAAAAAAGATGAAATCATAACCAAAGTCCCTGATACAAGAAAAGGTGGGACAAATGACAGCTCAATATTATGAACACCAGGCGGGATTATTACACCAATAAAACCGATATTTATGAGTTTGGTTTCGACCTTTTTACCATCAATGGTTATGCTCCAGCCTTTATCATAGGGAATAGAAAAGAACAGCAATTTTTTTCTGCTAACCGTTATTGTCCCTTTAATTGAATTCCGGCTATGCTCGGCCATGATCATTGACTCCTGATTTAATCGATCAACATCCTCACCATACTTCCTGATCGTATAAACTTCATCCAGAATATTTTTATTAAAGACATCAAAATCCTGAAAACCATTTTCTCCATCTTCAGCGACAAATGCCTTTAAAAGTACAATATCTTTTTGCAGTGGATTATGTTTTTTAAAATCACGCATAGATATCACTCTGTCATAGGTAAAACCCAGAGGTAAAAAATATTTGTTCTGCAAAGCAGTTACATCGCCACTGATGTAAAATGGCCTGTAATTTGCTTTTTGAAAGGCATTCAGTTTCCCCTTGCTTAAAAAATATTTTACACCGGCTATGGTTTGAAGCAGCGGTCTTGATGTGAGACCAGGGGCCCAGCGCGTCATCAGTTCATTATTCCCCTCGATAATGCCGGTCTCAGTCAGAAAACGGATATAATACTTTTGATTAAACTGGTTATAGGATGGTGTACCGTAGTATTTTTGTATTTCCGCGTCATTAAAACTTTGATGAATAGCAATCCCTGAGTGATAATCCTTTTCTACCCTGAAAAAACTCTTGTCTTTTGACATTATAGCGCTCAATACTTTAACGGTATTATCATAATATCCGATAGGTTGAGTAAGTTGTTCTGCTGTAAGCACCTGCCTTTTATTAGCCGTTATAAAAGAAAACATGCAGGCTTCAAGGCAGATTACCGACAGTAGCATGTATCTCACTATTCCTGTCGTTCTCTTCCCATAATAATAAATCAGGATAGTATAGATCACGAGTAATGATGTGGCGACCATTCTTATCTCTTTTACGATAGGACTCCTTTCCGGTGGGAACCAGGGAATATATAAAATGCCAAGCAACACACCAAGAGTTGAAAACAATAGAAGGTCATTAACACGATGTTTCCTGTCGATATAATCAAGGGCATGAATGCTGAAGAATAGAATGATGACCGGTATGATAAAAGATACGCCACCTTTATAATAATCTCCGGTAAAAAGATAAAGAGCATGTCTGAAAAACGGGAATATAACAATGAATATCCAGATGGATAAAAAAGCTGAAAACAGTATCTTCCTTTTTTTATCAAGGTAACAAAAGATCTGAGGGAATATTAATAGGCTGCTTAAACCACAATAGAAATTTGGCGCCTCAAGGTAATTTCGCCATCCTTTAAAATTACTCCCGGTACCTAGAATATCATTGGAAAACAGACGCAATACGGCAGTTATGTTTTGATTAAAATTGCCAAAAGTGAAAATCGAACCCGACATCAATTGATTAGAATAGCCGGCTTCTCCTCCTATTCTCGGGCTGTCTATGATGCGCAGTAGATCATTTATCAGGAAAGGCGTAACCATCGCCAACCCCAATATTCCAGCCCCAGCTAACTTCAGATAGAAAAAGCAAATATCCTTCATTCGATATTTATCTTCCTCCAATATCCTGAATATGGAGTAGATTAAAAGAAATATTCCAAGGATATAAATGTAGAATGGCGATCGTAAGGCAATAAGGGCAATTGAAAAAGGAAAATAGTGCCAATTGTTATTTTTATACAGCTTTTCAAATGAGAAAAGCATAAATGTTCCAGACAGCACAAAAGTGGAATGCCCATACCAGCCACTTCCCAAAATCATATAACCGGAAAAGGCCATAAGTATACCGCCGGTTATACAAGCAATAGATGATAATGACAGTGTCTTGAGGTAGTAATAATAGATTATTCCGGTCAGAAGGATTTTTAATAACTCAACATATGCAATTCCATAGGGAAGGTAATCACTTCCTAAAATGTAAAGAATCAAATTAAAGGGATTCGTTATATCCCCGGAAAAGATATTCTGTCCCATCCCGTGGTAAAAAGACCAGGTGGGGATTCCCTCACTTCGAATATAATCCGCAATATTAATTAAATAGGGATAGCCCTGGTTATAGGTGTCGCTCCCAATATCTAAAAAAATATATAGTTTGTTGAATGCCAGGTAATCCTTAAATATAAATATTCCGATACACATCAGGAGGAATGCTAAAATATAGATGATTTGCGTTTTGAAGATTTGTATCACTGATTATTTGTAAATTTTTTACTCCTCGGAGTTAAAGAGGGGAACTTTTTTAAGGTTATAAAGATGAAAAGCTACGGCCCTGTTATGAAATAGGAAGCCAAAGAGATAAGGCCTTGCTTTTTTTAAGGAAGACTATATGCAAAATCTGTTAGTGTGTCAACGTCATTTTTTTTGAGCGCTATTTTGCACAATATTATAGAGAGGTGTTTGTAAAATTTTCACTGAATCGCGGAATTATTGATTTTGGATTTTATGAACATCGTTTTGCGCTGATTGCCTCTTTCCGACTGTAACTCTGTTTCTGGACGACTTCCTGACTTTGCTGATCAAGTAATTGATGATTTTGTCCTCAACCTATGTATCGGCGAATCTGATTTCGATGTCCACAAGGAATTTTTTATTATTCATAAAAGTTTGCAGCGGTAATTCAAGTGTTACATTACCGGCCGGTTTATTTGTTTCTGATAAGGATGATGAATATCAGTTGACATGGGCAAATTCCCCGGTAAAATGCCCCAAGTCCGAAGTAAAACCGTATCAGGAACAGATACACCATAAGGATAAGTGATAAAGGAATGACATGGAAAGAATCATCAATTATAAAGATCGTGACGGCATTTTAAAAGTTGTCGCCATTGCGGTCTGCGTACTGGAACTGCTGATTGTCCTTCTTACCCTGGCCTATCAGCAGGATGTGGTTAAACGCACCGAAACACCCATCACACAAGAAATGGCCCAGACCTTCATCCATTATCCGGAAAAATTGAAACCGAATGAGCGGGTGGCCTTCAATTCATACAACAGATTGGACAATCAACAGACCTATCTTCTGGTGAAAGAAGCCGAGGAGGTCATCCCGTTTCCCTGGAAAGCCTGGATCCTCATCTCAGTTGGAGCCCCCATCGGGATTGCGTTCCTGGTGATGTTGCTCACGATGGCCTATTTTCAGGCTGTTGATCCCGGTGAAAGAGACTCGGCCCAAAGCACAGGGAAATTCGTGACCGCCTTGAATCGCTTGAGTCAGATCAATATCATCTGGTTTATGCTCCTCTCCATCATCGTCCTGTTTTTTTTCTGGTACATTCCCGAAGTTGTTAAATATACAGGCGGAATGGCCATAACCTGGCTGACCCGTTACTGGTGGATACCCGCCATTGTTTTCGGCGTTGTCGTTTCCGTTGTTTTTTTCTGGATCTACCTACAGTACAAATTGAGACTGCGTGCCATGAATATGGAAATGGAACTGGCCAAATTCAAATTTTTACAGATGGAGGGAAGCAACCAGTTGCTGCTTGGCGACAGCAACGCCCCTGCCGCTCAGTTGCCCGAAGAAACGCGTGCAACGGAAGATCAGACAGACCAACCAAAAGAAACCGATAAATCAAGTCCTGAACCTGATTACGGACCCAACACATGGTATGGAGACTGGATTGGTATCTCATTAAGAGATAGGGATAAGGGATAAGGCTTTGCATTTTTTGAAAAAGACAATATGTAAAGCCTGTTTGTGTGTCAACGGCATTCTAAACAAAACTCAGAATCGGCCAGTTGTTTTTGATCGCGATTTTTTTGAGTGGCCAGGTCGGCTCGACCGCACTGGGATGGCCGACGGCCTCCAATAGCGGAATATCGGATTGATGGTTTCCATAGGCGTAGGATTTTTTAAGATCAATGCCTTGCTCTGCTGCAAGCTACTGCGCCTGAATCCTTTTCTGTTTTTTCCGGATGGCTTGAAGGATACGAAGCGCCGCAGTATCCGATGAGGTCAGCGACAGTTTTTCATGCAGGGATATGATGTCTGATTTGTTTTTTAACACAGAATCCTTCGGCTTGAAACGGCTGTTTTTAACAATATTGGTTTGAATACCACCGGGAAAAACAATGGATACGGAAATACCTGTTCCATGCATCTCCTGGCTCAGGGATTCGGTGAAATTTCGAATGGCGAACTTGCTGGAGTTGTATGCTGCCTGGGTAGGAATGCCGCACAAGCCGAACACGCTGGGTTCATTCACGATGTGAGCTTCATCATGGATTTTTAAATGAGGCAGAAATGCCTGGGTGGCATGCACCATACCCCAGAAAGTGATATGCATCAGCCATTCGAAATCCAAATCTTCCATTTCCTCGATCAAGGCCGTCAAGGCCACGCCTGCGTTATTCACCAGAATCTGAATTTTTTCATGCTGCTTCATGACAGACTCGGCAAAGGCTTAGACTTGCTGGCGGTCACCCATGTCTACCGGATGGACAGTGGCGTA
>CAYTGW010000091.1:0-4842 GCA_964437395.1 uncultured Desulfocicer sp.
GCCAGAATCGTCAGGCCGATGGCGATCCCCGGCAGGGTGAAAAGAAGTCCAAGTTGTCCCAACGGCCCTTTATTGGATAACAGGCCATATACGATCAGGCCGATAAAGACCGTGGGTAAAGACATCAGCGTATCCGCGAGAAATCGAAGCTGCTTTTTTGCCCTGAAATCAAAATATCCCAATGCAAAACCAAGGGGTATTCCTATCAACAGACTGGCTGACATGGAATAACCCGTAACCTGCAAGGTGGCGAAGATCGACGAATATGTCTCTGCATCGCCATGGATCAGCAGACGGATGGCTGTGATGAATCCATCGAGGAAGAAATTCAATTATTTCCCATTGGCCGTAAACAACGGCTTCCCATTTAATTTGAAATCACCGATCAATTTTTGTCCTTCAGCACCAGCCATCCAGTCTGAAAATTGCATAGCCAGTTTGTAGTGGCTCTTTGGACAATTCCGGGGGTTCAGGGCAATGACACTGTACTGGTTTTTCAGGAGGCCATCTCCTTCCACCAAAATTTTCAATGCCGGATTACCGCCCTTAGTGGTTTCATACTTGTAGTAGGTGCCCCGGTCCGTCAGGGTGTAGCCCTTTCGTTCCTCGGCGATATGGATGGTGGACAGCATGCCCTGGCCGGTCTGAACATACCACTGTTCTTTATCCGGCAAGGCAGCACCGGTTTTTTCCCATAAGGCTTTTTCCATGGCATGGGTTCCGGATTCATCCCCCCGGCTGGCAAAGACAGCACCTTTGGCCTGGATCGATTTCAACGCTGCCACGGCGCCTTGCCCTTTGACAGCAGCAGGATCTGACGCTGGACCGATCATGACAAAATCATTGAACATGATTTCCCGGCGGTTGATACCGAAGCCTTTTGATATAAATGTTTTTTCCGCATCCGGATCATGCACCAGGAGAACATCCACATCGCAGTTTTGGCCTAGGAGCAAGGCTTTACCGGTGCCGGCGGCTGTCCATCTAAGTTCGACGCCGGTGGCTTTTGTGTACAGAGGCACCAGGTAATTGAGTAGGCCGGTGTTATCGGTGCTGGTGGTTGTGGCCATCATTAAGACTGGTTCCGTCAAACCCGTGGATACATTCGCCAGAAGCGTGATGAGGAGCAGAAAAAAACACTTGAAGGTTTTTTGGAGCAATGGATTCATTTTTTTCCTTATTCTTGTTGATTTACAGAACTGTTTTGGTGGCCGTAATATTATCAATCTTATATCCTCTTTAAATCAGAGCTGATTCCAGAACAGCGATCTGCACTGTTAAGCTGTTCCGGGTTTTTTGGTTTCATCCACTCACGATCAAACAACAGGCGTGTCCCGGTCTGAAGAGAGCGATTAACGATCCGTATGCCGGGTTTTCCGAGATCTTTCATGGTATGGATTTGCCGCGGATTGTCCTTGCTGGTCAACACACCTTGTTCTCTGCGGCAGAAATTGACGACTACCGGCATTGTATCCAGGGTCTGCCGGGCAAAATCGAAATTGTATTCAGATTCGTTTTCCTGCAATAGATGGCGGGTAGCCATATGACAAATGTTGCGACGCAAGGCCTGTATTCCGCCCATGCTACCGACATTGCTGAATGCGATCAGGTGATCCGGAAAACGGCTGTTGAAGAGGGCCATGGTTCTTTCCAGCAAGGGGTCGTTGCTTCCGGCGATGATGAACAACCCGTTTAATGGTGTAATGGCCCTGGCAGTTTCCGGAAAATTCATGGTGTCGTTTTCGATCCACTGTTCCACGAGGTATTGGGGGAAGATCCATTTGCCTGTAATCTTGGAAGCCGGCAAACCCTTTTCCGCCACCAGGGTGTAAATCATTTTTTCGTTGACCCCCAGAAACCGGGCCACTTCTTTGGTGGATAGCATATTTTTCATTATTCGTATCGAGTCCTCTGAAATTGAAAATCCGATCATTCGGCAAGAAAAAATAATAACCATAAAAAATCAGAAATAACCAATAATGTCAATAGATGCAGAAAATCAAAACCTGAATAAACCAGGTCTGGGCATTTTCATCCCATATCAGAAAAACGATTTTTAAAAAGAGAATTCGGCAACAGGAATGAAATTGTTTTTTTTTTTTTTTTTTTCCTGATGAAATTGTGTAATGTTTCAAGACTTGGGAAAACAGCCAAAAGGGAACGATGCGTTTGTTTACCCTTATTCATTAAAGATTCCTGTTCTATGAAGTCAATCTGTTTTATGATAAAATAGTTTTTTTATCAAAACACGCTTAAATATTGTTATCTGTTTTATAATGTACTAACGATATATGATGATCTTGGATTATTTGACAGTAACCAGACAGATATGAGGTGACCTTATGGAGAAAAAGCAGATGGGCGGCTATGCAGGAACAATACTGTATGTTGATCTTACAACCGGAAGCATCCTTAAAAAGCCTCTGGACCCGATTTTCGCTAGAGAAAACATCGGCGGTCTAGGTTTCAGTACCCGTATTTTTCTGGACATGATCCGTTCTAAACCTGAATTTGATGCATTGTCACCGGATAATCCTTGCATTCTAATGACCGGGCCACTGACCGGAATGATGATGAATGGTGTAGCAAGATGGACAGTATGTGCAAAATCACCATTAACCGGTCTATGGGGTGACGCTAATGTCGGCGGTCACTTTGGAGCTGGTCTCAAATTCGCCGGATATGACGGAATCGTTATCACCGGTGCCTCGGGAAAACCGGTTTTCCTGTTTATCAAAGATGATGTGGTTGAATTGAGGGATGCCGCACCATACTGGGGAAAAGATGTATACACGGTGACCGATTCCATGAAGGCGGATCTCAAAGAAGAGTCGGTTAAAAAAGGACAGGTGCTGACCATTGGACCGGCAGGTGAGAATCTTGTCAGTTTTGCATCCCTGATTCATAACAAGGGACATGCCGCCGGAAGAACCGGTATGGGCGCTGTCTGGGGATCGAAAAAGCTGAAAGCGATTTATGTGACGGGAAGCGGGCAGATTGTACCCGCATATCCGGACCGGTTGAAAGAACTTCGTAATGAACTCAAAGAAGTATATGAGGAAAGCATTTTTATTTCAGCCATGAAGTCATCCGGAACTCCTTCTCATATGGATGTGGGAATTCTTTCCGGGGATATCCCTATTAAAAACTGGCAGCAGACGGAATGGGCTGAAATCGATGAACTGGGACCGGCTGTCATTGAAGAGAAGATCCTTGTCGGAAACAGGACATGCTTTGGCTGCGGAGTTGCCTGCAAGAAAGAGGCGGAAGTCAAAGAGGGACTTTTTCAGATGAAAAAGGGGCCGAGTCCGGAGTATGAAACCGTTGCCACCTTCGGCACCATGTGTTTGAATTCGAGCATTGAGTCGATTGCCAAAGCCAATGAGATCTGTAATCAATTCGGAATGGATACCATATCCTGCGGTTCAACCATTGCATTTGCCATTGAATGCTTTGAGAACGGACTGATCACAACAAAAGATACCGGCGGACTGGACCTGACGTGGGGAAATTCCGAGGCAATCGTCAAGATGGCGGAAAAGATAGGAAAAAAAGAGGGACTGGGTGCGATACTGTGTCAGGGAAGTCAAAAGGCGGCGGATCATATCGGCGGAAATGCGCATGACTTTCTGACCACCGTAAAAGGCCTGGAAGCTCCCATGCATGATCCGAGAAGTTCTCATGGCTATGGACTGGCATATGGTGTATCTCCCCGTGGAGCCTGCCATGAAGCAAGTCTGACATTTGAAGTGGAAGGCGGATCCATATTTATTCCCGAGATTCCGGAGCTGTCCGACAGTTTGCCTGCGGGAAGTGAAGGCCGTGCGAAATTGAATGTTGCTGCCCAGGATTACGGGATGTTTTTTTCCAATTGCGCAATATTCTGCAATCTGGGTGCCGGGCCGCTTACTGCAACGCCGGCCCTTGACATGGTGAACCATGTCACTGGATTTGACTATACCCTGGAAGAGGTTTTGGAGGTCGGCAGGAAGGTCTGGTATTTGAAACGGGGGCTGACCAACCTTTTTGGGGCACGGGCAAAAGAAGACAGACTTCCCAAGCGGCTGATGACTCCGATGGAACAGGGGCCGACGGAAGGCAGTGTCCCGGATATGGATCTGATGCTCCAGGAATTTTACGAGATGAGAGATCTTGACGAAGAAGGTATCCCCAAAAAGGCTGTTCTGATGGATCTGGGGTTGAACAAGCTGGCAGAGCTGCTGTACCAATAAAATTCAGATTGTTGCTGTTATGTCGGGCATGCCGGACAAGAGTTCAGCATGCCCGTCTTTCTTTTATTTTTTTCTGAATCAATAACAATTGCCCTATATCTTACACGATCTTGTCAATATGTATCCAGCAATATTGATATCAGAAAGTGTTTATGGTATGTTCTCTGCAATTTTTAAACAGGCAGCAGAATCAGTATTGTATCAGAGCATGCTTACCTTCAAAATCGCGAAATGTCTTTGATTTCAAGCCCTTTTCGGTTATACATGCCTGTGCTGTTGTCTGGATTTTTCTAGATTTTCCATACCAGGGATTCGATTTTTTGATTATGATTAATTAACGACTTCCTATATATTTTTTAAAAAACAGGTTTTGATTATGGAAAAAACGATTGTCCATCAACTGGATTCTCACTCTGCTTTACAGAGAGAAATGATATGGAGGAAAAAGGTTGAGGAAGCATTACAGGAGAGCGAGGCACGGTTCCGGGAGCTTGTGGAAGAAACAGATGTTCTGATCGCGAAACTGGATGGGAAGGGGAATTTTATCTATGTGAATCATGTGGCGGAAAGGATTTTTGGCGTTGGTATGGAGCAGTGTGTCGGTCGATCC
>CAYTGW010000091.1:4852-14735 GCA_964437395.1 uncultured Desulfocicer sp.
TGGATCAGCAATCAGGTGCGTAATGTGAATTATGCGATACGCCAGATCAATTTCAGCACCAGTTCAGTACTCCATATGCTTTGGGCCATTAATTTCCGATATGATAAGAATCGTCAACTGACCGGTATCAATAGTTTTGCAAGGGATCTGACCGATCGAAAGAAGGCTGAAGAGGAGCTTCGCAAGGCGCATGCAAAATTGGAGCAGCATGTGCACGAAAGAACAATTGAGCTGCTTCAGGCTAATGAAAAGCTGAAAAAGGAGATCGAGGAACGCAACTGGATCGAAAAAGCCCTCCGGGAGAGTGAAGAGCGATACCGTGCGCTTTTCGAAAACAATCCGATTGAAACTGTTATTGTCGATAATGAATTGCGGATTACCGGTTACAATCTGGCAAAAGGCCAATCCGATAGCCGGCTTCCGAATATCGGTGATATCATGTATAAGGATTATGCCGGGAAGCATAAGATCGACATGCTCCGCGAATTAAAGGAGTGTATTAAATCCGGTGTCCAAAAAGAGTTCACGGATCAGGCGTATTTCGGACGGTTTCTTCATATCCGGATATCCCCGTTTCCCGGCGGTGCGATTATTACCTCCCTTGATATCACCTACCGAAAACGGGTGGAAGAAGCGCTTCGCGAAAGTGAAAAAAGGTATCGGACACTTGTCGAAACCATACCCCATGGAATTCAGGAGATCACCACAAAAGGGATAATAACATTTGCCAATTCAGCGTTATACGATATTTTTGGATATGAAAGCGGGGAGCTGATCGGAAAACCTCTTTTTGATCTTCTGGTATCGGAAAAGGAAAAACAGGAAATGAAAGAATTTCTGGCCACGCTTGTCCGGGAACAACCGACTCGCATTCCTTTTCTCAACAGGTGTCTGACCAAAGACGGTCACATCATTAATACGCAATCGGATTGGAATTATAAAAAAGATAAAAAAGGAAATATCATTGGTTTTATTTCCATTATTACGGATATTACAAACCGTCTTCATGCAGAAGAAGAGAAGATCCGGTTGGAGAAAAAGCTTCACCATGTGCAGAAGATGGAAGCCATCGGCACCCTGGCCGGTGGGATTGCCCATGATTTTAACAATATTCTGGGATCCATATTGTTAAATACGGAACTGGCCATTGATGATCTGCCGAAAGACAACAACTCCATCTATTCTCTGAAACAGGTACTTAAGGGTAGCCACCGGGCAAAAGATCTTGTTGAGCAGATCCTCACATTCAGCAGGGAATCGGAGATTGAGCGAAAACCAATCCGGATCAATTCCATTGTAAAAGAAACACTCAGAATGCTGCGGGCAATGCTTCCTGCAACAATCGTTATGCAGCAGGATATTGCTGAAGATGTGAGTGTCATTCTTGCGGATTCAACCCAGATTCAGCAACTGGTCATCAATCTCTGCAACAATGCTGCCCACGCCATGAGTGCAGAAGGAGGCAAACTCAAGGTAAAGGTCGAAGATGTATATCTGGACGAGCCACTGGCACAAGCCGATATGCGTCCGGGCAGGTATGTCCGATTATCAGTCAGCGATATGGGATGTGGAATGAGACCGGAAATAAAGGATCGTATTTTTGATCCGTTTTTTACAACCAAAAGACCGGGAGAGGGAACAGGGCTTGGGTTATCGGTTGTACATGGTATCGTGATTCATCATGATGGATTCATTACAGTGGAGAGTGAAGAGGGGAAAGGTTCAACATTTGAAACCTATTTACCCATAATCGATGATGGTACAATTTTCGCTCTGAAACCCAGTATTTCGGTTCAAACTCCAACCGGAAATGAAAACATCCTGTTTGTGGATGATGAAGAGGTTGTTGTGGATGCAAACAGACGCATCCTGCAACGGCTTGGATATAATGTAACGGTTTCAACAGACAGCAAAAAGGCTCTTGCGGTTTTCCGGAAAAAACCGGAAAAATTTGATCTGGTGATCACAGACATGACCATGCCCAGCATGACAGGTGCTGAACTGGCAAGAGAATTGATCAAAATCAGATCGGATATTCCCATTATTCTTTGCACTGGATACAGCCAGTTGATCACACCTGAAAAATCGAATGCCCTTGGAATTCAGGAGTTTGTTATGAAGCCTTTTTCAAGGAGTGAAATCGCGGAAGCCATCCGGAAAGTTCTGGACAAGAACCGGTCCTGACCCGGAAACAGATCCGGGCAGATCGGGAGTCACTTTTTTTTAACAACAAGGAAGTCATGAAACGAAAAGGTTGCAGTATTATTTTTATCAATGATGATCATCGGGTTCTGTTATTTCTGAGAGATAATATCCCCACAATTCCTTTTCCAAACATGTGGGATGTTCCCGGAGGTCATGTTGAACCGGATGAAACGCCGGAAGCATGCATTATTCGGGAAATGAAGGAAGAGATGGAACTGGAACTGAAAGATTTTTCACTTTTTTCCATTATGGAATTTCCCGACCGGATTGAATATACCTTCTGGAAAAAAAGCAACCTGGATATTGAACAAATTACGCTTCATGAGGGACAGTGTTTGAAGTGGTTTGATCAGAATGAGGTTGAAAAAACCGAGTTGGCCCTTGGCTTTAACGAGATACTAAGCTCTTTTTTTACAGAAGCACCTTTTTTGAAATCCAAGGTATCTGTTTGAAAAACCTTACAATCCGATTATCAACCCAGGAAGTGATCTTTAAATTTAACCTGACTGTCACTCAGATCATCGTTGTCACCATTCATACATTCCGGACACAGAATGTTTTCCGGGTTGGTGCCTTGCGGGATTTCAATGGAAGATTTGCATTTCATGCACTTGCCAATGGTTTTATCCGGCTCACTTTTCACAGGGGCATCGTTTTTGATGGTTGCATATTTTTCCTCAAGACCTGATTTTTCAGGTTGTTTTTTTCGGCTGATAAACACCCGAATCGCTTTCCGGATACACTCGGCATCATCTCCTTTTCCAAATTTTTTCAAAAGAGTATACTCATCTTTTGAGATCGCCAGTTTTACATCCATCACATGTGCATTTTCCATCGCGATGATCAGTGTCTCTAGGGCAGAGGCATAAGCAGCAATCTTCATATCTCCACTCTGAATTCTTTTTTGAATCTCTTCAGCGAGTTCCTGGGTGGAAAACCACTTATCCTGGATTTGTATTTTGGATTCTTCCAGATTGATCTCTTTCATTTTATCCTCCTTTTTGCCGGGACCGGTATAACGTTTTCCATTTACGATGAACCGCCATACACTTTATCAGACGCGGGCGTACATTTTTGTTCACGAAAACGATTTGTGTATATTCAGATAATCATAATCTATGCCATGGCTGAATTTTTTTATATAATTAACTGATATCCGTATAATAATGAAAACAGCAGGAGTCCGGACGGATAAAAGGAACTGACAATTGTTCATTATATTTCATCACTATTGATTATATTTCACCAGTTTGCCTGCATTTCGGCAATTATGATCTGGATATCATCAGAAGCCAATTTTGTGTGGATCTGAAAATGGTTTTATGTGCCTGTTACGCAATCATCCGGGCGAATCAACCCCTTTGGAATGGAATCATGGTATCTATTTTGCACTATCCTGCAAATCGAGCATTGTAGAAAAGCGAACAGTATAAATATGTTCAACAGATTGTGATGAGATTATGGATATCAGCGAAGCCAAAGAGGATACTAAAATGGAGAATGAACCTTTTAAATTATTTAAATCTTTTTCCGAGGAACTTGACCCAGGTGAATTGCAGCGAAAATTTTTGATCGCCCTTTTAAAGCTTCAGAATGTTGAAAGAGGGTCAATCTGGATAAAAAAGGAAAATAAATATCGTTGTGTTGAGGCAGTCGGCCGCCAATGTGAGAATATTCTGGGTGCTGAAATCCATGAGGACCAGCAAAGTATTGTGGGGTGGGTTATCGAGAATGGAAAAATGACGGTATCCAATCCCAATCAAGATCCCCGGCATAATAAGGAGTTTGAAGAGCATCTGTCTGTAAAGAGCCGTCTGATTCTCTGTTTTCCGCTTTTTTTACGGAACAACACCGTATACGGGGCTGTTCAGTTGATTGATACAAGTCCTGAAAAAGATCGAATCAATCTGGATTCAGGATACCTTGGCCATATCCAGGATCTTGTGAATATCGGATCTCTGGCATTAAGCAACGCCATTCTGCTGAACAAACAGATCGAAGAAACACAGGCATTGAAAAGCACACTGGAGGAGATCAGAGGAAATGAAGCTCTGGTGGGCCACAGCCCCTGTTTTCAAAGCTGCATAGAAAAGATTCGAAGCTATGCACGCACCGAATATCCTGTATTGATAACCGGTGAAAGCGGAACCGGAAAAGAACTGGTTTCCCGTGAAATCCATCGCCTCAGCAATCGCAATAACCAACCATTTTTGGTACAGAATTGTAGTGCCATACCGGAAAATTTGTTGGAGAGTGAACTTTTCGGGTATAAAAAAGGAGCGTTTACCGGTGCAGTGAAAGATAAAATCGGACTCTTTGAGGCAGCAGAAGGGGGTACGGTTTTTCTGGATGAGATTGGGGATATGCCCATGAATCTTCAGGCACGAATCCTCCGGGTGATTCAGAATTCCGAAATCAAACCCCTGGGTGAAACCCATGTAAAAAAAATTGATATCCGGATTATCTCGGCCACCAATAAAAATATTGAGAAACTTGTTGATATGGGTGAGTTCAGAGAGGATCTGTTTTATCGTCTTTCTGTTCTGCCTATAGATCTCCCTCCATTACGGGAGCGGCAGGACGATATTCCGTTTCTGATGAACCATTTTATGAATCGGGAATCGATTAAAACCAATATTCCAGCGAAAAAAAGAACCACGGAAACGATGCGATGCCTCATGACCTATCCATGGCCGGGCAATATTCGGGAACTGGAGAATCTGGTGAGATATTTACTCGTGGCTACGGAAAATGATTATATCACTCCACAGGATCTTCCCATTCAGTTCACCAGCCAGAAACAGCCCCGGGTTGTAAAAAATTTGTTTTATTCTGATAAAAATGACTCTTCCCATTCACATCCAACAGAGTGTATAAAGGTTGGAATGGATTTTGGCAATGTTACCTGGGAGGAGATTGAACAAAGATATGCGCTCTATCTTCTTCAGAAGCATCATTGGAATGTAACATGGGCCGCCCGTGATGCAGGAGTAAACCGTTCCACATTTGCCTCCAGAATGAAACGGCTGGGTATCCATAAGCCGGTTTACCAGCAAGGCATGCATCTGTCTGCTGTCGGAGAGTAGGAAACAAATGGAAAAGGAATGTCCTTGATGATGTATGGCTGGTGCGGGAAGATAGCGAAAATCGATCTTACCACGCAATCCTGGGAAATAGAGGAACCGGAGCAATCTGTTTACCATACTTTTATCGGCGGTCGTGGCCTGGCCGGTCACTATCTGGCCCCTCATATTCATCGGACCTGGGATGAACCGGAGATGCCGTTGTTGATTTTTTGCGGGCCACTTACCCATACAATCTCTCCCACTCCCGGCAGAAGCACATTTATGTCGCGGTCACCCCTTACCGGAACGATCGGTGACAGCTCGGTTGGCGGTCGTTTTGGTACGGAGCTGAAAAAGGCTGGCCTGGATGGCATAATCATCAGCGGCAGAAGCCATCATGCAGTGGGCATCGAGATTCAGGATGCTTCCATCAGGATTGTCTCTGTGGATGCAATGAAAGGGATGACAACATCTCAGGTGTGGGCCGGTCTAAAAAGTCATGGGTCGGTGGCTGCAATCGGACCTGCGGCGGAAAACAATGTCCGGTTTTCCAATATTATCATCGACAAGCATTATGCGGCAGGAAGAAACGGCCTTGGTTTGATATTTGCCGCTAAAAACCTGAAATACATTACCGTCAGGGGAACCGGGAAAACCCGTATTTTTCATCCTGGGAATCTGAAGAAAGCCCGGGAAGAGATCATGCGCCTGATGTCGGCATCCCCCGTTATTTCCGGCAGGTTTGGTATATCCAAGTATGGAACAGGGGCATTGTATGACCTGATGGATGCCCGGAATATGATGCCAACGGACAATTTTCAAAAAACAAGATTTCCCCATGCATCATCCATGAATGCCCATGCATATGATAAGCAGTTTCAACCGAAGAAAACCGGATGCAGGGGATGTCATGTGCAATGTAAAAAAATTACCGATACCGGCAGATCCATACCGGAGTTTGAAACCATGTCCCATTTCAGTGCGTTGATCGGAAACCATGATCGGGAAGTGGTTACGGAAGCAAACCGGATCTGCAATGAAATGGGGATGGATACAATCTCTGCCGCTTCGACACTGGCGTGCTATCAGGAGATCACCGGAAAGCCGATTCCGGCCCATATGGTTGCGGAAGCCCTTCTAAATATTGCTTATGGAAAAGGATCATACGCAAAGCTGGGAATGGGATCGGCAAGGTATGCCCAGTCCTTTGGAAAACCGGATGCAGCCATTGCGGTAAAAAGTCAGGATTTATCGGCTTATGATCCGCGGGGAGCGCTGGGTATGGCTCTGGCATTCGCGGTGTCGACAAGGGGTGCATGTCATTTGAGGGCATACCCCATCAGTCATGAAATTTTAAGGAAACCGGTTGCTACTGATCGATTTCAGTTTGCCGGAAAAGCCAGAATTATTAAGATCAATGAGGATGTCAATGCAGTTGTGGACTCCTTGACCGCCTGCAAATTCACTTTTTTTGCCGCATCTCTCGAAGAGTATGCATCCGTGTTTTCGGCAGTTACCGGCCATACTATTACCGGCCAGGATCTGCTGAAAATCGGTGAGCGGATCTGCTATCAGGAACGGATGATGAACGCAAAAATTGGATTTTCGAGAAAGGATGATGACCTGCCACCACGGTTTTTTATTGAAAATAAAGCAGATCCGTCTGATTCCAGCCTCAAGCCCATTGACAGAGAAGCATTTCAGAAGGCGCTTTCGGATTATTACACGGTTCGCGGCCTTGATCAGGATGGCATGCCGGTTCCGGAAAAGGCAAGGGAGCTGGGACTGGAGTGGATATAATGTTTCAGGAATTTGAAGACAAAATTTTTGCCGGCGGCCTGACGGAAAGGTCATCTCCGGTTATGGGATTTCTGGATGCCGCTCTTGAATGGAACAGAAACGATTCATCCATTCCCATACTGGAAAAGGTGATACAGGGGTTGAGCATTAACTCAATTTTATTCTCAAGACCGGCTGAGCCTTATCAAACCATCATTTCTTATCTTGCAAAGACATCAAAGGGAGTGATCTATCCGGAAGATTGTGAGACAAGAACATTCCTTCATGACCTTCCCATCTCCCAAGCATTGGACCCCGTGGAGATTATTTCCATACTGAAAAAAAGAAAGGGTGTAATCATTCCGGATTCTGGTTTGATTACTTATGGCATGGTCAGTATGGAACAGGCGTATGTCACCTTCTCCTCCTTCTGCTTTGCCTGCTTTGTCAAGTTTTTCTCTGATTATCTTAGAGCTCTCCGAAACGGGTTTGTGGATCATCGGTTTCAAAAAGTTTTTGAGCAGGTAGTGAAGATGCTCGATCCTTATCCGTCTTTTCACGGCTCTCTGATAAAAGGTCCATTGGATTCAGAGCGACTTATGTTGGAAGCCATGGATGAAGCCGGCCGCTTGACAGTTGAAAACAGGCTGGTGGATTCCTATTTTGGAAACATATCCTGCCGGCTGGGAAACACCCTTTACATCAGTCAGACCGGAAGTTCACTGGATAACCTTACCGGCTGTATTGATCCGGTTCCCATGGATGGCTCCTCCTGTACCGGCATCACCGCATCCAGTGAGCTGGATGCCCATCTCGGGATTATCCGGGAAACCGGATGCAATACCATTGTGCACGGACATCCCAGATTTTCCGTCATTCTTTCCATGGATTGTGTCAAAGAGTGTTGTGACCAAAGAGGAAAATGTCATATCAAATGCAGCGAAAAAAGGAGTGTCTGCCAGATTCCGGTTGTTCCCGGAGAGGTTGGAACCGGTGTATACGGCTTGTGCAATACGGTTCCGGAAGCCATCAGAGATCATGACGGGGTTATTGTATACGGGCATGGCCTGTTTACAATCGGCGACAAGGACTTTTACAAACCCTTTTTCAATCTGTTTCATATCGAGAAAAAATGTCGGGAGGAGTATTTCAGGCGAGTGTCCGATCTCCTGTCCCTGTAAGACCCTTGACCGTTTATATCGGTTTGGATATTGGCAAGCTGTCTTTCGACAGCTTTTATATTTCTGTTTTATGGATTATCCTCAAGCTTTTCCAGCAGAACCCAATACATTATTATTTTTATGTTTGTACAGTTCTTTCAATGCATCTCTGGCAGGTCCTAAATATTTGCGCGGATCAAATTCGCCTGGTTTTTCAGCAAACACTTTGCGAATTGCGGCTGTCATGGCCAGACGGCCATCAGAGTCGATATTGATCTTGCACACAGCAGACTTGGAAGCAGCGCGCAACTGTTCTTCCGGAATACCGATTGCAGCATCCATTTTACCGCCGTATTGTTTAATGATTTTCACGATATCCTGAGGGACAGACGAAGAACCATGCAATACGATAGGGAACCCAGGAATTTTTTTTTCAATTTCAGCCAGAATATCCAATCGTATTTTTGGATCCGTGCCGGGTTTGAATTTAAAAGCACCATGTGAAGTGCCAATCGAAATCGCCAGACTATCTACATTGGTTTTTTTGACAAAATCTTCTACTTCTTCCGGACGTGTGTAGGTATGATGTTCAGCGGAAACGTCATCTTCCACGCCGGCCAGCACACCCAGCTCACCTTCTACAGTCACGTCATGAGCATGAGCATATTCAACTACTTTTTGGGTTAAGGCGACATTCTCATGATAAGATAAATGAGATCCGTCGATCATGACCGAAGAAAATCCAGTATCAATACAGCTCTTGCAAAGTTCAAAGGTATCACCATGATCAAGATGCAATACAATCGGGATTTCATAACCCAATTCTTTTGCATACGCTACCGCTCCCTCAGCCATATAGCGCAACAGGGTTTGATTTGCATACTTGCGGGCGCCGGAAGATACCTGAATAATTACCGGAGATTTTGTTTCCACGCAGGCCTGAATAATGGCTTGCAGCTGTTCCATATTATTGAAGTTATAAGCCGGAATTGCATAGCCGCCTTGAATCGCTTTTTTAAACAGCTCTTTTGAATTGACTAAGCCAAGCTCTTTATAGCTGATCATATTTTTCCTCCTTTTATTATTATTATTCTCGCTGAGTCGTTAATCGTTCTATTTTAGCCAACGTATTGAAGATTGAAGGATGCGCTTCATTGACCTTCTCTGGAGCAGCGGTCTTACCAGTACCGGTAACCTATCTTGGCCCATAAATGATTACGATGTACATTTACTGTTCAATAATTTTTGGACGCTGGTTAATGAGATTCGCTTACCCTTTTTTGTCAGGCATATTTTCCCCGGAGTTAAAATGAACAACCTTCTCCCATTGAATTATTCCAGTTGAGTCACAAAACATTTCCAGGAATTCAAGGGTAAATTTATTGATCACTTTTGCATATTCCTCCAGGAACTGTTCATTTTTTTCTTTTGCTTTAAACCCAAGCGGCTCGATTATCTCCGTGTATAAATTCTCGTTCCCGGAAATAAAGGACCAAAACTGTTGTCCGCATAATTTCAAATACTCTCCTTTATCCGATGCTTTGTCTTGACCATAGCAACACCCATTCACTGAAATAACGTTGCGAGATGGGGAAATATTTGTTCCTAATATTCGCCGGGCTTTACGGAAGTTATCTTTCATTTTTTGAATCTGACCTGAATTTCCCCAGTGTG
>CAYTGW010000091.1:14745-15281 GCA_964437395.1 uncultured Desulfocicer sp.
ATAACTTCATCCCTGATGCGATTTGCTTTTATCTTCAGCGTCTTTATGTCCATACGGGGTTTACAAAACTTCAAAAATACCTGTATTGCCTACTCTGTACAAAAGTTTAAGCCTGTCATTATATTTATAAATAAAAGGCAGGAGATAATAATAAGTCTCCCGGGAAAATTCATCCACAATAATGTATTTGGCATTATCTTTTTCGAATTCCAGATCAATCCCTTCAGCAGATGACTTAACACCATCATACACATGTTTGCAGACATAGAGGGCTAAACCTTCTAGAAAGCCTCCGAATAGACTTTCTTCCTGTGAGGATAAGTGGGCATCAAGAATGGTTTTAATAAAATCATTTGCAGTGGTGATATGCTTAACCTTGAAAAGATAAGGATTTTTCCGCATGAGTACTTTTTTCAGCTTGAGTTCTTTTAATTTCTCAATTCTGTTACGATGAAACTCAGGAATGTTGTATTCTACATATTTTGCTATTTTTTTTTGGGTTACCGGTTTCATATTGGATCTCTTCCTCGCAGATT
>CAYTGW010000092.1:0-15032 GCA_964437395.1 uncultured Desulfocicer sp.
AGGCATCTGTAGACCGAATGTATGAACAGGCGATTAACCTCAAAAATTAGTGACCCGTTTGAAAAAATGAAGAGGAGGGCGCAATGACAGAAGGCTTAACATGGACAGTCTATGATGCCGATACAATGACCCAGGCAGAAATATATGGAGAAGTGCTTTGCCGGTTAGGAGAAGAAAATCCAAAAATCGTCGGTCTGTCGGCGGATCTGGCCAACTCCACAAAGATCGGAAAATTCGGCAAAAAATTCCCGGATCGTTTTTTTAACGTCGGGATTGCGGAACAAAACCTTTTTGGTGTAGCCGCAGGGCTTGCCAAAACAGGTCTGATTCCCTTTGTTTCGACCATGGCAGCATTCACTGCCATGCGGGGAGTGGAACAGGTACGAACAGACATCTGTTACCAGAACCTGAACTGCAAAATCATCGCAACCCATGCCGGCACATCATTCGGTTCCGCCGGCACTACCCACCATTGCACGGAAGATTTAGCAATCATGAGATCTTTTGCCAATATGACGGTGATTGCACCGGCGGATGGAATCGAAACCGCAAAGGCAGTAAAAGCATGTGTGGACTATCCTGGGCCGGTGTATATCCGCATCGGAAGGGGGTTTGAACCCAAATTTTATGAAAACGAAGAGTATGATTTTCAAATCGGAAAAGCGATTGAGGTGAACCCAGGAACAGATATCACCCTGATCTGCTGTGGTGTTACCGTACTACAGGCTGCCGAGGCTGCAAAATTTCTCAAGGAAAATGACGACCTGAGTGTACGTGTGCTGAACATGCATACCATCAAACCACTGGATGAAGAGGCTGTTCTGACAGCCGTAAAAGATACCCGGAGAATCATCACCTTTGAAGATCATACGGTTCTAGGGGGGCTTGGAAGCGCTGTTGCCGATGTAATCGCAGCAAGCGGCAAAGGCTGTGCCTTTTCCAAGGTTGGTATTCCTGACTGCTACTGCATTGTTGGATATCCGGAAGATCTTTGCAGCTACTATAAACTGGATACGGATGGAATCATTGATAAGGTTCGGGAAGTCATGAAAAAGGATTTTGAAGAGGATGATGACTGGGAAGATGAGGTATAACATGGCAACTGAAAGAGATCTGCTGACTGCACGATTGTTTTTACGGGCACTGTTTCCGGTGATGAAGGTTGTTCTTTCCGATGTTCCGAAAATGAAAAACCGCTTTAAAGACGTTACCGCAAAGGTTCAGTTTGCGGCTCAAAACGGTGCAGGAGAAGTGGGTGCATATCTTGATTTTCAACAGGGGAACCTGGAAATCGTTCAGGGGATCTGCCCGAATCCGGATATCTGTTTCGGGTTTGGTAGTGTTAAAAAAATGAACGATATGCTGGCTGGAAAACCGGTAATACCCAAGATTAAAGGCTTTCTGAAACTCGGGCTTTTAATTAAAATGTTCAGCCTTCTCCTGAGTCTCAAAATTCTTATGCCCAATGTCAAGCCAACAACGGTCGACAAAAAACGGCTGAAGATCAAAATGACTATTTACATGATTACCACTGCGCTCAGCCAGTATAATAAAGGTGGTGATCCGGAAATGGTGCGCTGGACATCCAAACAGCCGGAGCGGATATATCAGATGTCTGTCGATCATGAAGAAATCGCAGCGTATCTCCGGGTAAAGGCGGGTAAAACAAAAGCCGGAAGAGGTTTTTACAAACGCAGACGTCCCTTTGTTCATATGAGATTCAATGGGATTGACGGCGCGCTTCCGGTCATCCTGAATGAAGTGGATATGGTAACCGCAGTGAAAAATGAATACCTCCGTGTAGAAGGATCACCGGAATATGGTCGCGATGTCGGAGATTTCATGATGCGGATTCAGAATATGATTACCTGAGAACAACAAGGCCTTTTATTGCTATTCTTATAAAAATCCCCCCAATAATTGCGCTATATAGCATAATTATTGGGGGGATTAATTTGTAACAAAAGATTTAACAAGCTTCCACTAGAAGGTCATGGTCAGCCGGCTGAAAATACAATAAATATCATCTAGATCTGTTGTTGCATTCCCCTGCTTCCAGTAATCACCTGCGGAAAGGTATGCAACGGTTGCCTTATATTCTAGGTTATCCATGAGTTGCCAGGTAAACTTGGCATCCACCTCTACGCCCTGGTCATCATCCCAACCTGTGACTGTATCGTCTGCCGTTGACATGGCCGCAAGAAGACCGATGGTGATGTCATCTCTTACCGAATAATCTGCCCCGAAATACGGCATCTGAAAACCATCCAGCAAAGGTCTTGAAAAGGTAATAAATCCGTCACCTACATGGTTTCCAATCCCTGCCAGGGAGGTATTTAAACCATGATAATCAGATGAGAGAATAAACATTTTTTCCCAGTCAATGCCCGGTGAAAAGTATCCCATACCTTCTTCATCCGTATCGGTTTCATCCGCATCGCCGGATCGGTGTGCCCAGCCTGCCTGAAATGTGACAGGCCCTGCATCAGCGGTGCCTTCGAGAAAGTAGGAGAATGCATTGACATCGTGATCCGGAACATTATATCCATCATCAGAATATTCTACGGTTCCAAAGCAATAATCCAATTCTGCCTGAATACCGAATTTATCGAATTTCCCTTTAAAATAGGGAGAAAGCAAAAAGACCTGCGCCTCACCAACGCCTCCTCTTGTCATCAAAACATTCATCGGAGTGCCTGCTGATGTTGGAGAACCCAGTGTAAGAATTTCAGGGTTTGCCGCAAGGTATGCAAGTGTGTTTGCACCTATTGCACCTCCATCTAATGCTCTGGCTGCTGCATAACCCGTAAGCACTGCTCCATAAGCAGTAAGTCCGGTCGCATCCGCCGTATATCCGGCACCCACAAATTGATCGATTGCACTGCGCTGCCCGGGATCCGGAACACGATTAAAATCATATAAACCCAGCAGCAGACCGCCGTCGAAATTTTCTCGTTTGTAAATGGTCCCAAGGTAATACTTGTCATTATCTTTTCCAGTGGTGATATCCGGATTCGTATCATTTTCCGTGGTTTTTTCGGCAATCAGGGCAAAATACAATTTCCCTTTAGCCACGTCCAGAGGAAGTACCCACTTAAAACGGTCTGTATCATCTTCGTCATCCGCCCAGGTTGTACCCCAGGTGACCCCTTCCTGACGCCCCAGCATAAACATACCGACCTTACTGATGATGGTCATGTATGCCCGGTCAAAATCGATATTTTCAGCATCCTCTTCATTTGTAAAAGCTGAATCGTCTGAATTCCATACTTTTTCAAGCGCATCAAACCGGGTTGTAAGTTTTAAATCTTCGGTCACCTTGAAATCGGTCTGAACCCGGAGTCTCATCTGGCGGTAATACCTTGCCAAATCTGTTTTTGATAGATCCGGACTGGAGTTGTAGATTCCTTCAATATAATACTCTCCAGTGAAATCCACATCCGCAGCCAAACCTGTGCTGACGGACATCAAAGCAACACAGATTGCAATCAGTAATAGGGTTGTTTTTTTCATCAATTATCTCCTTAAGTATCTGTTATTCCAAAAAAATGAAATAAAATTAATCTGTTTAATGTTTCAAATGTAACCTTTCCAGCATCCCTCCTTTCATGATAATTAGGTCGTTGATCATATTTTGAATATCATAAGATAAAATTGTAATATCGAATATAAAAAATTAATTTTCTGAAATTGGATTGCAGAATTCAATATGGTAATGATTTTTATTATGGCTTTCGGTTATTCGTTATTGGTGTTTAGGACAGGCTTTTTACGATTTTCATTAAATCCAAAATAATCTTGATGGTTATTATCTACCCGATGAAGCCGAATGTCAAGTATATATATAAAATCATGGATGTTGAATAACAAACTCAGACAAATCCTCGGTCGCGATATAACTTTTCGCACTTCGAAAAGCGCTTTCTCTCTCAGTAACAAGAGCGTATACCATCTCTTCCAGGCCATCGTTGTTTATATCTGCGACACAAAAATCACTCATATATCCGGACAGGTCTTGAGATCTTCGGCTCACTGAAGGTCCCATGCCATCCCAGGCAAATAACAGAAACCTAGAATTGCTATAGCTTCTGAATTTTTGAAAAAATCGACCGGAAGAAGAATCATTGAATGGAACAATCACGATCGGTTTTTCCTCGATATCTATAGAAAACGTTCTTTGCGGCAGATAAAACCGCTCTCCTTCGTTCTTCTGGTTATTCTCAATGGTCTTGACAAATTTTTCTCTGCCGCCATAGGGGACATCACTTTTCCAGGCCACAATGCCTGTTTCCCTGATGATACACAGTCGATCTCTTGAATCAAAAGCTGCGACAAGATCCTTATTCTGACCGACAAATCCATTTGAAACACCAAAAACCATCATATCATCCGGCAAAAGTTTTTTTCTGCCCGTCACTAAAGTGGTATCGTTCCATGCGAGTTCGTAAATTTCAGGTATATATGCATAAGAAATTCCCTTTTTCTGCCCCAGAAGCTGATTCCCCTTTTCCGTGCGAACCACCTGGAAATACCAGTTTTGATCCTGGATGATCGGAGAGAACTGTTTGCCATCCCACTCCATTACAAATGACGTTAAAGAACCGGATCTGGAGTTCTCACATGAAACATAGATTTCTGCTGTTCCATTTTTGTTGATATCCGCAACATCGATTGAAAGATAGGAATAATATTTTTCTCCCTTGATCTACCCATAATGAACAACTTCATTCCCCTGTATATGAAAAATATGGATATCATGACCCGATGCTGCAACAATTTCCAGATTTCCGTTTGCATCAATATCTCCTGCAGCAATACCAAAGATCTGAATCGGCAGTTCACTGCTTTTCCAAATGCCGACATTTTCCTTTTGCTTCTTCTGATGTGTCAAACGATCATTTTCTGCTGAAGAAGGGATAGTTTTGCCCGGAACCGTTAACTTGAAAACCCTATTTCCAATTTCATTTGCAATATCTTCTGTTGCTGGAATGAGATCATCCATGGAATCCATCTTCCTGAAAAAAGACCAGGGCCCTTGATCTCCGGATATATTCACTACCTTTACATCAAGACTCGCATGTTTTCCAACAATAGTTATGCTTCCGTAAACAATATAATCAATGTTCCATTCTTTATAAGTGTTGCGGATCTCATCCGGACGGGAAGCAATTTTTTCAAAGGTTTCAAAATCTACCTTTGCTACCGGGCTGACAATCACAATCTCCTTAATACCGGCAAGACGGGATTCCAGTATTTTGGAAATTCCCTTCTGTAAATATTCCATATTCTTTTCTGCATTGATTTGAAACGGCAGAACAGAGATACGGTTTTGATCTGCTGCCATTACATTGAAATCCAATATCCAACCATAAAAAAAAATGACCATAAAAATTAGTATAAAATCAAAAATATAGAATCTTTTCACTCCCGTAGCTCCCGATCTTTTTCAGCTTCTTCCAAGTTATTTGTTTTCAACAGATATGATTTTTGTTCAATAAAACAATTATATTATGACTGAGATACCATATTGCTTGGTAATATGAAAGAGGGTAAGAATAACTTTCTGCATTTATTGCCAAAATGTCTTGACTTTTCAATGCCTGCTTGATAGAACTACAGCAAATTTTAATTTTTATCTATAAAAAATCAGTATGATTTTAGTCTGTTATAGAAATGAAAAGTTAAATAAATTTCCCCTTTTTTAAATTAAAAATGTTGAATAATCGGTTTTAAACAAAAACGAAAACAGTCAAACATTATTAAAGTAATAGACTTAAGGCAATCCATATCCATTATTGACCATTTGCTACTGTTATGTGTTTTATCGCGAATTCTTTTAAGGAGGTGGTGCTGAAGCGAAGTATTTGTCTGTAAAACGTTTATTGAATTTTAATTCTGCATAATAAGGAAAAAAAACAAACTTTTATTTCTATTAATACAAATTTAGGAGGAAACAGATGATGAAAAAACTTGTTATATTATTTGCAGTCTTTACACTGGTTGGTAGTTTTGCCCTATCTGCTACAGCGGCAGATTGGAGTTTTTATGGTTCAGCACGAATGAAAACATTTCATGAAATAGATGATAAAATCACTACTCAGACCGATCCAGATGACGGGGATACGACCTGGGATCTTCAGGGGAATGCTCGACTTGGCGCTACCGTTAAGAATGGTGACATCGGCGGTGGTTTTGAGTATGGATCAACACCGAACCTGCGAAAACTATATGGAACCTATGCATTTGGCAACAATGAACTGCTTGTTGGACAGACCTACACTCCTGTCAGCAACTATTTCTACAGCAACCAGGTGTGGGGTGATGACAACGACCTGCTTGGTTTAGGACAGGCCTATGCTGGACGCTTGC
The DNA here is from genome assembly GCA_964437395.1 of uncultured Desulfocicer sp. Taxonomy (GTDB): domain Bacteria; phylum Desulfobacterota; class Desulfobacteria; order Desulfobacterales; family SURF-7; genus QZKS01. The sequence goes on from CAYTGW010000092.1 coordinate 6,370, forward strand.
CCATGATTCAGCTGACCTTCAACAAAATGGTCAAAGTTGCTCTTGTGAGACCTTCAAGTACAATAACTATTGCTGGTACTGATTTCGATGCCGACGGAACAGTAGAAACTTCAGAAAACCCAGATACGGATGTGATGCTGCCAAAACTGGAAATTTCTTTCAATATGAGCAAAGAAAAATTCTTTGTTGATGCTTTTATGGGAGCCCAAACCTTTGGTGTTGAAAACATCGGAACTGCTGGTAGAGATGATGTTGATGTTGCTTCCTATGTCGTTGGTGCTGGCGGCGGAGTAACCCTCGGCAAGGCTTATGTCAATGCAGGACTGAGCTATGCCCTCAATGGAGGTAACTACGGACTTGCCTCAACAGGCAGCAACAATAGAGGAACCTATAATTCTACAAGCGTTGATATCAACGACAACACAACCTTATCCGGACTGCTTGTTGCCGGTTTGAAACCCAATGAAAAAGTTACGGTTGAAGTAGGTGTTGGATATGATACTCAGGATCTGGATGGAGCTGCAGAAAAAGATGACACCATGTGTTACTATGTGAATACAACTTACACCTTTACACAAGGTGTGTTTATCGTTCCGGAAGTTGGGTACTTTGATTATATGGACAGCAATACAGGCGCTGATCAGGGATCAATGATGTACTTTGGTGCCAAAACTCAAATCAATTTCTAAGCGATATGTATCGTAAAAAAATGTAGTTAATCATTTCAAACCCGGATACGGTCAGACCGTATCCGGGTTTTCTGCAATAACAGTTACTCTCTTATTTGTTTCAGATCATATGAAACCAGAATGCTTTTCGGATGACCTCCTATAATTGTTCCTGTTTCCATAATCAAACTGGCAACCAGTTCTTTTTTCCCATCCTGATCAACATCATCGATTACAAAATTAGTAATCGTTCCTGATAGATTTCGCGTTTCCCAGCTTGGCACAAAGCCAATCCCATCCCAGGAAAAACCCTCGATATGAGATTGATCGTTTGAACTGAAAAAACTCAATAACGATCCAGAATGATTTGGATTATTAATAATGACAAGTTGATTTTTCCCATCTTCGGTATTATTGATCCCTACCCGCATGGGATAATACTGCCGGTTTTCAACTCCAGGTTCCTCTTTGGATAGCAGGAAATAAAATGGAAGCGGCGCATATGGCCCTTTTCCTGACCAGCATCGATTCCCAGAAGAATCAATGGCTTGCAGTGAATTATCCCTGGTCACAACAACACAGATATCTTCGACCGTATTCAAAAGTTTTCCGAATGCAAAGCCCAATGCATTGGCCGTATTTTCAGGCAAAACCGGATCCGTCGGCTCATACTGGCTGTTCTTCCAGGTCATCCGGACAATTGCACCGCTGAAAATATCAGCACGACCTGTTCTCTGCATCTGACCCAATAATTGTTTTCCCAAGGTCGGATGCTCAACCACCTTAAAATACCAGGAGGAGTCTTCGATTATTTTGGAATAAACGCCCTGGTTATATTCAATCACAAAGGAAGAAACCGTATTTTTAAGAGCACTCAGGCTGGTAACAAATATTTCGGCAAAACCGTTTCCATTGATATCAGCGATATCGATACTGATCAGGTTCAGGTCATTATCGGAAAAAATCGTTTGTTTTTTTACAAGCCTTGATTGGTGAATTTGATAAAGATCAACTGCATGGGGTGAGAGGATCAAAATTTCTTTGATACCATTATTGTCCGTATCACCAACAGCCAGACTATGGATTATTGTCTCAATAGGTTCACTTTTCCAAAAACCAATCATAGCCTTTTCCCGTGAACTATGATGTGTGATAATGGATGATGAAGCTGCATTATTATCTTTATCGGGCTCCTTTACATTTTTTGCACTTTCTTGATGAGCATCGATGTTAAAAAATGTTTTGTTAATTTCTCCTGCAAACCCGTTGATCTCCGGAATGATTCCATCCACAGAAGACAATTCTTTGGATAAGTGTACCGGTAATCTTGATCCTTTCAAATCAAGTGCTTTTCCCTGGACAATTACTTGTTTGCCAAAAACTGAGACACTGCCGTATACAATGTAATCCACCTTCAAATCCTGACCCATCTTTTCTGCTTTTTCATTGGTCAGTGTCCCCTTAATATCCTTCATTGCTTCTGCAATACGTTCAGGGTCTACAACTTTTGTTTTTCCTTGCTTTGACAAATGAAAAGTCAGCATCTCCGTAATCCCGTTTTGCATATATGAATAATCCTTTTCCGCATTAACTGTAAATGGGATAACGGCCACTTGTGTCAGGGCGTTTGATAATGCATTCATTGGAGCATGAAGAATTAAAAAAACGATCGTATATAAGAAAAAGATACAATTCTTCGAAATTTGAATTTTCACAGATTATCCTCCCAATTTGTCCTGCAGGATCTTGTTCACTATTCCGGGACTTGCTTTGCCACTTGTTTCCTTCATAACCTGACCTACAAAAAAACCTATCAATTTTTTTTTACCGGCTTTATAGGCTGACACTTCATCAGGAGAAGCATCAATCACTTTTTGCACAACCGCTTCAATGGCAGAACTATCCGTCACCTGAACCAGTCCTTTTTCAACTACAATCTGCCTGGCAGTCTTTCCGGTTTCGGCCATTTCATCAAAAACAGTTTTGGCAATCTTTGCACTGAGTACATCTTCCGAAACCAGTTTTAACAGTCCTGCCAAGTTTTCAGCAGTCACCGGCGATTCCTCTATGGTCTTGCCCTGTGCATTCAAAAGTGCCAGAAGGTTGCCCGTAATCCAGTTGCAGACCGCTTTGGGATCTGAAAAAATAGTTACACATGCCTCAAAATAATCCGCCAGCTCTTTACTCGAAGTGAGTCGCTCGGCATCCTGCACTGGAAGTGAATATTGATGGATAAACCGGCCGGTTTTCTTATCCGGCAGCTCCGGCAGCTCATTTCTTACCTTATCAATCCAGGCCGGATCAATAACCAATGGAAGCAGATCAGGATCTGGGAAATACCGATAATCATGAGCTTCCTCTTTGTCGCGCATGGAATATGTTTTCTGAGAATCCGGATTCCACAGGCGTGTTTCCTGAATTACCTGCCCGCCCTCCTCAAGAATCTCTTGCTGACGGCGAATCTCATAATGAATTGCCTTTTCTACATGCTTAAAGGAGTTTAAATTTTTCAACTCTGTGCGTGTTCCAAATTTTTCAACACCTTTTGGACGAAGCGAAATATTCGCATCACAACGAAAACTTCCTTCTTCCATATTTCCATCACAAATCTCAAGATACCGAAGTATTGAACGCAATTTTTTCAAATATGCTCCCGCCTCTTCCGGAGACCGGATATCCGGTTCACTTACAATTTCAATCAATGGAACGCCGGTTCGATTCAGATCAACATGGCTCATTGGGCGATGAGGGTCATGATTCAACTTTCCGGCATCCTCTTCCATATGTATTCTGGTGATCCCGATTGTTTTTAAAGTCCCATTCACCTCAATCTCAACCTCCCCGAACGCTGCAATGGGAAGTTCATACTGGGAAATCTGATATCCTTTGGGAAGATCCGGATAAAAATAATTTTTCCGCGCAAATCGACTGATTTCAGCAACTTGGCAACCCGTTGCCACCGCCATTCGCAAAGCATATTCCACTACTTTCTTATTCAGCACTGGAAGAACACCTGGCATTCCAAGACACACCGGGCACACATGGGTATTGGGTGGTGCGCCGAATGCTGTTGAACAGGAACAAAAAATTTTTGATTGGGTCTTTAGTTGGGCATGAACCTCAAGCCCGATAACTGGTTCAAATTCCATGTTGATTCCTTTATGGTAAACTCATCCTGTCGATTGAATCTTATCATTCCCACAGTGAATAACACTCTTTAGAAACAAAAACTAATTTTTTCGATTATAACATAAGAAAATCACCCTACTAAAATCACTCAACCCTGTCAATTTGCTGATTTCATACTTGCCGCTATTTTTTTTTCATGATAGTGGCCTTTGTTGACTGTCGGATTGAACTGTTTCCCGTGAATTCAATCTCAATAAACCTGCTTACAATGAAGATCAGATAAGATCTCGGAAGGTTATTATGACTTTTTTCCTATGTGTTATTGGGATGGTAATGATTCTAGAGGGATTTCCATATTTTGCATTTCCGGAAAAAATAAAATCTTTTATTTTAAAAATTACGGATACCCCCGACCAAACTCTGAGGGTGATAGGATTTTTATTGATGCTCTCCGGACTTGGTCTTGTGTACCTTGGGAAAAAAATTGGGTAAAAAAATCATGTATCAGGTGTTAGACTACGACTTTACACTTCCGGAAAAACTGATCGCACAAGAACCAAAGAACAACAGAGATCAATCCAAACTGCTTGTCCTTGACAAAAAATCAGGAAAAATTACTCACCAATCTTTTTTTGAAATTGTTGAGTTATTATCACCATCAGACCTCCTGGTAGTGAACAACACAAAGGTTATCCCCGGTCGCCTCTTCGGGCATAAGGAAACCGGAGGCCAGGTTGAACTTTTATTGTTGGACTATATGGAAGGCATGCAGAATCTCGAGAATAACGGAAAATTTGAATGTCCTTGCCTGATTAAATCGTCCAAACATCCGCAAAAAGGATCCTGGTTATATTTTGATATGGATCTAAAAGCAGAAATAATTGAATTCAATGAAGGAATACACCTGGTTCGTTTTTGGTCCACCGGACACTTTGAAACCATTCTAGAAACCATCGGCAGGGTTCCATTTCCTCCTTATATTAAACGGGACAACGATTTGAATGCGATTGATGATCGAAACACTTATCAAACGGTATATGCAGAAGAAAAAGGAGCAATTGCCGCTCCAACTGCAGGACTTCATTTTTCACAGCAGCTTATTGAAAAAATCAAATCAAAATGCATTCCGATTGTTGAAATTACGTTGCACGTAGGATATGGAACGTTTTTACCACTCCGGGTGAATGATATCCGAGATCATAAAATGCATCCGGAAAAATTTTATATCTCCAAAAATGCTGCCGCAACGATCAACCAGAAAAAAAAAGAAAAGGGCCGGATTATTGCTGTTGGAACCACATCGGTCCGGACACTGGAGCATGCAACCAACAAAAATGGAATCGTGACAGACGGACCAGGACAATGCGATCTGTTTATCTATCCGGGTTATCAATTTCAAACAGTAAACAGTATGATCACCAATTTTCATCTTCCCAAATCATCTTTGATCATGCTGGTATCAGCCTTTGCCGGCCGTTCAACGATTCTCTCTGCCTATCAGGAGGCAATACAAAAAAATTACCGTTTTTTCAGTTATGGTGATGCAATGTTCATAACATGATAGCAGGGATACCCAAATTCAAAATATGTTACGCTTCACCACAATAGCCAAATCAAATGAAACTAGTGCCCGAGCCGGAATTATCGAAACCCTGCATGGCAATATCGAAACTCCTATATTCATGCCAGTGGGTACGCTGGCAACAGTAAAATCTTTAACAACAGCGGATCTGGAGGCCTGCGGCGCACAAATCCTTCTGGGGAATACCTATCATCTATATTTGCGACCGGGTTGTGACGTGATTGAAAAATTTTCCGGCCTGCATCAATTTATGAACTGGAACCACCCTATCCTCACCGATAGCGGTGGATTTCAGGTTTTTTCTCTTGCAAAACTGTCAAAAATTTCAGAACAAGGGTATTCATTCCAATCCCACATCGATGGATCAAAACATATACTAACTCCTGAAAAAGCAGTTGAGATCCAAACCAGCCTTAATTCCGACATCCTGATGTGCCTGGATCAGTGTATTGCTTATCCTGCCACAAAAAAAGAAGCAGAAAATGCGCTCGAATTAACTGCAAGATGGGCCCAGCGATGCAAACAGACCTGGATGAAAACCCATCAAAGCAATTCCCTGTTTGGCATTATTCAGGGCGGAATGTTTCCGGAGCTGCGAAAAAGATCTGCAGAAAATCTTATCCATATGAATTTACCTGGATATGCCATAGGAGGTCTCAGTGTCGGTGAACCCAAAAACCTGATGCTTGAAATCGCAGAGGAAACCCTTCCATTATTACCTTATGACAAACCTCGCTATATCATGGGCGTTGGAGCACCTGAGGACTTGGTGGAGATGATTTCCCTTGGGGCAGACATGTTTGACTGTGTAATGCCAACCCGTAATGCCAGGAATGGCCAGCTCTTTACCAGCAGAGGCACCATCAATATTTCCAACGCCAAATTTCGAACAGAAACAGGACCGGCCGATCCGGATTGTGAATGCTATACATGTCGGAATTACTCTTTGGCTTATCTCCGGCATCTTTATATGAACAGAGAACTTCTTGCATATCACTTAAATACGATTCATAATATACACTATTATATCCATCTGGTTCGAGAGATGCGCCAAGCAATTACCCAAGATAAATTTCAGGAATTTAAAAATATTTTTTATAAAAAACGAAATCGACAACCCCAAAAGCAAGAGAAAAATCATGCTTGAAAAACTCCAAGGGGGTCCTGAATAAGATCAAATACATGCTCCAGAAAGACGGTGGTGATGTAGAACTTATCAGATTTGGGTAGCAAGCTTTTTCCTATCGCTTTTAAAACAACAACTCTATTTTTTTATATTACCGGGAGGCTTGTATGACAATCGCCGAAAAAATTGAACACTTTATTTCCAAATCATCCTGGATCAGAAAAATGTTTGAAGAGGGGACCCGGCTCAAAGAACAGCATGGTGCAAAAAATGTGTTTGACTTCAGCCTGGGCAACCCATACCTTCAACCACCGGATAAATTCAGGGCTGTGCTTAAAAATTTGGTTAATAATCCAGGCGCTTGTGATCATTCCTATATGCCCAACGCTGGATATCCATATGTGTGTAAAAATGTGGCGAATTATGTATCTACAGAACAAGGTGTGCAGATCTCTGCCAGTGAAATTATCATGACCTGTGGTGCAGCCGGTGGTTTGAATGTAATACTAAAAACACTGCTCAATCCAGATGAAGAGGTTATCACACCATCTCCTTTTTTTGTGGAGTATGGCTTTTATGCAGACAACCATGGGGGAAAGCTGGTAACGGTTCCAACAAATGAAGATTTTACACTTGATTTGAATAAAATCACCTCTGCCATTACCGGTAAAACCCGTGTGGTTCTGATCAATTCACCCAACAACCCAACCGGACAGGTCTACAATAGAGAAAGCCTTGAATTGTTGGGTTCCCTGCTCAGAAAAAAAAGTAAAGAGCAGGGGAAAACAATCTATCTTGTTTCCGATGAACCCTATCGAAAAATTGTGTATGACGGGATTAAGGTACCAAGCCTGTTTACCTGTTATGATGACAGCATTATCGTAACCTCGTTTTCAAAGGATATTTCCATCCCTGGAGAGAGAATTGGCTTCATCGCGGTAAACCCAAAAGCAGAACACAAGAAAAAACTGACTGCTGGGATGGCCTTGGCCAATCGAATTTTAGGTTTTGTCAATGCCCCGGCTCTTATGCAGCGAGTAGTAGGCAAACTTCAGGGTGAAAGTGCGGATATGAGCTTGTATGCAAAAAAACGGGAAATTTTGTGCAATTCACTTTCAGATTTTGGATATGAATTTAAAAAACCAGCAGGTGCTTTTTATCTATTTTGCAAATCGCCCATTCCTGATGATGTTGCATTTGTTAAAACCTTACAGGAGGAACTGATTCTCACTGTTCCTGGAAGCGGATTTGGAGGGCCTGGTCATTTCCGGATTGCCTTTTGTGTTGACAATGATACAATTATCAGGGCATTACCTGGCTTTAAAAAAACCATTGAAAAAATACTTTGATCGTCAGAATATTGTAAACAGATTAACTCCTGATCAAAATGTAAATTTTGAAAGTTGTTTGGCTTTGTTAACCATTTTACGATAACAAATGTGTGCAACTGCGCTTTGTGCAGTCGATGTCAGCTAGTACTCAAAAGGAGTGTCATATGAAAATATTAAAAATCGATCACCTTGGAATCGCGGTAAACAGCATTAACGAAGGAAAATCTTTTTGGACCGATGTTCTTGGCCTTTCGTTTGAAGGATCTGAAACAGTTGTTGAGCAAAAAGTGACAACCGCATTCTTTCCGGTCGGTGGAAGTGAAGTCGAGCTTTTGGAATCAACCGCACCAGATGGGCCGATTGCCAAATTCATTGAGAAAAAAGGCCAAGGAATTCAACATATCGCATTTAGAGTTGAAAACATAGAAGCTGCTTTGGCTGAACTGAAGGAAAAAGGAATTCAACTGATTGATCAAAAACCCAGAATAGGCGCCGGCGGAGCAAAAATAGCCTTTCTGCACCCCAAAGCCACCAGCGGTGTTCTTGTGGAGTTGTGTGAACGGTAACACTTCAAAGAAGTAGCCTTTTAGAGTTTGTGCCGATTATTCATGCTTGCAAATAATCGGCACAATAACTCACTTCAGCGAACACAATTGTTTTTTTTGATATAAAGTTCCCTGCATGGATGCAACCTGATCACCTGTTTCATCAAAAATATCAATCTGGAAACATCCGATTATGCATTTCCAATGGGTTCTATATGGACAAGAGTGTTTTCCCTATCCTGATCTTGCAGAGTAAAATCATTTTTTAAACGATTTTTAAGC
>CAYTGW010000093.1:0-8493 GCA_964437395.1 uncultured Desulfocicer sp.
TCGAAAGATGGTCCAGAAAAAAAGACATTAACCGGAAAATTCAGATCAAGATAAAAGAAGGCATGTAGGCATTTTAATATTGAAAAAAAAGCTTAAATTAGGAGGTAACATGAAAAAATTGACTGTTGAGGATCTTGAACTTGCCGGCAAGCGTGTTTTAATGCGCGTTGATTTTAATGTTCCCCTTGAAAATGGTAAAGTTACAAACAATAAACGAATTCAGGCCGCGCTTCCTACGATTCGATATGTACTTGAACAACATGGCAAGCTTATACTCATGTCCCATTTGGGACGACCAAAAGGAAAGCGGATTACAGAAATGTCGTTGGCTCCATGTGCTAAGGTTCTTGAAGAGCTTTTGGGCAAAAACGTTGCGTTTGTGAATGATTGTATTGGGGAGACAGTGAACAATGCGGTGAAAAATCTTATGGAGGGTCAGGTTCTCCTCCTTGAAAATTTGCGCTATTATGAAGAAGAAACAAAAAATGAACTGGGATTTGCCAAAAAGCTTGCAGGATTGGGAGATGTTTATATCAATGACGCCTTTGGTACAGCCCATCGAGCCCATGCTTCAACAGACGGCGTTACAAGATACATGGATCAGTGTGCAGCAGGATATCTTCTTATGAAGGAATTGGATTACCTTGGGCGCATTGATGAGAACCCGGAAAAGCCATTTGTGGCCATTCTTGGAGGAGCCAAAATTTCCGGAAAAATCGATGTGATTTCAAATCTTCTTCCAAAGGTTGACTGCCTGATTGTTGGAGGAGGTATGGCCTATACATTTTATAAAGCAATGGGTTATGAAATCGGAAATTCTCTTTTGGAAGAGGATAAGGTGAAGCTGGCAGAAGAGCTTCTTGCAAAAGCAGGGACAAAGATATTATTGCCGGAAGATTGTATGGTTTCAGATCAATTTGATTTTGAGAAAAGAACCGTTGGTGCTTTGAAACAGGTAAAAAGCAGATCCATTCCAAGGGAGTCGTTTGGTCTTGATATTGGACAAGGGTCAATCGAAATTTTTGGAAAAGTATTGAGGGATGCGAAAACAATTGTCTGGAATGGTCCCATGGGGGTGTTTGAGATTCCGGAAACTGCAAAAGGAACGTATGCCATTGCCAGGCTTTTGGCGGAATCGACTGCAAAAGGTGCCATCACCGTAGTTGGCGGTGGAGATTCTGCATCAGCTGTTAAGCAGGCGGGGGTTTCTGATCAAGTGTCACATGTTTCGACAGGTGGTGGTGCAACCCTTGAATTTTTGGAAGGGAAGATTCTTCCTGGTGTTGCTGCGTTGACAGACAAATAGATTATTATTTGCCGGTTCATGTTGTTCAATGGCGATTCGTATTTGTTGCCCGGATGTTCGGGAGAACAGGAAAAAAAATTTGAAAAATCACATTTTTTCTTCCCCTTTTGCTGTAATGGTTTTGTGTGGCTTTTTATTTTTTACTGCATTTTTATTCATTCTTTATCGAACAGAAATTTGGGAATCCATTCTGATTTGCTATGATTTTATTTCGAACAGAGACAAGATTCAAAATTTTATTACATTATTTAATGGATGGGCGCCTGTAATTTTTATTTTGTTTCAATTACTACAGGTTCTATTTGCGCCGGTTCCCGGCGAAGCAACCGGTTTTATCGGCGGTTATCTTTTCGGCGCTTTTGCTGGTTTTTGTTACTCATGCATTGGTTTAACTATTGGTTCCTGGATCAATTTTATGATCGGCCGTTTTTTTGGGAAAAAATATATTCGAAAATGGATCTCTCAGAGGTTTCTGAACAGGTTTGAGCCTCTCTTAAAGCGACAGGGAATTTTTGTTTTATTAATACTATTTCTTTTTCCCGGCTTTCCAAAGGATTACCTATGTTTATTCTTGGGAATGACAGTGCTTCCCATAAAGGTGTTCATGATTATTTCAACTTTCGGTCGAATGCCGGGGACATTGATGTTGAGTTTACAAGGTTCTTATGTCTTTGATCAGATGTATGAACTCTTTATGATTATTTTTGGCATCAGCATGGTAGTTGTTTTTTTGACCTATCGATTTCGAAAAAATTTGTACAGCTATATGGAACGGCTGAATCATAAATCTCCATATTGACGATTCGTCAAAATAGTGGTATTAATTAAGTATTTCGTGCAGTCAATAGGCTTCAAAAAAGGCTGCATTCCAGACAGGAAGTTTTGGACTATCCATCTGACTTGCATTTGGATAAACCAGTGATGTGTCATATAGGAGAAGAAATTGGGTTTCTGGGCATATAGAGAAGAATTGAGCAATGCAAACCGGCTGAGAAGATCTTATTATGAGCTGTTGCGAGATGAATTGGATCAGTTTATTCTTCAGTATTCACTTGCAGATTCTTATCAAAATTTTATCAATCGAAATATTCCCTATCCATTTGTTGAGCGTCGTGAATTGAAGCCTAGAGCACGAATACCCAATCTGGAATATGAATTACAAAATTCTTTTCTAGTAATTTTTCTGGAAGATACCATCACCGATGTCCATAAAAAATATATTCGATTTTTTGATGCGAATAAAACGACAAAGACCAATCTGATTCAAACAAAAGCATTATCACTGGAAAATAAATTTGACAGAAATCAAAAATATCTTGACTCTGCACATTTTTTTAATTTCCTGAGAGAACTTCTACCGGTTGATTATGCACTTCTTATACAGAGAGATCCCACGAGTCATAGTAAAAACAGATACTCAATGTCCCATTTCCATGTCCGCATTGATTGGCCCATCGCAGATGCTGCTGAAAATCTTGCCCGAAGCCTGCGGTATATTTCAAAGGACATTTATGAAAAAGGGGATAAATATGCAGAGGATGTTCAGAAGAAATTGTTTGAGTACTATGGTCTTCCGGTTATGGTTGGTGGACGAAGAACAGCGGCTATTGTGGCTGCTCAATACATCAAGCAATTGGGGTGCATCTCAACAGTATATGCCGGTAGCAGTGAGTCTAGGTCGTTAATCCGGATCTCTGAAAGAGGGGTTTCAAAAGCAATATTAATTAAATTTTCAAAAGAGGAGGTTGATCAGATAGCAGCGAGCAATAACCTCTCTTCAAGGGCTTTTTCAAAAAACTATGTGATTGCATATGAAGATAAAAACAAACACAACAAGGAAGCGGTTTGTTTGTTTCAGGCAACCTATGCATATACAGACCATGCTCGGCCTCCGGATGATGGGAAGCTGAGGGAAATTAATCCAGATCCATACTGGTTGATTGTCGGATCACAGCATGTTCTTCCAAAACCTGGTGTTTGGAAGTATCCACCTATTCCCATGAATGTAATATACTCTTGAATCGGTATTACTGATCGAGTTTCTTCATCATGGCGATTTCATCACAGTCAGGAAATTTTACACATAAAAGGCAGTCCGCCCAGATTTTATGGGGCAGGGTTGCTTTGTCAATGATTTGAAAATTAAATTTTCTAAAAAAATCAGGTTTATAGGTAAGTGCAAATACATTTTTAATTTTAAAAGATCGGGCTTCCATAAGAGTTGCTTCAATCAGTCTTGTCCCGATTTTTTGTCTCCCATATTCGGCAGATACAGCAAGGGATCGAATTTCTGCCAAATCTTCCCAACAAAACGGGAGGGCACAGCAGCCGGTAATTGATTTTGTATCTAGATCTGCAAAAACAAAAAAATCCCTCACATGATCGTAAAGCTGACTCAGCGGTCGTGGGAGCAAGTCACCTTTATTGCCATATTCACTCAAAATTTTATGAATTACCTGGATATCTTTTGTAGTTGCTTTTCGAATCATTAATTTTTTATAGCACTCTTTTGTGTATATTGGAAGTCTATGTTAAAGTGTTACTGTGTTCAATATACGATAAATGAAAAGGAAATGATTTGGATATTCGCATGAAACTGGCTGTTCTGGAGCAGCTTTACAAGCTTTACAGTGAGTTTATAAATACTCAAGAGGTTTGCTGCAAAAGATTTTGCGCCTTCTGTTGTACCAGAAATGTGACCATCACAACCCTTGAAGGGTTCTATATTGTTAATCAAATGTCTGTTAAAGAAAAGGAAGCGTTTTTTGGTTATTTGGATCTGGATCTGTCCAAAGATCGATTTATTCCAAAAATTACGATTAACAAGCTTGCGGATTGTTGCAGAAATGGCGACACTCCGCCTGAAGAAGAAAATGATCCGAACTGGACTCCTTGTTCTTTATTAAAAGGCAAAGAATGTCCGGTATATCTTTTTCGGCCATTTGGATGCCGATGTCTTGTTTCTGCTGTACAATGTGGAGAAACGGGTTTTGCCCAGATCGATCCTTATATCCTGACAGTAAATACTATTTTCCAGCAATATATCGAGCATATTGATTCACAAGGCGCAACCGGAAATGTTGTCGATATTTTGAGACATTTGAAGTCCGAAGAATTCAGACAAGATTATCAACGGAATGAGGTGGTGGCAGGGATAAACCTGATTTCAAATCTTGCTTTGTCTTGCCTGATGATTCCACCAGAACATCGGGAAATGGTTAGACCGATTTTACGTTCCATACAGCGTATTCGAGTTTAAATCATGAATCAGCAAAACATCTTCCATCAATAACATATGTTTCAACATTGTTGAAACCGCTTATCCACCATTTGAGATACGTATCATGTATCATACAGGATTATTTTGACAGATAGAAAGCCGCCGGTGGTTTCTGTTATTATTTCTACTCCTTTTTCGTGATTTCCCATGTATTTTTTAAAATATCCAAGGCGATTTTTCCATTTTCCGCTTCAAAAAATTCGGCTGAAGAATATCCAGAAGCCTTGATTGTTTTTTTGATAACCCTTCTCATAGGCAAAGAGTCGTTTACGATGAGGATTTTTATGGTCATATAAAGACTCCTTTCAAGGATAACCGATTATCTATACCGCTTTTATCAATTCTTCTACCTTTTGCATGCGTTCTCCAAATCTCATAATAATTTCTTGAAGGCTGTAATGATTTATCCCAAGTCTGTCGAGAACATCTTTGTGAAATCGATAGGCAAGTCCATCAGATCCTCCGCCAATGCCCATCATCATACAGATCGTATCTGCAAGATAGACAATTGATGTTTCAATACCCCCTTGCACCTTTGGATTGGATAGATGGTGATTGGAAATAATAAATATCATTTTCGGGCTGAATTTCCACATTTTGGCTACAAGGCCGCCCAATTCAGCGTGATCAATTCCAATGACTTTTTTCTCAGCTTCTCGAAAGCTCAGCCCCTTGTTTTCTACCTGGTATAATATTTTTTCGAAGGAATCCGATACAAACTGGTCCAGTATTACCTTTCCAATATCTTTTAAAAGAGCCGCAGTAAAAAGAATATGTTTTTTTTGGCCGATTCCTTTTTTTTCAGCCAAATCTTTTGCAATAAGAGCTGAAGCAACTGCCTGTCGCCATAATTCACCTTCGTGAAGTCCATACCCTTCCTGGCGTTTTGTCAGATTTTCAGCCCCACCATTCAATAAAATCAGGTCAATTATATGATCGATACCGAGAAATGAAATTGCATCGCGTACAGAGTCAATTTCTCTCGATTGACCAAAATATGCGGAATTGCAAATTTTTAAAAGGTTTGCTGTTGTGGATGGGTCAAAGAGAATAATATCGGCAATATCCGTAATGGAACTATTCGGATTCTCTACGATGGTTAGAATTTGATTGGCGATCTGGGGTATGGGTTTCAGTATTTTTATTTCTTTTATTAGTTCTTCTATTGTTGTCATACCCTGATTTCCCCTTTTCCAGATATTTTAATAAAAGTATCACCGGTTTTAATATCCAATCGAACGGTTCGGTTGCAGTTTCCACCAACTTCTTCGTGATTGATGATAACATTGTTTTTAAAAAATATTTTTCGAAGGGCTAAATGATTTCTTTTTCCGATATTAAAAAAGCCTTTCTGGTCTAAAAGCTGAGCACCTCCGGCAACGACAATCTTCATTCTTTGTTTTTTGGCGCCGAGATCATAGGTTGCTTTAAAAAGTTTCGGAATACCCGTATCCGCGAACATGAATGGGTTGTTTTTAGCTTTGACCTCATCGATACTGGATTCAGGAAGCATATAGTGAAGAATCCCCCCTGCCTTGACAACAGGGTCATAAATGGAAACGCCAATACACGATCCAAGGGAATAGGTGATTAGGGTTGTTTCAATATCGTTACTCATTTTCATATCGGAAATGCCGATAATTATTTTCACAAAAATGTTCCTTTCCAATATGATGTGGGGCAGGGAAGTACCGTATGATATCATGCAGAACGGTCAGGTTGTGCAAGCCAATAAGCTTACTCTTTATATGACAAGAGATTTGTGATGATGGATATTTTTAATGATTTGAATTCATGAGCAGGAAAACCAAGATTCCAATAATGAGTTGAGTATAAAGTGAAGGATAAGGTTTGTCAAATATGAATTGGTTATAGATTTGTAAAAAAAAATAAGATTTGTGAAGATGCTTTCCAATTTTAAAAAGCAGAAGTGCAGCATATCCAAGATTTGACAAATCAAAAAAGGGACTTATGTTTGGGCTTCAAGAGTACCGGATGTATATTGTGTTTTGTTATTAATTAGAAAGACTTGTTCCTTACTGGTCAGATTTTATGTAAAATGAATCGGGGAGATAAACAGATGGCATTTGAGACAAAAGAGCAGGTACTTGAACAGATTCTTTCCCAGAATAAGCCCAAGTGTCCTTATTGTGATATGGTAATGAGTTTATGGGATGTACCTGATATTGCATTAGGCGATGGGCTGGGTTGGGGAACACCCTATCTGTATATTTGTTTTAATGATGATTGCTCTTTGTATAAGAGAGGCTGGGAGAATATCAGGGAGAATTATTCTCATAATGCATCCCACCGCTGTATGAATTATCCTGGAACAGATCAATTTGAATGCATTCCAGTATTTAGTCCTGATGGCGCAAAGGGACAGATTATTGATGATGAAGTTCTTGCTGCACAGGAAAAATTAAAAGAAGCAACAAAGCGGGGATTCTCAATCCTCGCGGATTGTTATGTTTCAAAGGATTGGGTGGAAATGCTCAAGCTGTTGGTTGATGCTACAGAACCCAACCGGGTAAGGTTAAAAGCAGCTCAAATGATAGGAGATTTTGGTGATACAGAAGTGATTGAAACCCTCCAGAGTTCACGTTTCGGGAATGTCAAGCTAACCGAGGCTGTTCAGGAATCGATTCAAAAAATTCACAATCGGTTTTTTACCAGGGAATGTCCGTTTTGTGCAGAAATCATTAAAAAGAGAGCAACAACATGTAAACATTGCGGAAAGGATGTTGCTGGGGTTTAAATTCTGTTTTGATCCGGCACATTGATCATCATGCTATTACAGGAGCGGAAAATCAATTTTTTCCGCTCCTATTTTTTAAGGGAAGTGTTAAAACCGTATATGTTTCATAAAATCAAGGATTTTCCTGTCATCTGTTTGGGTTTGGCAATTCCCATAATATCCAGGATAGTAGGGGCGATGTCTCCGAGTATCCCTGGGCGGAGTTTGATATTTTTCATTTCTTCGTTCACAACAATCAATGGAACGGGATTGACTGTATGGGCAGTGTGCGGATGGCCATTAACATCAAGCATTTTTTCGGCATTCCCATGATCCGCAGTGATCAGGGCTGTTCCTCCAAAGGCTTGAATGGCAGCGACCACTTTTTTTACATTCGCATCAACTGCTTCACATGCTGTGATAGCAGCAGGAATTACCCCGGTATGACCGACCATGTCCATATTGGCAAAGTTCAAAACAATCAAACTATAGCGATCTGACTGAATGCGGGATACCACCTCGTCACCTACGGGTGATGCACTCATTTCTGGTTTTTGATCATAGGTTTCAACCTCTCTCGGTGACGGAATTAAACATCGGTCTTCTCCGGGAAATGGTTTTTCTTCGCCACCATTGAAAAAGTAGGTCACATGAGCATATTTTTCAGTTTCTGCGATACGTAGTTGGGAGAGCCCCTGTTTGCTTATAGCTTCTCCAAGGAGTCCTTCCAGATGCTGTGGTGGAAATGCAAGTGGAAGTTTAAATTTTTCATCGTATATGGTCATACAAACATAGTTTGCGATTCTGGGATAAGGATCTCTCTTGAAGCTATTGAAGTCCGGATCTGTAAAAGCTCGTGTGATCTGTCTGGCCCGGTCTGCACGAAAATTAAAAAAAATAACACAATCATCATCTGAAATTGTTCCTTCAGGGTTGATGATGATCGGTTGAACAAATTCATCTGTTTCTCCTCTTGCATATGCATTTTTAACAGCCTGAACCGGATCCGTTTCTTTCAAGCCTTTTGATTGGGTATACAATTGATAGGCTTTTTCGGTACGAACCCACCTTGTATCACGATCCATTGCATAAAACCTTCCGCATATGCTGGAAATCGACCCGACACCAATCTTGTTAATAATATTTTGTAATTGCTGAATAAAAATTGCT
>CAYTGW010000093.1:8503-14854 GCA_964437395.1 uncultured Desulfocicer sp.
AAAATTGCTCCACTATCCGGTGGGGTATCCCGTCCATCTAAAATTGCATGGATATGGATCTTGTTATATTTCTTCTGCTGTGCAAGTTCGAGAAGGGCAAACAGATGGGTCAACTGGCTGTGAACGCCTCCATCCGATACCAATCCCATGATATGAAGGCTGGATTTATTCTTTTTTGCTGTTGAGATGACATTTGTTAACTCTTTATTTTTAAAGAATGATTTGTCTTGAATCGCCTTGTCGATCCTGAGAAGATCCTGGTATACCACACGCCCGGCACCAATATTTAAATGCCCGACCTCTGAGTTTCCCATCACTCCATCTGGAAGCCCAACTGCTTCCCCGGAACATAGAAGCTGGGTGTGGGGATATATTTCAGTGAGTTTGGATAAAAAAGGCAATCTTGCCTGGGCGACGGCATTCCCAATAATTGAGGGGTTGAGGCCCCACCCATCCAGTATGATGAGTATACAAGGTTTTATTATTTTCATTCGATTGCTCCATCTTGGTCTATGAATGGTTGACAGGAACAGGATTCATATCTGTATTCGCATTTATTTTTTTGGCATCTTCCCAAAGACCGTCAAGGTTATAAAAGTTTCTCACAGGCTCATAGAAAACATGTATGATTATATGACCATAGTCTATAAGAGCCCATTGTCCTTCCTTGATTCCTTCCATATGTAATGGTTTTATTCCCTTTTTTCTCAGTTCTTTTTTAATATGTTCCGCAACGGATGTAACCTGTCTGTTCGAATTACCACTGCAGATTAGAAACGCATCTGCAATGGAGGTTAATTCGCGGACATCCAGAATCGCCAGTCCTTTTATTTTTTTTCCACATACAGCCTTGATATATGGTTCTAAGGATAAATTAAAATCGGATGTCATATATATAGCCCTTCACGCCTGATATACTGTTCAACCTGTTCTGGTATTACATTTTCCAGGGGTTTTTGTTGACGAATTAATTTTCGAATTTCAGTAGAGGAAATATCATAAGGAGCAACTCTAACAAGGTATATCGATTGCTTTTCGTGATGCATAAAACAGTTTATTTCTTCCTCGAACCAGTAATTGTCAGAAATTTTATCCTGAATATATGTTTTGAGTTGCTGAAATTTCAAGTATTCGGTTCCGGGCCTTGACATGATGATCAAAGGCAGTTTGGTAAACAGTTCTTTATAGGACATCCATGTATCGATTTCAAGAAATGCATCCATTCCCAAAATGAGATATGTTTTCGAATTTTCGGGAAGTACTTTGCTGAAATGATTTATGGTATCAATGGTATACGAAGGTCCGGATCGGTTGAGTTCAACATCGGATACAAGATAACCATCCAGATTTGATACAGCAAGCCGGGTCATATTCAGGCGATCTTGAGCGTCAGCTACCTCCTGCCTTCTTTTATGTGGCGGTATTGCTGAAGGAATCATATAAATCTTATCCAGCCCAAATTGTTTTTTAATCTCCTTAGAGACATTGATATGACCAAAATGGATTGGATTAAACGTTCCCCCAAACAGGCCGATTCGCATGAACAATCCTATAAAAAAAGAATTTTGGGTATCTACTCTCTAATCTGACCTTCTCCAAGTACGATAAATTTTGTTGTTGTGAGTTCTTCCACACCCATTGGTCCAAAAGCATGGAGCTTGGAAGTACTGATACCAATTTCTGCACCTAAACCCAATTGCCCACCATCATTAAACCTGGTGGAGGCGTTTACAAGAACAACCGAGGAATCCACTTCTTTTAAAAATTTTTGTGCCCGACTATAATCTTGTGTAACAATAGCCTCTGTATGATTTGAACCATATTTTCTGATATGTTCAAGAGCGGAATTCATATCTTCAACAACTTTAACCGAAAGAATCAGATCGAGATATTCTTCTGGCCAGTCTTCTTCCATCGCTGGTTTTGACTGTGGCAGAATTCGGCAGGTTTCAGAGCAACCCCTGATTTCAACGCCAGCATCTGAAAATCGGTTTCCCATTACAGGCAAAAAGCGTTTCGCAATGTTTTTATGAACCAACATGGTTTCCATGGCATTACATACCCCAGGACGTTGAACTTTAGAATTGAAACAGATTTTTTCAGCCATTTCCAGGTCCGCCCCATCGTCCACATAAACATGACAAACGCCTTTATAATGTTTTAATACAGGTATTTTAGAGTTTTCCACAACAAAACGGATCAAGCTTTCTCCACCTCTTGGAATGATCAGGTCAATATATTCTTCCTGATGCAAAAGCCAGGTTACTGCTTCACGGTTTGGAATCGGAATAACTTGTACGATTTCTTCTGGAAGACCGGTTTCGGCAAGAGCTTCATGAATTGTCTTTGCAAGCGCTTGGTTTGAATGAATTGCCTCTGAACCTCCTCGTAAGATAACTGCATTTCCGGCCTTTAAGCAAAGTCCTGCGGCATCTATGGTAACATTAGGTCGTGACTCATAAATGATGCCAATGACTCCTAATGGGATACGCATCCGGGAAATTTGTAATTGATTGGGTCTTTTCCAGGAAGCAGATGTTGTGCCGACTGGATCGGAAAGTTGAACAACTTCTTGTAACCCTTGAATCATCGAGGCGATGGTTGCATCCGTAATCGTCAGTCGGTCGATCATGGCGTTGGAAAGCCCTTTTTCTTTTGCCAAATGTACGTCTTTTTTATTTTCATTTTGAATCAATGAAGCGTTTTGTTTTAATTTTTCAGCAATTTTGAATAAAGCGGCATTTTTTTGATCGGAAGAGCAGGTTGCGATTTGTTTGGACACTGTTCTCGCGTTGTATGCCATTTCCATAATGGTGGATTGAATGGACATCTTTTCTCCTTGTATTTTCTATTGCTGTTTTTTGATCCTTACTTTTAAACAGATGTCTGTTCCAAAACAGGTTTCATATGGATACTATTTTTCTCTTCTAATCGCAAGATTATCTCTATGTATCACCTCATCATAAGGTTTAGATCCCAAAATAGATTCAATCTGGTTGGATCGGCGGCCCATAATCTTTAAAAGGTCAGCAGAACTGTAATTTACGAGTCCGATTCCAAGTTGCTGGCCGATATCAGAAAAGAATTCAACACAATCTCCGATCATAAATGAGCCTTCAACACTAACAATTCCTATAGGCAGCAAGCTTTTCCCATTATGAAGCAGCGCACGGGCAGCACCGCTGTCGATCTGAATTTTTCCTTTTGGCTTGCGAGAGAAAGCGATCCAGCATTTTCGCCTCGAAAGCTTATTGGTTTTAGCAAGAAAATAGGTACCAATTTTCTTGCCTGAAAAAAGATCCAAAAGGGTATTTGGATCTTTTCCGTTGGCAATCACCATGGGAATCCCGGCGGTTGTAACTTTTTCAGCAGCATGAATTTTACTCAGCATGCCTCCGGTTCCCAAGGCACCAGGGATGCCACTGGCCATTTTTTTAATTTTGTGATCAATATTATCAATGACCGGAATCAATACTGCATCTGGGTTTGTTCTGGGGTCCTTTGTATACAATCCATCAATATCGGTTAGATTGATCAGAATATCCGCATCAATAAGAAGAGAAATCATGGCGGATAAATTGTCATTATCTCCGAATTTAATCTCTTCTGTGGCCACGGTGTCATTTTCATTGATGATGGGAAGGATACCCCACAAAAGGAGTGTATTAATGGTGTTCCGCGCATTTAAATACCGTTTTCGATGATTTAAATCACTTTGCGTAAGTAAAATTTGGGCTACCTTTTTGTCGTATTTTGCAAACGCTTTTTCATATTCAAGGATCAGTCCAGCTTGACCGACCGCTGCGGTTGCCTGCCTGCCGGGAATGTCGGTTGGCCTGCTTGGAAGACCTATTTTTTTAAATCCAGCAGCCATCGAACCTGAGGACACCATTACAACATCGATCTTTTTATCAAACAGCAGCTTGAGCTGCTCACTGATGATCTGGATTGAATAAATGTTGAGGCCGTGATCTGCGGTTAGAACATTACTACCTACCTTAATAACAACCCGTTTTGCTGAAGAAAAGATTTTTTGTTGATCATTCATCATACAATTGTTCTAATTGCCTGATAATTTCTTGTTTCAAGTTTGAGATATTTTTGCCAGTTGCAGCAGAGATCAAAATGACCTTTTTATTTTTTATGCTTGACTGAAAAGAGTCTGCGTTTTTTTGAGCTTCTGTGATATCCAATTTATTTAAAACAACAATCTGATGCTTCTCAGCAAGTTCGGTGCTGTATAGAGATAGTTCCCTGTTGATTGTATTATATAAATCAAGCGGTTTTTCGGGATTTATGGCTGATGCATCAATGAGATGGACCAGAATTTTGGTCCTCTCAATATGTCGTAGAAATTTGATGCCCAAACCTGCCCCGGAATGTGCACCTTCAATCAATCCGGGTATATCAGCAACCGCAAAAGGTTCTCCTCTGTCCGTATAAACGATCCCAAGTGTTGGGGTTAGTGTGGTAAATGGGTAGTTTCCGATTTTCGGACGTGCAGAAGAAAGGACACTGACGAGTGTAGATTTGCCTGCATTTGGAAAGCCAATGATCCCAACATCAGCAAGGAGCTTGAGTTCCAGTTTCAGTCTGATGGTCTGTCCTGGTTCTCCAGGCTGTGCAAATCTTGGCGCTCGATTGGTGGATGTTGCAAATCGTTTGTTTCCTTGACCTCCTCTTCCGCCTTTGGCTACAATGTATTCGTCATTCGGGCTGATGAAGTCATGGATAACTTCCTGGGTTTCAGGGTCGCTGATGATGGTTCCCGGGGGGATTTCAATAATCAGATGTTGTGCACTTTTCCCGGTTTTTTGCTGGCCCAGACCAGGGCCTCCATTTTTAGCGCGTAGCAATTTCTGATAACGAAATTGGTAAAGAGTCCTTTTTTTTGTTGAGGTTATAAGTATTACATCCCCACCGTTCCCACCGTCTCCACCGTCAGGACCGCCGCGGGGAATAAATTTTTCACGTCTGAAACTGACACAACCTCGGCCACCATTGCCGGATTGGACAGTAATAATCGCTTCATCAATAAATTTCACGTGGAATAAACGCTGACTTTTTTCCGGTCTTTTCCCATCCGTTCATAGGTAACTTTGCCGTCTATTTTAGCAAAAAGAGTATAATCATTTCCAGTACCCACATTTTCACCAGCGTGAATTTTTGTCCCCACCTGACGTACTATAATATTGCCGGCCTTGACGTTCTGTCCGCCGTATACTTTAACTCCGCGACGCTGACCATTACTGTCGCGTCCATTTCGAGTGCTACCACCTGCTTTTTTATGTGCCATTTCACTTTCCTTTATCACTTAAGCAATTGTATTATGCTCCGATACTGTCAATTTTTACTGCAGTGAACTGCTGACGATGTCCCTGGGTTTTACGAAATTTTTTACGGCGTTTGTATTTAAATACAATTATTTTTTTGGCTTTTCCCTGCTCTACAATATGCCCCCGAACAGCCATATCTTCAACAGCAGGTTGGCCTATTCTGACTTTTTCACCATCCGAAAACATGAGAACATTGTCAAACGACACCTCTTCTCCAATTTCACCAGGAAGTTTTTCAACTCTCAGGATCTCACCTTTTTCAACTTTATATTGTTTTCCGCCTGTGGTGATGACCGCATACATGATTCAGTACCTCCTTATAACAAATTTTTTTTAACAAGGTTTAAAACCAAAACATTGTATTATTATAATTTGTTTTGTCAAGAAAAATATTAAAATTGAACTTTTTCTTGACAGGTACCGAGGATTGTAATTATGTCTTTTGGTATAATAGGTGAACGAGGTTTCACTGTGTTCATCAACAAATTGATATTTGGGCACAATGTATTTTTTTGATTCCAAAATTGACATTTTGAGATTAACACGAACAAAGCTATTAAAGATGTCAAATATGCTGGGGGGTATTGATACCGTGAAATTTTTATGGCGATTTTTAGGTAAGCGAGAGAAAAAAAAGGATGTTGAGATTTCTGAGGATATCATGAGGGTACCCCGGTTGATTGAACCTTTGTTGAATAAGGCAGCTCTAGATATTGTAGATGCATACAAGAGCAAATTGTTGAATGAGTCAGTAACCTATATTGTTCCGGCAATCTGGGGAGCCAAGGAAAAGGGCTAAATGGACACGGTTCAGGAGGAGATCTATCAGAAGGTTACACCTGTGATTCATGAAATATTTGATATACTGAATGTGGACTGCCATACAGCCTCTCAGCGATTTACAATTGGTTACATGATAAAAGGGCTTATTATTTCAAAGGTTACATATATGCTTGAAGTGCTTAAAAATCGTTTAAAAAATGATTTTACTCTGCAAGATCAGGATAGGGAAAAC
>CAYTGW010000094.1:0-14843 GCA_964437395.1 uncultured Desulfocicer sp.
TACCTGGCATCCATCCCTGGTTGTGGAAGCAGCCAGAAGGGCAATTCCTGAGCATGAACGGCCTTCGTTTATCGAACTGGAAGGAGCAATAAAAGGTGAAAAAAAATGAAAAGGATGACAAAGATAAAAAGAGCATAATCATCAAAAAAGTAAAAAAGGGCGGGCATGGCGGACATCATGGAGGAAGCTGGAAAGTCGCCTTCGCCGACTTTGTTACGGCAATGATGGCCTTTTTTTTATTGATGTGGCTCATGTCTGCGGCATCCAAGGAACAGAAGGAGCATTTATCCGGATATTTCAAGGAATTCAGTTTGTTCGATTCTCAAGGCGTATCGGATGTACCCGGTACCACTGAGCAGATTCCTCCGGAACACCAAAGCGCCACTATAGGGGATGAAACTGTCAGCGATGAAGAGGTCGCAATGATCGTAAACGAGCATATTGAAGAAAAACTGAACGAGTTGAAAGATCAGATTATTGTTGAAGTATTTGAACTAGGAGTGCGAATCGAAGCCACGCATAAGGAAAATAAAGCGCTGTTTGATTCCGGCAGCGCGACCCCCACAGAAATAGGGAAAAAAATAATATCGGAAATCGGGATTGGAATCAAAAACCTTAAGAATAAAATCGCCATTGAAGGTCACACCGATGCGGTACGGTATAGCAGTGATCAATACACAAATTGGGAACTCTCTGTCGAAAGGGCCTCTACAGTCAGGCGAATTCTGAATCAAGTTGGGATAGGCTCCAGTCGCATCAAAAGGGTCTCTGGTTATGCATCTGAAAAATCTTTAAAAAATACAGATCCCTTTGATCCTAAAAACAGAAGAATCAGCATATTGCTTTATAAAGAAGACGCCAAAGTTTTCGATTAGCCATATACCCTTTTCCTTTTCATCTTTTCATCTGAATTAAAAATCCGAAACAATTTTCAATTATTAAAAAAGTAAGTTGTTGAATATTGTCGTATTCTATTTTATACAGACAGTTATACAGTCAGTTGGACAGTTATGACTTAAAATACTAATTGAGGATTTGTATGGAAACAGCAGTTAAAACGCACGATGGAGAAACAAAACCCTTTTCATTTCTTTTCCCGCTGCTTCTCTCCTGTTTTTTTATTTCAGGTTTTACAGGGCTTATTTATGAGATTCTGTGGACAAGACTGATTGTAAAAGTAATTGGAAGCGCACCTTTTTCAGTGAGCATTGTGTTGACTGTTTTTATGGGTGGTCTTGGATTGGGTAGCTACCTTGCGGGTAAAAAAATTGATAAAATTAGAAATTCTTTAACTCTTGTTCAGATTTATGGCGGACTTGAACTGATCATTGCTGTATACGGACTCCTATTCCCACTGCTGCTGGTTCTATCGAAACCACTGTTTTCCCTTCTGTATAATCAGTTATACACCTATTCCTGGATGTATAATCTGATCACATTTTTTGGCTGTTCCATCCTTTTAATTATTCCGGTTACATGCATGGGTGCGACACTTCCGGTTCTCTGCCGGTTTTTTATAACCAATGTGGATAGAACCGGAACAAACATCGGGCGTCTGTATGGATTAAATACCATTGGAGCAGCTTTTGGTTCCTTGATATGCGGATTCTGGCTGATTGACCTGCTGGGTGTCCGCGGGGCATTGCTAACGGCTGTTTTCCTCAACTCGTCTATCGGAGCGGTCTGTCTGATTTTTGCGAGAAAAAGCAGTCTGCCCAAAGACCGTGAACATGCAGATGATGAAATCAAAAAGTCTTTTCCTTCTCCTGTTTCAGGGGGTCGGGATTTTCTGTATGAAGGGGAAAAACAGTCGGTCATTTTAGCGCTGGTGATTTTTGCACTATCCGGATTCTCTGCAATGGCCTATGAAGTAATCTGGATCAAGCTGCTCGGTATCATTATCGGTCCGACAACGTATTCGTTCACGATTGTACTGGTTACTTTCATCACCTGTCTTGCCCTGGGGAGTCTTTTTTTCGGAAGATTGGCGGACAGAGCGAAAGACTGTATCTATTTATTGCTGTTGACACAGATTTTCGCAGCCATATCCGCACTTCTCTTAAGTCAGGTCATGGGGAACAGCCAGATCTTTTTTTCAAAACTGATCTTTCATTTTAAAGACAGTTTTACCATCTTGCAGATTGTGAAGGGATCTGTTTTATTTGTTTTCATGTTGATTCCAACCTTCTGTCTGGGCGCAACCTTTCCCCTGGTTGGAAAAATCTGTACGCGATCGCTGGAAAATGCAGGACGAACCATAGGATCTGCATATGCCATCAATACAATAGGGGCTGTTCTGGGATCATTCAGTGCCGGTTTTATCCTGATACCGATTTGGGGAAAAGAGAACAGCATTCGTTTTGTGGCCGTGATTCAACTGCTCGTTACCCTGATTGCAAGTTTTCTTTGTTTCAGGAGGAGAAAAAAAAAAAAAAAAAAATGGATTCCTCTGTTTGTTTTCAGTCTTACAGGCATGTTTCTTATAACGATTTATCCGAATTGGGATCGAAGAATGCTGTCTACCGGAAAATATCATCGGACTTTAAACCTGGATAAAAAAAATATCGGCTGGATGGAGGCTCTTTTTTTCGGAACCCAAAGGATGTCTTTAGAAGAAAAGAATGAACTGGTTTATTTCGGGGATGGCATCGGTGGGTTTACGACCGTGATGAAGACGGAACCGGATATTCTCGGAGAGAGAATATACTCGTTATATAACAGTGGAAAGGCAGATGCATCCAGCTCACAAAGGGATATGTTTACTCAGGTTCTGCTGGCTCATTTTCCCATGCTTTTTCATCCGGACGCAAAAGATGTCCTGGTGCTGGGATTGGCCAGCGGGATCACTTCCGGAGAGATCCTGCACTATCCGATTGACAGACTGGATACGATTGAAATCAATCAGCAGGTGATTCAGGCGAGTAATTATTTTATCCCTTGGAACAATAATCTCCTGAAAAATCCGAAAACAAATCTGATTATTCAGGATGGTCGCGCGCATCTTGAATTGTCTGACCAATTGTATGATGTGATCATATCGGAACCATCCAATCCCTGGATGGCCGGTCTTGCCTCACTTTTTACAGAAGAATTCATGACGCTTGCCAAAAACCGGTTGAAAAAAAATGGGATATACGTTCAATGGCTTCACTCCTATCAGATGGATTGGCCAACCTTTCAACTTGTCGGCAGAACATTTTCAAAAATTTTCCCGAACAGTCTGATCGCCTCAACCCATCCCCGGGAGATCGGTCCGGATTTTCTTCTGGTCGGTTTTGCAGATGATTACAACCTGAATCCGGAAATTGCAAAAAAGAATTTTCAGTATGCCGGGAAATCGACCAATATGCAGTTTTCGGACAGCAGTCTTATTTATCATCATATCCTGAGTGAAGATCTTTCAAAATTGTTTGACAGCGGGAATGTGAATACCGATAATTTTCCTCTTCTTGAATATTCAGCTCCCAAACTACTGCATGCACTTGATTCAACGAATGAAATCGCAGGTATCATTCAACAGAGATCATGGCTGAGAGAAGAAACCAAAGCCATTCTCGGAGAAAATTTTTCCGATATCAACAAACAGATCGATTACCTTGCCTATCTTCTTTCCTTTCAGATTACTTTTCCCAAGATGGATGCTATCCCCAATATGTCACAGATGCAAAGGAAACGGGTTGAGGGATATCTGATAGAATATTGCAGGAAGTTTCCGCTTCGGGATTTTTCATTTATCAGTGATCCGGAAATTCGCAATGCATGTATACGTGCCCATCTGACGGTTGCAGAAAACTCATCTTATGATGATAAAGTGTCTGTCAATTACTACATGGGTTTTCATTGCCTGAATAATAATATGAATGATGACGCATTGAAATATTTTACGGAAACGATAAAGCTCGATCCGGAAAATGCTTCTGCACATTTTAATCTTGGGTATATTTTATTCAAACAGCAAAGATTTCTGACTGCTGCCACTCACTTTGAAAAGGTATTGCAAATCAATCCGTCGGATCCTCAGGCATCCGATTTTTTGAAAAAAACGAAAACCATTTTATCGAAATTTGATCGGTTGATAATAGATCTTCAGAAGAAGGCAGAGAATAATCCCAATGACCATTTGTCATATTATTTACTTGCAACAGTATATCTGAAAATGGGAGATTTTCAGAATGCCATATTGTTCAACAATAAAGCCCTATCTATTAAACCGGATTATATTAATGCGTTCAATAGTCTGGCATTTATTTATTCGTCACAAAATGAGTACAGTAAATCAATCGAATATTTTAAAAAAATGATAGAACTCCATCCATTTCAGCCATCCATTTATTACAATATCGCTTGCCTGTATTCAAAACAGAATCGAATTGAAGACTCAATCGACTGGCTGCAGAATGCAATTCAAAAAGGGTATAATGATTGGAATCGGATCAGTACGGATCAGGATCTGTCAAACATCAGAAACACAAAGCAGTTTTTTCAATTGAAAGAGAAGTATTCCGGGTGACTCACCGGTCTATGAATTTTTTTAGATGACAAGAGAGAGGTGACATGAAGCTGCTGTTATTCAGTGATGTACATTGCAGTATAAAGCATTGCAGAGAGTTGGTTCGAAAATCATCATCTGTGGATGTGGTTATCGGAGCCGGTGATCTCGGACTGGTTCGAAAAGGACTCCGGGAAACCATTGAGGCATTAAGAGAGATTCAGAAACCTATAATCCTGGTACCTGGCAACAGTGAAAGCCGGGAAGAGCTTGAAAGCGCTTGTCAGGAATGGGAGAATGCCAAAGTACTTCACGGAAGCGGAGTTGAGCTGATGGGGATTCCATTTTATGGGGTAGGAGGCGGAATTCCTGTAACACCTTTTGGCGATTGGAGTTATGATTTTACAGAACAGGAAGCGACAAAACTGCTTTCCGAATGTCCTCAGAAGTGTATCCTGATCACCCATTCCCCGCCAAAAGGAGCGGTAGATATATCATCTTCCGGTCAAAGTTTCGGGAGTCAGGCGATTCGGGAGACAATCCTTGAAAAGAATCCATTATTATGTGTCTGCGGGCATATTCATGAAAGTGCGGGAAGTCATGCAAAGATAGGAAACACAACCGTTGTGAATGCCGGTCCCAATGGCATTTTCTGGGAGATTTAAAGGCTGGCTGTTTTTCCATACTCAAATTTTTTTCAAGAATAGCCTTTTCCTTTGTTTCTGCTTGATGATCTCAATGTTTTTTCCGATTCTCTTCATCTGGTTGCTGACCGATTTGTTCAGATTTTTGATTCAGCCGCTATTTTTTCAATTAAAATTGTCGAATCCGGGCTATTTTTTTTATTGACTTATAATAAAAATATTAGTAATTACTAATATTAAAATTGTAATTGTTATCAAGCTATTAAGTGAGAGAGCAAAAAAATGCAAAATATTGTCGATAAATCAAGGGAAAAGTACTTGTTGTATGAAAAGAGACATCAGGATTTACTGGATGCGGCAATCAATATCTTTAACGATAAAGGGTATAAAGCCGCAACAACTGCTTTAATCAGTCGAGCCGCTGGTATTTCTGAACCAACAATGTATAAACATTTTAAAAATAAAAATGATCTGTTTATTTCGTGTTTTTATTCCATAGTAAATTATCTGTTCTCAGAAAATGAAGAGATTTATAAGCAGAATCCTGATGATGAAATTTCATATTTACGAGAGGTTATACGAATATATTTTAACTTTGTCAAAGAACATCCGGATAAGTCGATGTTTCTTGTTCACATATTCAGTTACAAAAATGATCCGGAGCTGCGGAAGGAGTATTTGAGGGTCATTAAAGCCCATCAAAGGCATATTGAATCGATCCTGAAAAAAGCCAAAGAAAAGGGTAAAATTAAAACCACTTTAGATCTTCATTTGCTTGCGGCTATATTTGCCAGTCAGTATTTTACGGTTGTTGCTGTTAAAGAATTCATAGACCCAAAAACCTTTAAATGTGAAAATTTTTATCAGTTTATGGAGGGCCTTTTAAAAGTGACGGTGTAAGTTAAAATTAACAGTTTGTTGTAAATAAAAAATTAATAAAATTTATTTTTATATAAAAAACTCTTGACAATTATTCCGGATAATAGTAATTACTAACTAAAAATTAATAAATATTACCTATTGGGTACAAACCCAAAATTTTTTGGACATTTTATTAGTAAATACTAATAAAATTAAAATAAACAATATTTTTTATTTAATATTCATTATATGTCAATGGCGGATTAACTAACTTTTTTAAATTAAATGAGATATGTTGGATATGAAATCTGATACCATTACTGATTTATTTGGAAAGAAGGTTATACAGGCACAAGCTTCCGATGCACTATGCTATAGAGTGGATTATCGCTGGAAAACGATGTCCTGGCGTGAATATGGCTTACGTGTGGATAATTTTGCAAAAGCCCTCATCGCTGCCGGTGTGAAAACCGGGGATAAAATTGCGCTGATTGGCATAAACTCACCGGAATGGTTTGTTGCAGACATGGCCATAATGACCATGGGGGCTGTTTCAGTGCCGGTATATCAAACAAGCAGTGGCGAACAGATTGAATATATTCTTGCCCATTCGGGAAGTCGATTTTTTATCATCGAAGAAATCACATATTTTCAGCGAGTAAAACCATATTTAGACAATCTCCCTCATTTGAAACAATTTATCCTTCAGAAGGGAAACACAATCGCTGATACAGACCAAATCATAAACCTCACTACATTTCTGTTGGGTGGCGAAAAGATTACAGATGAAGAATTGACTAATATCAGAGCCCAGGTAAAGCCGGAAACCATTGCAACATTTATTTATACATCCGGAACAACCGGTCCCCCAAAGGCGGTCATGCTGAGCCATAAAAACTGCGCTTCTGCAGGTAAAAACGTTCATTTGTCCATTCAGACAAAAATACGCGAGAATATCTCCTGTTCTTACCTGCCGCTGTCACATGTAGCGGAGCGAACAGTCAATCTGTTTACCCCGTTATTTAGTGAAACAGTGGTATATTTTATGCGCGGTTATGAATGGTTTGCTGATGATTTAAGAGAAATAAGACCAACATGCTGGGCTGGAGTTCCTCGGGTATGGGAAAAGCTGTATGAAGGCGTTATGAGATTCAAGGAAGGGCTTCCAGCCAATAAACAGAAGGTTGTCAACTGGGCTATAAGTATCGGAAAGCAATTCAATTGGCGAAGGTACAATAATGAGGCCATTGGTATCGGACTTTACATAAAGTATGCAATTGCCCGTCGCCTGGTTATTCAGAAAATTTTAACATCCCTCGGTCTAGACCGTGTTGAAATCACGGTTACTGGCGGAGCTCCTACATCAAAAGAAATTCTCGATTTTTTTATGACGCTAGGAATCTGGCTCCAGGATGTCTATGGTCAGACGGAAGGACATGGAACGACCAGTTTCTGTACCAAGGATCAGATACGTTTCGGCTCTGCCGGCAAACCTTTCCCTCTGGTTGAGGTACGTATCGCCGAGGATGGTGAAATTCTGGTCAGAGGCGACAATGTTGCAGATGGGTATTATAAGGAACCGGAATTATCTAAAAAGACTTTTCTGGACGGATGGTTGTATTCAGGGGATCTCGGCTTTTTTGATGATGATGGCTTTCTTTGGATTACCGGGAGAAAAAAGGATGTCATCATTACATCAGGCGGTAAAAATATTACTCCTTCAAAAATTGAGTCATACTTAATGGATAATCCACTGATCGAACATGCTGTGGTTGTAGGGGATGGTAGAAAATATCTTACAGCTTTGTTAACCATCAATGAAGAAACCGCCCTGAAAAAGGCACAAAAATATGGCGTTAGTGGCGAGAAGCATAACATCTTATTGAATGCGGATTTTATAAAAAGGGAGATCGATGGCCATGTTGAAATCATCAATCAAAAATTATCCCGAGTAGAACAGATAAAAAAATATCGAATTTTACGAAAATCTCTTTCAGTTGAAGACGGTGAATTGACCAACATTTTAAAGATCAAACGCAATGTTGTCATCAGTAAATATGAAACGGAAATTAATGAACTCTATAAATAAATGTGTAACTGATCGAAGCAGCGCAATTCAACATTGTCAGGAGAAGGACCAATGTCGACACTTAAAGGTAAAGTTGCACTGAATGAGTCAGGTCTTGGGGTATTTTTTTGGCTAAAAAGTTAGTAACTACTATTTAATTAGTAATAGTTGCTTTTACTCAACAGTTTTTACTGATCCGGATTTTTTCAAACCGTAATAACATGTAAATAAATGAAAAAGATAAAAAAGGAGGATTAAAATGGCGAAAGGAGAAATGGCGGGGAAAAAACTTTTGGAATTTGAATTTCCGGTTGAAAAAGGAAAGATACGGGAATTTGCCAATGCAATCTGTGACCCCAACCCGGTTTATTATGATCGGGAATATGCCCAATCAAAAGGATTTACCGATGTTCTCATGCCACCGACTTTTCCCGTAACCTTCGCTCTTCACATGCCATCGGAAAATTTTATCATGGAAGCAACAATTAATCTGGGAATGGATGTTGCTAAAAGTGTTCATGGCGAGACGGAATTCATCTATGAAAGGCCAATCTGCGCTGGTGAAAACCTGCGGGGGGAAATCAGCATCGGGAACATTTATGAAAAACAGGGAAAGCGTGGCGGAACGATGACCTTCGTTGAGATGTTTATCAAGTATTTCGATACGGATGGCAAACTGGTTGTTACAGGAAAGAATGTATTCATTGAACGCGCGTAGTTTTGAATAGATATTCATTAGAAATAGGGAAACGGAGATTATTATGAACAGTAGTGCAAAAAAATATTTTGAAGATATCAAAGAAGGAGAAACATTGCCATCTTTCGGTATCACTATCACACGAACACATATTATCAAATATGTGGGTGCCGGCGGTGATTTTCAGCCAATTCATCATGATGAAGAATTCGCCAAGGCAGTCGGGCTTCCATCCATATTTGCCAATGGTCTCATGCATGGCGGCATGCTGACCCGTGTTGTCACGGACTGGGCAGGTGATGGGGTTATGAAAAGATATAAGCTTAGATTTTCAGGGATTGTCTGGCCCAAGGATACCCTCACCTTTATGGGGAGTGTGTTAAAAAAATATCAGGATAGGGGTGAAAATCTGGTGGATTGTATGCTGGTTGTTCAAAATCAGAACAGAGAACATGTAATTGATGGTGAGGCGACTGTTTCTCTGCCTTTCAAGCAAAAAGAGGATTAAAAAAAAGGAGAGATTGTATGGATTTCAACTTAACCAGAGAACAGGAGATGTTTCGAAAATCCGTTGAAGAGTTTGCGCGTAAGGAGCTCCTGCCCGGTGTAAATGAACGGGCCACGGAAACCGGATTTTCAAAAGACATCTGGAACAAAATAGCTGAATTCGGTCTGACTGGTCTGAGTATCCCGGAAGAATATGGCGGCAGTGGTGCAGATGCTCTCACAACCGTTACCGCCATGATGGCCTTGACAAGAGCGAGTGGTGACGGGGGCGTCAGCGTCGTTCTGGGAAGCCATCTGTTTCTGACTGCTATGCCCATTGTGGATCTCGGCACAGAGGAGCAAAAGAAAAAATATCTGCCGAAGATGGCCAAAGGTGAATGGATTGGCGCGTTTGCTTTAACTGAACCGGATGCGGGCTCAGACGCAACCAGTCTACAGACAACTGCCGAAAAGCAAGGCAATTTTTATATGCTAAACGGCTCCAAAACTTTTATTTCAAATGCGCCGATTGCCGATGTTTTTGTTGTCTTTGCCTCCACCGATCTTTCCAAACGGGCCGGCGGGATCACCATTTTTATTGTTGAGAAGGATTTTCCAGGCTTAAAAATTGGAAAACCGCTCAAGAAATATGGAGGAGATGATGCTCCGACTGGTGAATTATTTTTCGACAACTGTAAAGTCCCTTTAGAAAATCTTTTAGGCAAGGAAAATGAGGGGTTCACCGCCATGCTATTTTCACTGGGTTGGGAAAGACTCGCATTCGCACCCTACATAGGCAATATGGAATTCGATCTGAAAATGAGCATTGAATACGCCAAATCCAGAAAGCAATTCGGTAAACCCATTGGTAAATTTCAGCTTGTGCAGGCTATGCTTGCTGAAATGAAAATGGATATCGAGGCCTCCAGCCTCTTGGTGTATCGATTGGCATGGAAGAAGGACAGAGGGGAAGACATCAGTCTGGATGCCGCTATTGCCAAGACATTCATAACCGAAGCCGCTTGCAGAGTTGCCGATAGAGCAGTGCAAATTCACGGGGGCAATGGATGCATGGTGGAGTATCCTGTCGGTAGAAGCTTATGGGGTGCCAAAATGGGAACCATTGGTGGGGGTACATCCCAAATTCAGCGCTCGATCATCAGTCGATTTCTAACAGGCTTATAAAAACAAGGGGGGATAAAATGGAAAATATACGTGGAAAAGCAGCTATTGTGGGTATCGGTGAAGTGCCGACTGGCCATTTCCCGGATCGATCATTCATCAAAGCAGCAGTGGATGTCTGTGAAATGGCCATGAGGGATGCCGGTAGACCCGAAAATGAAATTGACACCGTTATGCTCATCGGTGTGGTGAGCAATCCTATGGATAATGCTAATATGGTCTGTTCGTGGATCATTGAAGAATTGGGATTGGGTAAAACCGCCAAAAGCAATTTTCAAGTCATGTCCGGTGGCTCTAGTTCGGCTAATTCTCTGAAGGTGGCAAGCGCTCTGGTTATAACAGGTTTGTCAAAAGCGGTTTTGGTGGTTCACTGTGATCGTATGGGAACCGCTCTTGATTTAAACACTGCGATATGGATGTTTTCGAAAGCATCAGTCAGTCAGGAATACGAATCCCCATATGGCTTCAGTCAACTCGCACTGGCAGGATTCCTTCAGCAGCGTTACATGCACGATACAGGAACCACTGAAAGACAGATCGCCAGTGTTGTTGAATCGCTTCGAAAATGGGCTGCCTTAAATCCAAATGCCATGCTTCGCAAGCCAAAAACAACCGATGAAATTTTAAATTCAAAAATCATTTCATCACCGGTTCGAAAAAGCATGATGAATATTCTTGCTGATGGCGCGGCAGCATACATTGTCACTAGCGCGGAACGCGCCCGGGATTTGACCGACGTACCGGCGTATATTCTGGGAATCGGGTCCCGGTGCACCAGCTTTTCGGTAACCGCCCAACCGCAAAATTTTTCTAAAGCCTGGGGGCCGGCGGTGGATGATGCATATCAAATGGCGGGTATCAACCCCGGCGATATCGATGTAGCGGAAATTTATGACGCATTCCCCACCTTTATATTGATAACCATGGAAATGTTGGGGCTTTGTGAAAAAGGAGCGGCTGGAAATTTTGTTGAAATGGGTAACACATCTCCTGGAGGGAAATTACCGGTTTCCACCAACGGTGCTATGATGGCTCAAGGTCACACCGGCGCCGGTGGCGGAGTTGCCCTCCTGGTTGAGGCTGCCCGGCAGATTATGGGCAAGGCGGGCGAGCGTCAGGTAAAAAATGCTGGTATTGCTGTAGAAACAGCATCCGGAGGTATTGGAATGGATTTTCACGTCGGAGTTTTGGGAAAGGAGGTATAACCATATGAACGAATATAAAAAGCCGCTTCCGCTTATAACTGAATTGAGTAAACAATTTTATAACGCTTGTAAGCAAGGCAAATTACTTTACCAAAAATGCGATGATTGTGGCCAGGTTGTTTTTTTTCCCAAAGAATTTTGCCCTAACTGCATGGGGCGCTACCTGGGCTGGCTCGAGTCCTCCGGAAAGGGTAAAATTTATACCTTCACAGTGACGTATGATTTTGCTCCTCCTGAATTTATGACGGATGTACCCTATGCCATTGCCATCATTAACATGGATGAAGGATTCAGCATTATGAGCAATATCGTGGAATGTGATTTTGAGAGGTTGAAGTGCGATATGCCTGTAGAAGTTGTTTTTGATCCGGTCACTTCTGAGATTACACTGCCCAAATTCAGACCGGTTAAATAAGATGAAGGATAATACTCCAAATAACAATAAGAAAAAAAGGAAAAAACTATGACAAAGAAACAGATTGATACAAGTTCTATTTTCGAACCGATTAAAATCGGGCAGGTGGAAATCAAAAACCGGATAGCCATGGCCCCGATGAACATGAACTATACAGGGCCAAACCATTATGTGAGCAACCAGCAGATGGCATATTATGCAGCCAGGGCTAAAGGAGGGACAGGCCTGATTATCACGGAGGCTTTAGGGGCTACCGGGCACCCAACAGCTGATACCTATCGCAAATACAATAACGCCAGGCTGGATAATGAGCTTTTTGTCCCCATGATGTCAGAACTGGTGGAACACGTCCATGCATTTGGCGCAAAAATTTTTGCTCAACTCGCTGTTGGACCAGGACGCCAGGGGACCCGTGAAGCAGGGGCGGTTCAGCCGGTTTCAGCGTCTCCTATTCCTTATAAAACCTATCCTGAGAATATGATTAACGGTCTGGATCCCATGGCCATACTGAGAACCCTTGGCTATCAGGGAAAGATTATTGAAACTCATGATATGGAAGAACTGATCAACTTTGCCAACAAGGTTCCCGGGACCCATATGAACGGGGAAACACCCCGTGAAATAACCGTGGAAGAAATCCATGAACTGGTTCATGATATTGGCGTTTCAGCCAAA
The DNA here is from genome assembly GCA_964437395.1 of uncultured Desulfocicer sp. Lineage (GTDB taxonomy): Bacteria > Desulfobacterota > Desulfobacteria > Desulfobacterales > SURF-7 > QZKS01. The sequence continues at coordinate 12,723 of CAYTGW010000094.1, forward strand.
CTAGCCAAACGTTGCGGATTTGATGGAATAGAAATTCACGCACCTCATGGCTATCTGATTCACAGCTTTTTTGCCGTTCGTTCGAACAAACGCACTGATCAGTATGGTGGCACCTTTGAGAACCGTATCCGGTTTCTGCTTGAATGTATTCATTCCTGCAAGAAATATGTCGGACCGGATTACAATGTGGGTGTGCGAATCAGTGCTTCGGATAATCTTCCGGAAGGCTTGACACCCGAAGAAGTCAGACGCATTGCCATACGCTGTGAAAAAGAGGGGGCTGATTTCATTCACCTTTCCGACGGCTCGTATGAAAAAATGAATGATTTTATACCCAATACAGAGGGACAGGTAATACCAAAAGCAGCAATTATCAAAGAAGGTTTGACTATACCCCTTATTTGTCCCTCGGTACACAATGTAGAAAATGTAGTGGATACCATCACGACCGGTAAGGCGGATATGGTTTCCCAGGGACGGCAGCAAATTGCAGATCCGGACTGGGTTAACAAAGTGCAGGAGGGCCGATTCGACGACATTATCAAATGCATCCGTTGCAATGTTGGATGTATCGGACGTTTTATCATGGCCTTGCCCTGTCGTTGCATTAAAAATCCAACAGTGGGTTACGAGCAGTTCATGGATGAATACATGAAACGGCCCATATTGCCGATTAAAAAGAGAGTATGGCAGACGCTACCTGAAATTGGAAAAGATCCCAGCTCCCCAATTGAGGGTATCCATCCGGATGATTTATAAGCTGACTATAGAATAATACGGTGAGGGGGAGTTTTATGGACAGATATGTTATTCACTGTGGGACATTGATAGATGGGACCGGAGCACCTCCAATTCCGAATGCCCGAATTTTGGTTCAGGGTGAACGGATTGCGCGTATTGAAAGAGACGGGAAAGCAGATCTTTATGGATATGCGGAATATATTGACGCCAGGGGTAAAACCGTAATGCCGGGGTTGGTTGACTCTCATAAACATATTTATAACAACGGTGGTCCAACCATATCTCTGTTAATGTCCACTGTAATGCAAAATGCAAGAGAAACCCTAAAGGGGGGTGTAACTTCTTGCCTCGACCTTGGTTCCGCATTCACCATACGGTTGATCCCGAAACTACCGGTTTTACAGCCACGGATTTTTTATGCCATTACGATTCTCACCTGTAAAGGCGGTTATCCTGCCGAGTATTTCCCCTGGTTATTTTACCTGGCAGGGGCAGGAAAAGAAGTCGGGACGGAAAAGGAAATAAGAAAAGCGGTTCGCAAGCTTGTAAAGCAGGGAGTATCGGCAATTAAGACAGTGAATGTATCCAGAACATTTGCCGGAGAACCCTGTCCGACCTGGACAGACACCCAGTTCAGGACATTGACAGATGAGGCTCATAGTTGGGGGTTAAAGGTTTGTTCTCATATTACCTATCAACAGGACTATGCCCAGGCAATACGATGTGGTGTCGACAGCGTACATCACGCATCCTTCGAAACCATGAAAGAAGAAGATCTGGATGCAATGGTTGAAAAGGGAATTGTATTTGTACCGACACTCAGCCTCATTGACTTGTTCGTTCGGGGATTTGAAGAGCGATGGTGCGATGAAAAGTCATTTAATCCTCCCATACACAAATCAATACATAAAGCAATCCGGGAATTTACAAACAGGTGGCATGCTACACCGGATGATAAACCCGTTGATGGAACGTTTATCAAAGGTCCAAAAGGAGAGTTAAAAAGAGCTGCCCCTATGCAGATCGCCAATCTCAAGATATTTGTTGAAAAAGGCGGGATTGTGGCCATGGGAACCGATGCATCTCTGGGTTTTTCATTCCATACGACTCCTATACGTGAGCTTGAGCTGTTGGAAGCATGCGGAATGTCGAGCATGGATGTTATAAAAGCATCAACGTTGACTTCCGCATCGGTATTTGGAATGGAACATAAAATTGGTTCCCTGGAACCTGGGAAATATGCGGATATGCTGATAGTGAATGGAGATCCGTTAAAGGATATCCGTGAGGTTAAGAATATACAGGCTGTGATAAAGGGTGGAAAGATCGTAAGCGGTGTTACTGAAAAAGGATATGCACTATATTGACAGATCTGCCATT
>CAYTGW010000095.1:0-4884 GCA_964437395.1 uncultured Desulfocicer sp.
TTCACTGCGTGTCTATTTTTCGCCGGAACTACAACAACAGACTTTTGAAATTGGCCCTTGTGTGTACTTTTTGTTTTTTCATATCAACCATAAGGGAGTATCAACATGAAAAGAAAAAAGAAACAACTCCATGACCGCAGACAACATAAACGATTTAAAGTTCCATCCGACACATTTGCAATTGTGAAGAATCCCAGTTTCAAACTCGGGCAGATTGTCGATATGAGTATGGGCGGGATCTCTTTTTACTATATCAGTGGGAAAGAATTTACCAAGAAAATTGCGGTTGATATTTTATTGGCAGATGACGATTTTTATATTGATAATCTTCCGGTTAGTATTGTGTCAGATATTCAGGTCCATTTGAATGAATCTTTTGAACAGAGTTCGTTTAAACGATGTGGGTTGCAATTTGAAGAACTGACTTCCCAGCAGCGTATAAAACTTTCCTGTTTTATTCCAAAACAAGATAGTGGCTACTTGCAAGATAAACGTTTTATGTCATTTGGTTAACAAAAAATAACCGGATGCCGGGTTTGAATGAAATTTGAAGTTGACTTCAAGATTGAGCCAAAGTAAAATACGCATACAGTCACCATTAACGAGAATGCGGAAATCGTCTTCGGTCTCATATTACACTGCTAGCATCCCCATACTCATTGTCCCTCGTTGTTGTTCTCCTCTCGTCAGATGCTTTCACTCTGAGTGATAGATCAAATACCTTTTTTGCCAGGAGTGTGTGTTTCAGCCATTTCTGGAGGACCATTTACATAAGGAGGTATACCATGAGTGTATCAGCCAATCGAAATTTTGCACGAAGCTATTGTAAAGCAGATCTGATGTTTTCAAGAAATAAAGACGGCGATTTTAATAGAGCCAAAATGATTAACTGCTGTGTCAACGGAATCTGTTTTGAAACAGAGAATGCATTGCCGCCAGGGAATGATATTTGTATCAAAATGGTGAATAATGAACCGGACATGGAGATTAATCCGGAAGCTTACAGGATACTAAAAGGAAGAGTGAAGTGGTGCCGTGAAATTGATGATTCATTTCGTTATGGAATCGGAGTTCAATTCTATGAAACATTGAATAAAAATGTTTTATAGGAAATGATGTATCACTTTACAAATATTTGACAGAAACAGTCGATAATTTGACTGTTTTCGATTTTTTTTTATCAACCGCCGTTCAGATACGATTCCCTGTTTTATGAAAGCCAATAGCCGGGCTCCGGTAGCTCGACTATTGGCTTTATAAAAGGTTTGCGAACTATCTTTTCCATGGCATATATGTTGCTAAGTTATAGTTTCCATGACGATAAAAGGTGGGAAGCCATGAACATAGATTCTATTCCGGGAATGACCGGAAAACAGGTTCCCAGGCAAAAGGAAAACAGGGCTGGGAATTCTGGGTTTGCAAATATTCTGGATACAAAACAACGAGATATCCGGATAGACCACATGGATAGCAAGTTGCCGGATGGAAGCAGTACACCGGTCAGTGGCCAACGTGCCGGTTCCATTTTACTGGGTGAGATTTCCAAGAGCCATCCTACGGTTTCTCACCTGTTGATCGATCATCCCGATTTTCAGAAATCTTGCTGGAAGATCATTCATTCAGAACAAAATCAAAACAAACCGTTCAGAAAAATACAAGAGGGTACCAAAATCTATATCGATCAAATGGATGGCAACATATTCTGGAACAGAGAGACCGAAAAAAAAACTGAAGAAACAAGGATCGAACCGGGTCTCAATTCAGCAGTTCAGAGAGCTGAGGGCATTCATCCGGTGATCAATTCAGCAATCCAACAAACCGAAGGCATTCATAAGGAATCTGATCCATTTTCTGAAAAACTGGTTGACGCTGTCAAGCAGAGCCTGGGAATGAAATATGACCAGGTCAATTGTTATGAGCTCATTGTTCAGAGCCTCCGGCAGCTTGGTTACCGGTATGGGGGGCATGGGGGATTAAAAGAAACATTGATCAACATGGCTGTATCCAGAGGCGAAGCCATCAATACCTATTTCAGCGGAGAGGGTTTGATTGAGTCGTCCGGTACAGCCGATTTTGTAAAATCCTTTGAGATCTTTTCCGATTATAAGAAGAAAGCAAATGAGATTATGGAAGAAATTTCAGCTCTCATTCAGCCGGGACAAATCCTTTCTTTCTCCACCCCGTCACGAGGTCATACCGGAATTATTTCAAGCAAAGGAGATCAGTGGACCTATGTGAATTCGGGGCGATTGGATAACAGCATCGACGCATCTGCTATCCGGAAGGGTGTTGGAGAAGAATCATTGGTTTCAGAAATTCTGAACTGGGTAAAAATGGCCGGGAGAAAAAAAGAACCTCTTGTTCTCACAATAGGCCGCCTGGATGAAAACAAATTAGAACCGTACAAGGTCGTTCCTTGGGATGCATAGGTTGCTCAATATTCTTAGAATGAAAAGTATGGTCATTTTTTACGGATCAATGTCTGTAATATATCCTCTTTTCCAATAATGCCAACCAGCGTGCCCCCTTCAACAACCGGCAGGGAATGGTAGTTTTTATCAACCATCAATGTGGCGATTTGTTCAATATCCGTTTCCGGGGAGACTGTCACCGGGTTTGCCGTCATTGCATCGGCAACACTGAGTGCCGCGATTTTCTGGATATTTTTTTCCATTTTTTTTAAAGAATTGAATGGAATGAAGCCATCCAGAAAAGTAAACAAAGAGGGGATGGGAAGGGTTTTTTGCTGGGCAATCAGATCGCTTTGACAGAGGATTCCGACGATTTTTCCATCCTTTTCAACCACCGGAACCCCGTTGATATGATGTTCGATTAAAAGGCCGGCAGCGCTTGTAATTTCCATATCAGGAGAAACTGTAATCACATCTTTTGTCATAATGTCTTTCGCTTTGAGCATGATTTCCTCCTTACATGCGAAAAGAATCCGGTTGGATAATTGGATCAGGGCTTATAGATTGATCACGCTGTCAGCAAGTTGCATCGAGGTGATGATATCCAGCATGTTGGTGGTTTGTCCGACTTTTTTTTGTTCAAGAAGATTAAAATGGGTGAGGCATGTGCCGCATACAAGGATATGGGTTCCGGTTTTTTCTAGATATTTCAAATCCTCCAGAACCATGGATTCTTCAATGGTCAGTTTGACTCCATTATTTACAAATACCAGACGCCATAAATCAGAGCCCATTTCCTTCAAGGTTTTCAGGAAACTGATCATTAATTTTTCTCCAAGCACATCGTCACCATTACCGATTTTGTTAGAACCGATCATGACCAGGATTTTTTGATGATCCGGTTTGGGTTGGTGTGCTGTTTCGCTGATATCGTCTGGGTCAATCTGTCCTTGAACATGAAAATCATTTCCCAGTCTTTCTAAGGTAACCTTATAATGCCGGGATTGTAAAAACCGGCTGACATTTTGACTTGCAGCCTCGTTATCAACAACGATATTGATTGATTCCGGGCTCTCTTCTTCTATGGTTGCCTTGGTTTGGATTACCGGTGCCGGGCATGCCATACCCTTGGCGTCAATCTGTCTCATGGTTGCTCCTGAATTTTCTATGGTTCGATAGTATTATCGGATCGGCTCGAAGATCATGTTTTTTTTAAACAATGTAATCCCTTTCCGATTCTTTGATTGAAACTGTTATAGAAATATCCTGGATAAGTCAATTTGATATAATCAATGATAGGGGTCGACTCTATAGATAATATCAATATATTACTTGCTGATCTGTCCGACCAGATCGTATATGGGCAGCAGCAATCCACCGATAATGATAGCAAACATGATGCCTGCGATGATCAGCACAGCCGGCTCAATGATTTTTCCAATCGTGGACACCAGAATGGAAAGTTTGTTTTTATATTCCTCTGCAACATATGTCAACTGTTCGGTCAAGGTGCCGCTCATCTCTCCTATACCGATCATGCGTATCACAAAAGGTGGAAACAGTTGAGCACTTTTAAATGAACCGGCAATGCCTTCCCCTCTGGATACGCTTTCCAGAATATCATTGAGGCTCTCTTTGTAAATACTGTTGGAAATCGATTCCCTCAGGATTTTTAATGATTGCAGAATGTCGATTCCGGAACTCAACAGCAGTGATAAGTATTCCGTGATGAAGGCTAGGGAGGATGCCCTGATGATTGTTCCGGAAAGAGGAAGATTGAGCAATACAGAATCGATGATTTTTTGTCCTCTCAAGCTTCCTTTATACAGATACGACAGCATCATGATGATAATGGCAGTCCCGCTGAGAATATGAAACAGATAGTTCTGGACAATTTCAGACAACCAGATCAGGAATACCGTCAGGCCTGGAAGGCTGACGTTCATTTCTACAAACAGGGTAACAATTTTGGGCACAACAAAATAAAACCAGAAAATAAGACCGGCACCAAGCATGAAAAAGACAAATGACGGGTATAAGAGTGCCTGTTTGGTATCACTGATTATTCCGTCAACCCTTTTAAGATGGCTAGCGCCTTTTTTCAGCATTTCATCCAGTTGTCCGGTTTCCTCTCCAATCCGAATCAGGTGAAGGATTGTTTTCGGGAAAATATGGGAATATTTGGACGCAGTTTCGGAAAATGTTAATCCGCCTTGTATCGATATAATCATATCCTCGATATCTTTTGAAATTTCAGGAAGACTTGATGAAGCAGAAGATTCTTTGAGTGCGGATGATATGGGTACACCCGAACGGAGCATCAGAGACATGTTGCTCATGAATTCGGACTGGTCTGAACGAGACATCTTTTGTTGCAGGCTGAAGGATGCTAGATGCAATAAAAATGAGTAAATCATACCGGGTTTGCCGACATGGATTGCAGTACTTCCGTCCCGTGCAAGATGGGCCATCG
>CAYTGW010000095.1:4894-14806 GCA_964437395.1 uncultured Desulfocicer sp.
CGCCGACATATCATCCTGGTAAGGGAGTTTGATAAACCCGGAAAAAACTCTTCCGGAAGGTGATAGTAGTTTAAACCTGAAATACCCCATAGACTTTTTAAACCTGCCGTATATTACCGAGGACACGCACAGCTTCTTCGGTAGTTGTAATTCCCTGTTTTACCTTGATTGCAGTAATATCCGATATATCCACAAACCGGCCGTCTCTGGCGGTTTCCATAATGCGGTGCAGATCCGATTCCTGTTCGATCATGAGTGCAAGAACACGGTCAACCGTCAGTAATTCATATACCAGTGTTCTTCCGAAATACCCTGATCCGCCGCAAACGTCACACCCTTTTCCACGAAATAATTGGGTAATGGATTGATCCCGGAGATATTTTTTTTCTTTTTCCGAAGGTGTATAGGACTCTTTGCAGAATTTGCATATTTTTCTTACAAGACGCTGGCTGACAACACCGATCAAGGAATCGGAGATAAGAAATGGTCTTACACCAAGATCTCTCAGTCGTGGTATGGCACCTACTGCACTGTTTGTGTGCAGGGTGGATAAAACAAGATGACCTGTTGTCGAAGCAGTGATGGCTGTTGCTGCTGTTTCCTTGTCTCTGATTTCCCCTACCAGGATTACGTCCGGATCATGGCGAAGAAAATATCGTATTGCATTTGCAAAAGTATAACCTGCTTTTTCATTGACCTGGGTCTGGCGGAGGAGCGGGATATCATACTCAATCGGTTCTTCTACGGTAATGACGTTTTTATGAAGAAGATCCAGTCTTCGGATGCCGGCATACAAGGTTGTGGATTTACCGGATCCCGTAGGGCCGGTCAGCAGAATGATGCCAAATGGTTCATTGAACATGTTTCCAACGATTTTAATATGCTCTTCAAGGAATCCTAGCTGTGCCATGCCCATAATCGCAGTTTCCATGGGAAGGATACGCAGCACCATGTTTTCTCCTTGCGGAGAAACAATTGTGGATACCCTGAAATCATAGCTGTTGTTCAGGATCATTGCTGAAAAACGTCCATCCTGGGGTAGTCTTTGTTCGGCGATATCCATATCTGCTTTTAATTTGATGGTTGAAACAATCCGATTCAGCGAAACAGGAAGGAACATGATCGAATTCAATACACCATCAATGCGAAAGGAGATATTAATCGCCTGCTTCATGGGCTGGATATGGATATCAGTGGTCCTCATTTTTATTGCAAGGTGAAGAATATATTTTACCAGGGTATCCATACCCCTTGCCATTTCACGATCCTGGGAGAGGAGGTTGATCTCATTTTCAATCAGGCGTTCAATCGGATTTTCAAGAAAATAGAAAAATTTATTGATCGCATTGATCACCTTGGTTCTTTCTGCCATAAAAAAAGACGGGATCAGGCCAGTCTGTCTGGAGACCAGTTGACCAATTTTGGGGTCAGAAGGATTATGAGCGGCGATTTCAACAATTTTTTCATGGACGCGGACAGGAAGAAACGAGTTGTTCAGGCAAAGATTTTTATTGAACATTTTGAGCAGCTGTTCGTTCGGAAGTATTTCATCCACATCAATATAAGGTATTCCTTCCTGTTCAGAAAGGGTGGTTACAACTTCGTACTCCGTCACAAAACCGAGTCGTTCAAAGATTTCACCCACCTTCATCTTACTGATTTTTTGTTCCTGCAGGGCATACTTGATATGGGCTTCTGTGAGAATTCCTTTTTCCTTGAGAAGTTCACCCAGAAATTTTTTGGTCTTTTCTTGAGTCATTTTCCGATCCTTTTAGATGACATAACAGGAAAAGGGTTTTTTCATCCGGATATCCTGTTATGGGTAAATCCCATTGCTTTTGAAAGGAGACAAGTCCTTTTAATACCTCCTTCCCTACAATACCATCCAGTTTATGCTGGTACAGTGACAGTTCCTTGAGTGCTTTCTGGAGGGAACGTATTTCATCTCCCTGGTATCCATAGTAGAAATTATTTATTTTCGGGTCAGGATGCCAGAACAGGATGTATTCCTTTTCATTGTTTTGGGCTTCATTCCGGACAAGAACATCATACTGACCTTTTATACTTGCCGGAAGTGTGTTTAACCGAATCAGGCGATATCCGGTCTGATCATAAATCTGTCTGGAGATTTTTTGAAAGTTGTTTGTATTGATTGCCTGTAGGAACAGGGTTTCATAGGATGCCAATTGATAAGCCTTTAAAAAATTATAAACCTTTGATGGGGGTAGGGTAGGATCGATGGGTGTCAGGAGTTCCGGCAGCCTTTGCAAATTGGGGTAAGGCAGTTTTTGAATCGGTGAGATTTCTAAAATGCTTTGAATCAGCATTGATTTTTTGTTTTTGGTGTTTTGAAAATTTTGGTTTTCCGCGACAGATGGAACAGAAGAGAATCGCTCTATTGCAGATGGTAAATAAGCGCTTCCGAAATAAAAGATAAGGATCAGAAACAGAATTAGGCATGACGATACCAGCATTGGTTTCAACCCGGATCTTCCGGGTTCATGTAACGGATTGATATCCCGGTGGGCGTCTTTAACAATTTTTTGGGTAAGGGTTGTTGAATCTGCCAGATAAGCCGCATAGAGACATCGATCCATTAGGATATTGATCTGCCGGAGATTTCCTCGTGTAAGTTTGAAAATAGTTTTGACAGCAGGTCTGGATACATGGAGCTGACCATTATTCCCGGATAAATTCAGTTTAAAAAAAAGATAGCTTTCAAGCTCAACCAGCAGCAAAGGGGTAACCTTTTGCCAGATGATGATTCTGCTTTTTAATTGTCTTAGCTCCGGCTGATCCAGCTTTTGAATCAGTTCCGGCTGGCCAATCAGTAAAATTTGAACCAGTTTTTTTTGATCTGCCTCGTAGTTGGAAATCATTCTGATCAATTCAAGGGATTTCGAGTCCAGGTTTTGAGCATCATCTACAATTATAGCGCAGTTTTGATTGTTTTTATTCTTTTCAGTCAGAAATTCACTTAATGCATTCAATAAATCTCCAAACCGGAGAGAACCGGTTTCCAGGCCAAAATCCCGGTTGATCTCCCGAAGCAGTTCGATATTCCTGCATGAAGTATGAAAAATAAGAGAGGTTTCTATTCCCTTTTCTTCAAGCAAGCGTAATATCCTCCGGCTGATACTTGTTTTCCCCAAACCCGTGTCCCCGGAAAGAACCATGAACCCTTTTCTGGCGATAATTCCATGGATGATTTCCGCCAATATCTGTTCAATGTGGTTGGAGATAAAAAAATTGTCATCATCGGGTGCAACCGGAAACGGATTCCGCTGTAAACCAAAGTATTCCAGATACCCCATCTCATTATTGGATATCATTTTTTCCATGATTACACCTTATGGCTATAATTCCCAGACGCATGTATATAAAGAAGTCCCTTTGTTGAGCTGACATTGAAACCGTCCCAGGTCTGGTCCGGTTATGCCGTCGATAAATCGATCAACCCGTTCAAAGGATTCTCTTGAAATATCATAAAGAATCAATTTGCCCGGAAGGCAGAGAACAAATATTTTCTGTTCGCCCTGTCCAAATCCGATTTTATCCATAATATAGATGTACGAAAACTGCGTGTTGGAGGCTGGCATGGTGATCTGATTGTTCTTCATATGATGAACCAACTGATCCATATACTGGACATGGTTGTTACCGGTGAATACCGGCCAGGTTGTTTGAATCTGGTTTAATAACCGGATCGAGATCTCCCATTTTACGAGAAAATCCTTATAAAATTTGGAATCAATAGAATAGTTTATTGCACGTAGCCCTCCCCAGACTGTAAGGATAATGATGCCGAAATACAGCAATACGGAAATAATTCTGTTTGCAGACCATAGGGTAGAGGGCATTGAGATACACTGTAACCGTTTTTTTATTTTATCCTGATTTATCCAGCCAGAGGGTTTTAAAGATCATAATATCATTATCCAATCAGTAAAAATTATGTAACAGGTCCTGAATGGTTGAATTCTCCGGGTAGATTTTAGCCAGGTTCACAAGACGCAAATGGGCATCCTCTATTTTTCCGTTTTTGATTTCAATGATGGCCATATTGATATTGGCTTCAAGATCATTTTGATCTTTTGCCAAAATTTTTTGCAGGATTTCAACAGCCTGCGAATATTTTTTTGTTTTGATGTAAAAAAACGATTTGATTTTTAAAAGATATGGGTTGTCTTTTTGGATAAGGTCGCTCAGTTTTTGTATCAGTTGCTCTGTTTCCTGGTAATTCTGTTTTTGAATGCTTTCCTCGATATTTGAAATCAGAGAAGCGACTTTTCTACTTTTATCGATTTTTATCTGAACAAGAATCTCCTCCATGCTTTGTTTCCGGTTTTGTTCGGTACTGGTTGCCAGGAGGCTGTTTCCATTCGGTTCGTTCCACGGTTCTTCTTCCCATTTTACATGTTGCTTCTGATTCACAGCAATAGGGATTCCATTTTTCAGATTTTGAAGCAATGCAGCGGGTTGATTTTCCGGTCGAGGTTTTTCCTGATCTCCTGCATCCGATATCTGGGGGGAGGTGCCGGATGAATCACTATCTTTTCCCATGTATTCGATTTGATAATCTTTCTCTATCGAAGCAGTGGGATCAGTCTCCGAAAAAGATACTCCAGGTTGCTGTTGCCGTATCTCCTGTTTCCTTGCTTCCGGCATGTTTTCAGGATGGGTCGGGATTTCCAGTTTTTCTGTACCCTCTCCCGCATTGTTCCCTTGTTTTAAGGGTTCAACGGTATGTGATTGAAAACGGCTGGAAGGGGAAGAAACATTTGCTTGAGTGTTTTGATGAAGGGAGGAGATCAAAAATTGAATTCCGTAGTAAGCAAACAATCCTGTGATAAATAACACAATAATGACCAGTGGAGAAAAAATGATCTTTTGAAATGAATATACATTGGCGCTTTTACGAAGCAGATCTTCATTTCCTTCCGGTTTCTGCGACGGTTGGGCTTTTAGTTTTTTCAGCGCTTTGAATATCAGACTCATATTATTTTTACGCTCAGAATAATTACCAATTCACGGGTTTCAACACTTTGCATTTCACTTTTAAACAGATAGCCAACAACGGGAATCACAGATAAATAAGGAACATCCTGATTCTCATTGATGTTGCGTTTATCAATCAGGCCGCCCAATATAATGACATCCTGATCATGCATGGATATGGTCGAACTGATCTCCTTCACATTTACTTCCGGCAGGGATATGCTCTGGTCTGCCCCAACATTTTGCAGTTCAAGACTTGCTCGGTCAACGTCGCTTTTAATGGGATTGATGAGAAGGGAGATTTTTCCGTTTTCTTCAATAAAAGGAATAATGCCCAAAATCAGGCCATCAAAAACATTTGAAACTTCGACCTGGGTTTCTTCGGTTCGAACATCACCAGTACCGGAGGTGGTGGTCTCTACACTTTTTTTATACGTCAGCGATGTTCCGACACTGATAATCGCCGGCTTGCCGTGCATGGAACGGATACTGGGGTTGGAAATTATTTTTGCATCTCCAAAAGTCTGCAATGCATTCACTGCTTCATCCAGGGGGTTCAGAGAGTAGTTTCCGTTTCGATGAGACAGCACCAGTCCATTACCTGCCGACCATGACATTTTTGTAAAGGAATCAACCGATGTAGCAGAGTCCCGGATTACGCTCCAGTCGATTCCATATTTGTAATCATCAGAAAGATTGACTTCGATAATTCTTGCTTTAATCAGAACCTGCCTGTTCAGCATATTTTGAAAATGATGAACAATTTGTGAAACAGAAGAAATGACGGATGGTTTGTCTTTGATAAAAAGACTTCCGGCCATACGATTGATCGTATATTTACCTTCCTTGGATTTCACCTGAGTTATTATTTTTTCGAGCGTTTCATATGGATTTGATGTCTTGGAACCGCTGCCGGTAAGTTTGAAATTACCGGACAAACCGGTTGACCTTTCTGAATCCTGAGAGCCGAGAACATCGCCACCGACATCAAAGGTTGTTTTTATTTCCGTATCCAGAAAATTGATTTTGAAGAGTTTTTCCTGAAAGGATCGGATTCGAATAATATTGCCTTTTGTTTCATAATAGAGGTCAAAGGATCTGAGTATCTCTTTGAGTGCCTGGGATGCAGTCACCTTTTCAAAATTCATTGTAAGCTTCTGGTCTTCATAATGGACATCCGAATCTATGATCAGATTCATTCCGATGGATCGGGCAAGTGAATAGAGAACGGTCTGTAATTTTTCATCCATCATGGAAAATGAGACAATGTGTTCCTCAAGGGGATCATATGTCGGCATGATCGGTTCAAGATTGATATTGTCTTTTCTTTCCTTTTCAAGGCTTTCCGATATCTTATCCTGTCGATCTGCCACTTCTTCTGACGCTTTTGAAATTTCGGATACATTTTTATTATTCAGAGGGGGGGAAGGCGCAGTAGAACGAGAGTGAGAACAGCATGCTAGAAAAAAAAGGAGGCTCAACCAGAGTAATACATATTTATTTTTCATTTTTTCTCCTTATTTTGCGTACGCCCCGGACTGAGATTATCCTGCTGTTTTTCTTGTTGGCTGGTTGTTTGCGTCTCGATTTTGATCCAGTTTTGAACCCCATCTTTATCCAGCAGTACCTGTCTTGTCTGAATCATCAGGATTTGGCTGCCGTCCGGAAGTAAAGCTCCTTCCTGGTAAAAAGCATTGTTGAGTATACAAAATTGTTTGCTTCCCGAAGAAAAGGTAAAGGAGAGCAGATAGTCCATTTTTTCGTGTTGTGAAATGAGATTATTTCCTTTTTGACTGAACTTGGTCGAATCGGGATTCATATAACCGAGAAGACGAAGGTCTGATGGGATTTGTTGTGTAATCAGGGGAGTCTTCAATACATCCATTCTGGAGCTAAGCTGATCAATAGTACTCATTTCCAATGCACTGGGTTCCGGGTAAAGCGGTAGCGGTTTGAAGTCTGAATTGCCGGAAGGGCTTTCGATGGTTTTCCAGGAATCGGTTGCATAATAGAAAAGAGTTAATCCGATTGAGGAAAGGATCATTACGATTGAAACCAGTCCGTGATATTTTGCTTTCATGGTATCGCCCTTGAGAGCTTGATGAAAAACTGGGAGTTTTGAATTTCTGTATCAAAACGATTTTCAGTCAGGTGGTAACCGCGTTTTTTCAGTGTGTGTAAATAATTCTGATATCCCTTGTAAGCAGAGTTGAATGAACTGGAAATTTTCCCAAAAAGCTCCAGCTGAATCGAGTCTGAGGTATAGTTGATTTTCAAGGTTTCCAGTTTCATTTCTGCAAACCATGTGCTTGACAGATCATTCATGACAAATTGAAAAGAAGGTGTTTCACGATAAGTGGAAATCTTTTTTACAAAGGAAAGTGTATCCTGATATCCAACGGTTTCCGGCAATATGGGGATCTGCTTTTGTATCTCAATAATTTCACGTCTAGTCTGTATAATGGTTTTGTCAAGTTGCTGCGTTCGGTTTGCAGAAAAAAGGCAGGCCCCTGTGAAGAATAGAATCATGAGAACACACAGGATGTTTGCCAGGGGAGTAATTTTTTTTGTAAAATAGGCAGCCTTTTCTATTGGTTTGGAGATACTGTTTCGGATGCTTTCCATTCGAACAGCATTGAAGAAAGAAAGTTCCAGGGGTTCATTACAAAAGTGAATAACTTCTTTCTGGAGGGACGAATATTCAAAATGAGTATTTTCATCATGCATCGGAAGCTTTGAGCTGTCCAGCCAATTCACCAGAATAAGCTTTTCAATTTTTATCCCGTTATCTGCTTCAGCGGTTTTGATATCCCTCTCTATTGTTTCCCAGAGGGTTTTGATTTGTTCATCACTAGTATCAAAACTGACACACCGGTTGGCATAGAAGATTTCCCTGCGCGTTCCGATCAGGAGATCACCAAACCGGTTATGCTGGAAAAGAACGGCAACTGGTTTGTTGGAGCGGTTTTTTTGAATTACGCTGTAGAGTATTGAATACAAAGGAAATAGTATTATACAGCCATCCTGGGAGGAAGTATTGTTTTGATATTGACTGAAGATGCGTGTGGGCAGTGATGTGAAAAATATTAAAGTTGAATTTCCGCCTTTTGCTTTTTTCCAATGCGTAATAACAGTAACCGGTTCATTATACTCTCCGGATTCCATAAGTTTTTTTCGAACCATGAGTTCGGAATAGCGGACATCAGAGTCTACTATCATGGTTCGTGAGTTGGATAGTCCAAAATCGGATATTAGAAAGCAATCATCGGTAATATTGGATAGATTGGGAATCTGCTCTAAGATTTTCCCATTCAATTTGTAGCAGATACCGTCCAGTTCGATGATGTATTTTTGGGGGCGTGTTATCATTATTTCTCTCTGACGATGAAAGAACCTTTCAGGTTGACCAAGATATCGCCGTCTTTTTTTTCGGGCAAGGCGGATCGATTTGATTTATTTGAACTTGGATTTTTGTTTGGCTCTTCGTCTATTGCTGTTGTTATTTCAAGACTGATGGGATTGAAATAGAACAAAGGAGTCTGATTGCACTGTTCCAGTATTTGTTCAAAAGCTTCAAACGTAACCGGTTCTTCTATGTTAACATTATATATTGCCCACTTCTTTTCATGAAGACCCAACATATTTGCCTGGTTAAGAAAAGTTTGAACCCGGGTAAAGATTCGCTGCTTTCTGGTCGTTTCCTGAAGCTGGTTTTTTGAAATACCCAGTCTCACATTCAGGGCTTCCAGCCTTTCTTCCTGAGCGAGGCAGAAGCCATATTCTTTTAGGAAAAAATATCCTGAAACCATCACAAGAATGGCAAGAATCATGGAAAGCAAACCGGATTTCAAAAATGTAAGTAATATTTTCATCGTTAAAACTGCATTTTCCAGCGCACGTCGCTGGTTATATCGGTTGACTTTTCACCGGACTGAATCCATGGCTGCAAAGCACCGGTTGAGTTTACCCGAATAAAATCTCCGATCGTGCCATCTGCCTGACCATCGACCATCCGATCAATAGCCAATGCCAGTTCAAGAGGGATGTTGGAGATTTGCATGTAATTATAGTTGCCGCTGGTGTTATTGTCCGCTCCATGGTTGAAGGTGATTGAGATGTCTTGTGCGCCACCTTCGCTGTTTGTATATCGATAGGTACAGGTATCGGTGCTATTGGTTGTCGGAGCTGAAAGACCAATTTGAGTGATGCCGTAATATGGTTGGCCTGATACCGGGGTATGATTGTTCAGATTCACGCAATCGGTACTGTCTGCTTGATTGTCCGGCGGTGATGATATGTCACCCAGAATTCTGCCGGAACGATCATAATAATTGACATATGTCAACCGCCATTCATTAAAAAATTTTGAATAGATCTTTTTTTTTTCTTTGCTGCGAATAATATCTTTTCCTTTCACGACTGCACCGATGATAATTCCAATGATGATTAGTACAATGGCCATTTCAATCAGTGTGAACCCTTTGTTATTTTTAGCGATGGTCACTATCCGGTTCAGGAATTGCATTTCCTGCCTCCTTTTGCATAAGTAGGATTGTTTGCTTTTGTGAAAATGGTTATTCAGCACAGGGAATTCAGATCCAAAGTGGTTTTCACTCTTGAATCCGTATTCACAAAATGAAGCTCAAAAGATAAAAAGTAAGCGTATTTATATTTATGATAGAGATGCAGAGAAGCTGAAGCGACAATTTTTTCAACACAGCTTAATGCAATTAGAAATTCAAGTTATTGCTTTGCAATTTTTCAATTCAGCTTGGGATAATAATCTATTATTTTTCTTTACCTGATTTGTTATCGATTTTCGGTTTTGCGAGTTGATATTGATCGGCAAGATGACGGGTCTTATTTAAAAATTGGGATATCGCCGATATTTGTCATTGATTATAGCATAATCCT
>CAYTGW010000096.1:0-14804 GCA_964437395.1 uncultured Desulfocicer sp.
AGCCTGGGCTGGTTTCAAAACCATGACCGCCACTTCAGGTCCTGGTTTCAGTCTGATGATGGAAACCGTGGGCCTGGCAGTGGTCACGGAAACGCCTTGCGTGGTGGTCAATGTTCAGAGAGCCGGACCATCCACTGGTCTTCCCACACAGGGTGCCCAGGGAGATATGATGCAGGTGCGATGGGGGTCTCATGGTGATTATGAAATTATCGCTCTGGCTCCGTCTTCTCCACAGGAGATGTTTGACCTGACCATTACGGCCTTTAACCTGAGCGAGAAATACCGCACGCCGGTGTTTATCATGTCGGATGAGATTGTGGGGCATATGAGCGAAAAAGTAATCATTCCCGAGGCACGTAGGATCAAGACCTTTTCACGCGTAAAGCCAACGGGAAGGAAAGACCGTTTCAAACCTTTTCAGCCTGGTCCGCTGGGAGTGGCTCCCATGCCGGCTATTGGTGATGGTTATAATGTGCATGTAACCGGTCTGACCCATAATGAAAAAGGGTATCCGGTCATGTCCGTGGATATCCAGAAGGAGATGATGGACCGGCTTCTCGGCAAGATCCGTAACAATCTGGATGACATCATTCTCACAGAGGATTACCGTCTCAAGGATGCGGAAATCGTTCTGGTTTCCTATGGTGTTTCCGCGCGCACGGCGTATACGGCTGTGGAAGAAGCCCGCGGGATGGGGATTCGCATGGGGCTGCTGCGGCTGATAACCGTATGGCCATTTCCGGAGCAGCGTATCCGGGATCTGGCCAAAAAGGTCAAAGGGTTTATTACTGTGGAAATCAACATGGGTCAGATCAGCCGTGAAGTACAGAGGTGCGCGGGCATTGCCCCCTGTTTTACAGCCGGACATACGGGCGGTGCAGTCGTTCCGCCGGAGGATGTCCTGAAGATTGCAAAGGAGTTTCTGGCATGAAAAATCATGAAACAGAGAGCATGACCCATCCCCTGGAAGATCTGGTCCGGATGGAGCGGATTCCTCATATCTGGTGTCCGGGGTGCGGTATCGGATCGGTTTTTACCTCCTGCCTGTCCGCCATCAAACAGAGCAATATTCCGTATAATCAGTTCACCATGGTGTCCGGCATCGGCTGTTCCGGTCGTGGGGCCGGATATATCAATATTGATTCGTTTCACACCACACACGGCCGGGCTATTCCTTTTGCCTCCGGGATCAAGATGGCCAGACCGGATTTGAATGTAATCGTGTTTTCCGGAGATGGGGATCTGTTTGCCATTGGTGGGAATCATTTTATCCACGCTGCCCGGCGCAATATGGATATCACGGTGGTCTGCGTCAATAACCTGACCTACGGCATGACCGGCGGGCAGGTGGCAGCCACTACACCCCATAAGGCAAAATCCGCTACTACCGCGGCTGGAAATTCGGAAACCCCGTTTAATCTGCCCCTCCTGGCCTATGCAGCCGGAGCCACTTATGTGGCCCGCTGGACCATGCTGCATGCACGGGATCTGGCGGATTCCATTCAGGAGGCTATCCAGCGCAGAGGGTTTTCCTTTATCGAAGTGCTTTCGCCCTGTCCGATCAATTACGGGCGGAGGAACAAGGAGAAAACCCTGGAAACCCTGAAAAAATATCATGAAAACACCATTGTGAAAAATGGCGCCAGTCCTGCTGAGCTGGATGTGAATTTCAACAAGGGAGCGATTCTGGATAAATTTATCGATATTGAACGGCCCACCTGTGATGAGCTCTATCGTAAGATGTACTGGCCTCAGGAACAAGGGGCAGCGGAAAACCGGAAAACCGGGTGAGGGGAATATGGCAAAAAAAGTCAATAAGCAGGAGGTAATCATCACCGGATTCGGCGGTCAGGGTATTGTACTGGCTGGGAAAATTCTGGGAATGGCGGCTGCCTTGGGAGATCACAGGGAAAGCACCCTTGTTCAGTCTTATGGTCCGGAATCGAGAGGGGGCGCCTGTTGTGCTCAGGTGATCATATCGGAAAAGACCATCCAGTATCCTTATGTTAAGATGGCGGATGTGCTGGTGTGCATGTCCCAGTCCGCCTATGAAAAATACAAGAACCAGATCAAGCCGGAGGGATACCTGATTACGGATCGGGATCTGGTGAATCCGGACGGACAGCGGGAGGTTTTTGATATTCCGGCCACACGCATGGCAGAGGAACTCGGACGCACGATGATGGCCAATATCATCATGATCGGTTTCGTGACCGCCATAACAGCTCTGATTTCCGAAAAAGCTGCAAGGGAAGCCGTGAAATCATCGGTTCCCAAGGGTACGGAAGAGATGAACCTGAAAGCATTTACCAGAGGGTTTGAATATGGCCGGTCCAAATTAAAAGGCAGAGAGAAAAAAGCTGCCGGCCAGACAGGAGCGATTGCATGAAACGCCCCAAGGATCGTTTACATAAAGTCATTGTTATCGGTGCGACACCGTCAGGTATTGCTGCCACCAACAAGCTGGGTGAACTGGGAATACCGGTCACCCTGGTAGAGGCGGATGCGGACCTGAATCAGAAGCTGGCCAGAGAGGAGTGGCGGCTGAAATCCGGCATTCCCTTCAATTATGCCCATCGTCCCGGGTTGATCCGTATTCTGCGGAATTCCCGTATTGAATGCATTCTGCCGGCCCGGGTGGAGACCATCAAGCACAATCAGCAGGGGTTCAGCGTCACCTTGACCAGACAGCAGACTTTTGTGGATGCTGAAAAATGCATTCTGTGCGGCCTCTGTGCCGATGTGTGTCCCATCAGACCGGAGCTGTCGGAAAAGGCTGTTAAATTTAACGGCAGGTTCAGTCTGCCCGGCCGGCCGGTGATTGATAAAAGACGCCTTTCCCTGTGTCGGGAAAACTGTCCTCTGGGAGTGAATGCTCAGGGGTATATTGCTCTGGCCAAGGCCGGAAAATATCCGGAAGCCCTGGCATTGATCCGGGAAAAGAACATCCTTCCCGGTATCTGCGGACGGATCTGCACCCATCCCTGTGAAACGGCCTGCCGTAGAGAGCAGGTGGATGAGGCGGTTTCCATTCGTGCGGTGAAGCGTTTCCTGGCCGACTATGAAACCCGGCATCCGGAAAATATCCCGCACCCGGCACCCAAAGCCGGACGATCGGAGCGATTCGCTGTGATCGGTTCTGGTCCGGCAGGTCTTGCCGCTGCTGCGCAACTGGCTCAGCATGGATGTCCGGTAACGGTCTATGATCAAGAGGAGAAAGCCGGCGGACTGCTTCGCTACGGTATTGGAGCCCATCGGCTTCCACGAGAGATACTGGATGCTGAACTGAATTATATTGAAAAGATGGGGGTGGAGTTCATCCTGTCCCATCCCGTCAACCTAGCCAAAGATCTTGAATGCATTCAGGAGGAAACGGACGGCATCCTGATTGCAACCGGTTCTTGGCAGGACCGGAAGCTCGGTGTGGAAGGAGAAGATCTGGAAGGAGTGGAAGGCTGTCTCTCCTTTTTGAACCGGTTTTACCGGGAAGAGATTAAAAATCTGAAGGAGAAGGTAGCAGTCATCGGAGATGGCAATGCGGCTTTTGATCTGGCCCGTACCCTTTCGCGTATCGGAGCCGATGTCACCCTGGTATCCTGGTTTGAAAAGAAGAATATCCCGGCGGATGCTGAAGAGATCAAAGGAGCGATGGAAGAAGGCATTGATATCATTGATCAGACCCAGGTAGTCGGTTTTGAAGGGGAAAACGGTTATTTCCGAAGGCTGCGCTGCATGCAGACAAAACCGGGAAAACCAGATGCAAAAGGAATTGCCTGGCCGGTTCCGGCAGAAGAAAGTCCGGTGTTCACCCTGGCATTTGAAAAGGTTTTTCCGGCAATCGGTCAGACCGGCCCCCGTATGCCGGAAGGCGGTCTGGCAATCAACGCCTTCGGGTATATTGACACGGATGATCATTTCCGGACAAGTTTGAAAAAGGTTTACGCAGCCGGTGATGCGGTCAGCGGACCTTCCACAGTGGTGCAGGCCATGGCCCGTGGCAGGGATGCTGCGGACCGGATGCTTCTGGATCTGTGCGGTATACGTTCATCCGAGACATCATGCTGCCGCCCGGCAGAAAAGGATTTTCCGGAAATCGGTTCCCATATCCCGGTTCAGCACCGCACGCCTATGCCGGAAAAGCGGGCAGTGAAGCGAAAAAACAATTTCGATGAGGTGGCCCAGGGGTTTTCCGATGTGGATGTAGCTTACGAAACCCAGCGCTGCCTTCAGTGCGGTGTATGCGCCGAGTGCATGCAGTGTGCCGAGGTTTGCAGTGCTGTGGGGGCGGTATGCCATGGTGAAAAAGAACAGACCACAGTGGAACATGCCGGTGTTGTCATTATCGCGGACCCCCAACTGGCGCCATCGATCCGGGGAGAGGATGTAATCCGTGCATATGCTCCTTCATCTTCCAGGGTCGATATCTATGCCATGATCATGCGCGGTTTTTCAGCCGCAGCTCAGGCCATGGCTTTACTCGGCAGCCCCTCGTTCATCCAGAAAGGTCACGGCGTCTCCTTTCTTCCGCCGGATACTGCCATATTTGAACCCAGAAGGGTTGGCGTGTTTGTCTGCAACTGCAACCGTTCACTGGGCTGGCTGGATGAAATGGACAGATTTGTTCAGGAGCTTTACGACAACAAAGATGTGGTACATGCCGAGGTGATGACCTCTGCCTGCGTACCCGAAGGGGTTTCTGCCATTATTAAAACCGTGCGCGACAAGGGCATAACCCGAATGGTACTGGGGTCCTGCGTCTGCTGTTCATTGGATTTTATTTGCAGTGCTTGTACGGATCAGCGCAGCCGCTTGAAGCATACGCTGTTTACCGCCACCGGTATCAGCCGGGACATGGTGGCGACCCGTAATATCCGCGTGAAAGCCTTGAGTCTCCTGGAAAAAGATGAAGACCATGCGTTGCTCAATTTTAAAGGACTGTTGAGCCGTTCGGTGAAAAGTGCTCAGAATTTGAAATCATTTTCATCACCGGTGCGGAATTATAATTTTGCTGCTGCCGTAATTGGAGAAAGTGAAGCCGCTGTCCACAGTGCGGTGATGCTGGCACGCACCGGAATGGATATATTCATGTTCACGAAAAATGACCAGCCTCCCGTGGAGGTCGTAGGTTTTCCGAACATTCACTGCTTTGTCAAGGCAGACGTTCATTGCCTGAGCGGCACCTTGGGGGATTTCAAACTGGATGTCCGCACCAACGAAATTGAGCAGAGTCTTCATGTGGGTACGGTTATCCTGGGTGAAAATTCCAGGAAACGGATCGGTTATGCCTGTCAGGACGGTATGTCCAACCGGCCGGTCGCCTGTGCCATGCAAAAAAAAGGGGATCCCGGTATTCCCCTGTTTTATCCGGGGATGACATCCATTGCAGGACTTTTTCTTGCCAATCCGCCCGGTATCCAGATTTCTAATAAACGAAAGGGCGAGGCAGCAGCGATTCTGGCAGCGGCTGTCATGCCGCGGGGGCCGCGCAAGAGCAAAGGGTATACGGTGCACGTCAATCAGAGTTTGTGCCGCGGCTGTGGACGGTGTTCGGCTGTTTGTCCATATCAGGCCGTCACCCTTCAACCCAATTCAATCGGCGGATGGCATGCAAGAGTGGATGAGGCGTTCTGCAAAGGGTGTGGAAACTGCATTTCGGTCTGTCCCACCAACGCTGCTGACAGTCCTTATCGCAATCAGTCGTTTTTCGAAAAGACCCTGGAGGAGATTTTGCTGTAATGGAAGAGTACAAGATCATATTGTTTTTATGCAACTGGGGACCTCATGCTGCTTACCAGCAGCTCCAGGACAATGGGTATCAGATTCCTTCAGAGGTAAAAATGATACGGATTCCATGTACCGGAAGAATCAGCAAGGCGCTGCTTTTCAAGGCATTTGAAATGGGAGCGGACGGTGTTGCCATTGTAGGCTGCAGCTCCGGAGCCTGCCGGTATGGAAGCGGAACCCTTAAAGCGGAAAACAATACCGATGATACCCGTAACATTATTGACCTGCTGGGAATCGGCAGGGAACGCATGCGGCTGGCTACTTTTTTGCCGGATGAAAGTGAGGCATTGAAAAAATTTCTCATGGATTTCTGCGAAGAGATCCGGCAACTGGGTAAAAGCCCGGTGCAGCCAGCCAGACTTCAACCAGTAGAAGCCTGCAGTGAATCGGTTCAGCAGGTGATTGCCCGATACGATGCCTATAGCTGCCAGGACTGCGGCAAATGTACGGCGTCCTGTCCTCTGGCCCTGAGTGGAAAAACGTATTCGCCACGCAACATCGTGAGTGATATCATCCGGGGAAATGATACTACCGAAAAGGTATATGCGGATGTTCATGCCTGTCTGACCTGTGGCATCTGCCATGAAAGATGTCCGTCTGATGTGAATTTTCCCGAGTTCATCCGGGATATGCGATGTTTTTTGAATCAAACCAGGGTCAGCGGAGAGCAGATTCAGCCTCACGGAGGTTTTTTCCAGTCTCTGATGCGGACCATGACATCAAAGGATATCCAGCCGAACCGTTGGAACTGGCTTCCGGAAGACATTCAGGTAGATCCCGGTAGCAAGATTCTTTTTTTTGGGGGATGCGCACCCTATTTTGATGCTTTTTTTAAAAAGCATCAGCAGGTGAATACGGTCGATATCCTTGCCGATGCGCTAAGGCTTCTCAATTTTTTTGATGTCAGGCCCCGGCTGCTGGAAATGGAACGCTGCTGCGGTCATGATCTTCTGTGGTCCGGAGATCGGACGAACTTCATGCGTCTGGCAAGATTGAATGTGGAGATGATTCAAGATCTGGGCATTGAAACCGTAATCACGGCCTGTCCGGAGTGTTACCACACCATTGGTCTTGAATATGAGAAAAACGGGATTTCACCCGGTTTCACCGTCACTCATCTCTATACTTTTCTGGAAAATGCAATCCATAAGGGAGCGGTTGCTTTCAAGCCGATCCCCCATCGCATCACCTATCAGGATTCCTGCCGAATGAACCGCATGGAGGAGATAATCGATCTGCCGCGTAAGCTGATTCAGCGGCTGGTTGTAGAACAGTTTCAGGAAATGAAAGATTCAGGCCGTTCATCTTTATGCTGCGGCAATTGTGCATGGACCGGATGCGATGCTTACAGCAAGGCTCTTCAGGTCAAGCGTATCCGTCAGGCCCATGATACGGGGAGCGATCTTCTGGTGACATCCTGTCCCAAGTGCCAGATCCATCTCCGCTGCGCTATGGAAGATCCTTTCCAGGAAACGGAACTGAAAATGGAAATGATCGACCTGACCAGCCTGATTGCCCGTACCATTTGCTGGGAATAAATGAGAATGAAGGAACGAAAAATGAGAACAAATCCAATAGAAACAGCAGACCGGGAAAACAGCTCCCGCATTGGCGTCTATGTTTGCCGCTGCGGACTGAACATTGCCCGGACGGTGGATTGTGAGAAGGTTGCCCGCAACATCAGCGGCATGGAAAACGTATTGATTTCCAAAGAGATCACCTATGCCTGCTCGGAGCCTGGCCAGATGGAGATTAAGGATGATATCCGGGAGCATGGTTTGAACCGGATTGTGGTAGCCTCCTGTTCGCCTCGACTTCATGAGCCAACCTTCCGTCGGATGATGCTGCAGGCGGATCTGAATCCATATATGCTTGAAATGGCCAATCTGCGGGAGCAATGCAGTTGGGTGCATATGCAGGAACCGTTGGATGCCACGGCAAAGGCCGAAGATCTGGTTCGGATGTCGGTATCGCGCGTCCATCTGCTCAAGCCTCTTTACGAGGAAACCATTCCGCTGGTCAAAAAAACGCTTGTGATCGGAGGCGGTGTGGCAGGTATTCAGGCAGCACTGGATCTGGCGGATAACGGTTATGAAGTGATGCTGGTGGAAAAAAGCGCTTCCATCGGCGGAACCATGGCGCAATTGGATAAAACTTTTCCCACCATGGACTGTTCCATCTGAATTCTCGGGCCGAAGATGGCGGATGCCGGGCGGCATCCAAAAATCACCTTGCATACCATGAGTGAAGTAGCCGGGGTCAGCGGTTATGTGGGGAATTTCAACGTAAAGATTGTCAAGCGCTCGCGCTATGTGGATGAAAAAGCATGCACCTCCTGCGGCGAGTGCGCCAAGGTGTGTCCGGTGGTGTTCCCGGATGAGTTCAATATGGGGCTGTCGTCCCGCAAGGCGATTTACATCCCGTTTCCCCAAGCGGTTCCCTCGGCCTATGTGATCAACATGAACGAATGTATGGGCCGGGGATGTTCCAAGTGTCTGGATGCCTGTGATAAGAAATGTATCCATTTTCACATGTCCGACGAAGAGATCCAGATCAAGGTCGGCTCCATTGTAGTAGCCACCGGTCTTGATCCATATGATCCCAGGGAAATGGATGAATACGGCTATACCCGTTTCGAGAATGTGATCACCAGTCTGGAGCTGGAACGGCTGATCAATGCAGGCGGCCCAACCAAAGGGGAGCTCATCCGGCCCAAAGACCGGAAGCATCCCCAATCCTTAGGATTTATCCAGTGTGTGGGATCACGCTCCAAACGAAAGGGCGGCCAATACTGCTCCAACATCTGCTGCATGAATACCGTTAAAAACAGCCTGGTGTTAAAAGAGCATGATCCGGACATGGAAATTATGGTTTTTTATACCGATATCCGGGCCTTTGGTAAAGGATTTGAGGATCTGTACACCCGAAGCCGAAGTCAGGGCGTGCAATATGTGCGCGGCCTGCCTGGATCGGTTGAAGAAATGAGTGATGGCAGCATGCGGGTGGCTGTGGAGAATACGGCCACGGGCTGTATTGAATTCCACAATCTGGATATGCTGGTGCTGTCCATTGGTATGAAACCGTCATCCAGTACCCGGAAACTTCAAGAAATGCTCGGGTTGCAGCTTACCTCAGACGGATTTTTTCTGGAAGCCCATCCCAAGCTTCAGCCGGTGGATTCGGCCACCCGAGGCATCTTCTACGCCGGCTGCGCCGAAGGTCCCAAGGATATCAAAGAGAGTGTTACACAGGGTTCTGCTGCTGCGGCAAGGGCTATCCGGCTGATGCACAAGGGAGTGGTTACAACCGAACCCATCACATCGGAGGTTATCGAAGAAAACTGTAAGTCCTGTGGAAAATGCGCTGAGGTGTGTCCTTACAATGCCATCACCGTGGATGTGAAAAAGAAAACCCCTGCCGTAGTCAACAGCGCTGCCTGCGCTGGTTGCGGTACCTGTGCGGCGGAGTGCGTTTTCAATGCCATTGTCATGAACCATTTTACCGATGACCAGATATTGAGTCAGGTGGACACCCTGCTGGCTCAGAAGGCTGAGGAAAAGATTCTGACCTTTGCCTGCAACTGGTGTTCCTATGCAGGTGCGGATTTTGCCGGTGTTTCCAGATTGCAGTATCCGGCCAATGTCCGTCTGATCCGGACCATGTGTTCGGGGCGTGTGGACGAAAAATTCATCTGGCACGCATTTGAAAATGGTGCTCCTGTCGTGTTGGTGAGCGGCTGCCATATCGGTGACTGTCACTATATCGATGCCAACCACTGGACGGAAAAGCGGATTGTTCGGGTGCGCAAAAAAATGGAAAAAAAGGGAATTCGTCCGGAACGCCTTCAGCTTGCCTGGATCAGCGCGGCAGAAGGTGTCCGGTTTGCCAGGGTGATGACCGAAATGGAAGCGTTGCGCAGGACCGTGACCCAAGAAGAGATACAGGAAACCATCAAGCTGCTGAATGGCAGAGAGAATCATGAAAATGCAGATGGATGAGTTTTCCTCATCGGAGAAAAATCTTGACTTCTTTTTGGTTTGCTCTTTATATGCCTGTTTGAAACCATATTTGATTGTTTTGTGAAACTTATGTTATCCGATATTGAGCAAAAAGTGATTGCCCTGATCCAGGGAGATCTTCCGGTGACGGAAAAGCCTTATCTTGAAATTGCAGAAAAGCTGGGAATAAGTGAGTATGAAATCCTCCGCATCCTGAGAAAACTGTCTGACCTAGGAGTGATGAGACGTTTTGGTGCTACCCTCCGGCATCAAAAATCAGGATACAAAGCCAATGCCATGGTGGCCTGGCAGGTGGATGAAGTCCGGATTGAGGAAGTGGGGAATATCATGTCCTCTTTTCAGGAGGTGTCACATTGCTATCGCCGGAATCCCGCCAAAAACTGGCCATATAACCTGTATACCATGATTCATGCGAAGGACAGCAAGACATGCCGTGATACGGCAAAAAGGATGGCGGAAAAGGCGTCTGTGAAAAACTATACGCTGCTGTTCAGCAAACGGGAGTTGAAAAAAACTTCCATGAACTATTTTTCATCATTATGATTTTAATTTTATTCAGGAATGCCATCTCCGATCGTGCCGGTGAAAAAACCTCATATTATCTGTGTTAATCCATGGATACATGACTTTGCAGCCTATGATGTCTGGGCCAAACCCTTGGGACTTCTTCTTCTGGCAGCGATCCTCAGGGAACAGGGATATTCTGTTTCTTATATAGATTGTCTGGATCGATTTCATCCCAAAAGTCTCCTGCGGCAGGATCCTTATGCCCGAAACGGCAGGGGTCCCTATCTGAAAACACATATTCAGAAGCCCCATGGCCTGGAGGATATACCCAGGAACTATAGCTGTTATGGTATCATGGAATCATGGTTTCGGGAGGATCTGAAGGCTCAGAAGAAACCGGATCTGATATTGATAACCTCTTTGATGACCTACTGGTACCCGGGAGTTCAACAAGCGATTCGGGTCATCAGGGACGTATTCACCGATGTTCCAGTGATTCTCGGCGGCATATATGCGACCCTCTGTCGGCAGCACGCAGAAATCACCTCCGGTGCAGAGAAGGTTGTTACAGGCTGTTGTGACCAGGAAATTATCGCGATCATTGAAAAGGAAACCGGAGGAGGCGTTCGTCCGGTTCATCCTGCTAAGAATATAGATGAACTGCCATTTCCTGCTTTGGACTTGCAGCATACGGTTTCGTATATTCCGATTTTAACCTCGAGAGGTTGCCCATTCTCCTGTTCCTACTGTGCTTCGGGATATCTTTCAAAACAATATGTCCGCAGAAGCCCGGAACGGGTTGTGGATGAAATTCTGTATTGGCATCAAAAATACAAGGTCAGAGATTTTGTGTTTTATGATGATGCATTGCTGGTGGATGCGGATAATCATGCACTGCCGATTCTGGAGGCGATCATACAAGCAGGCTTGGATATCCGGTTCCATACCCCCAATGCACTTCATATCCGCGAACTTTCAAATGATATTACCCGTCTTCTGTATCGCGCAGGGTTTTTTACAATTCGTCTTGGGCTTGAAACCACATCCTTTGAGGATCGGAAATCCCTTGATCGGAAATTCACGGAACAGGAGTTTCACCGGGCAGTTTCATCCCTGCAGCAGGCAGGATTTGAAAAAGGCCGGATCGGCGCATACCTGCTGGTCGGCCTGCCGGGACAGTCTGTCAGGGATATTGAACAGTCCATACAGGTTGTGAAACAGAATCACATCAGACCGGTTCTGGCTTATTTTACACCTATTCCCCATACAAAGATATGGGACAGAGCGGTTGAATTTTCGCGATATAATATCGAGTCGGATCCCATATTCACGAACAACGCGATACTTCCCTGCATGGATTGTTTTTCCTGGAGTACTTTGACACGATTAAAGAATCTGGCATCCGGATGCTGAGAATGGATTGGAAAAAAAATAAATTGTATTCGGTAATACAAAACAGTGTTTAGCATATTGACATACAAGCCGGCCTCTGTTATGGGATCATCACAGCAAGGTTGATAATAGCAGGCTTTTCATTTCATTTGATTGTTTTCATATTCTATCAGGGCTATTTCAAATAGGTTACGAAAACCAAATTGAAAAATATATTAAAGGGAGATAAAGAATGAGTGATTTTTTGCATAAGCTGCGAAATGGTAATGGCTATCGAAATGGCAACAATGATGCACGATTCAATAAAAAGAGACGTCAAAATGACAATGGTCAGGGAGTTGTATATGATAGAAGGGTTCCCAAGGATTCCGGACGGAAAAAACCCAACCTGCCGTTGCAGACGGAACTGGGGCCTGTCCAGCCCATTGAAGAAGCGTTGTATGTGATCAAAGACCTTCTTCTGGAAATTTCGGGAAAGCAGGAAAGACTCGCAGTGGCAGAGGAGAGAAAAGCCGGCGCGCTCGAGGCGATTGTCGGACAGTTGCAAAGCGAAAAAGGGATTTCTCTGAATCTGACAGGTGAAATGACGGGTGGTCGTAATATTCTAATGAGAGAAAAAAGGAAAAGAAGAGCCAAGAAATTTGATGACCCGGATCGGAAAAGAGTCATGCAGATCATTTCATCCATGCGCAAGGACAATGAAACCTATCAGGATATTGCAGACAGATTGGAAAAAGAAGATCTCAAGACATTCTCCGGAAGAGGAAAGTGGCATGCACAAACCGTACATCGTTTGTGCCAGGATTAAAACATCGATTGCATCATGAAAAAAATGGATCGGTTGTGTTGTAACGGAATCGGATTGCTACTCCCTCTTCATTAAATTGATTTTTTTGGATAAGAACTGCTCCCAATCCATAGGGAGCATTTCTTTTTTCTGGTTATTGCACTCCTTGCAGCAAGGAATTACATTCCCTTTTACAGACTTTCCACCCCTTGCGATCGGAACAATATGATCCATGGTCAAATCCCCGGGTGAAGCCGGCTTGTTGCAGTAGCCACAGATTCCTTTGTCGCATTTTCTTTTCCACCATTGGGATTTTCGTAATTCCCGTGCTTTCTGTTTTTCTTTTTTGATGTCGTTGTCTTCAAGGTGGATGGCGAATGGGTCGTGTGATATGGTTTTTCGGCTCACGGTATCAATCTCCGGGTTTTGGCCATACCAGAGAACGAAGCCAACCGAAAAATGTGTTCCCCAGGAGCATTTTCCGGTCCAGTAGGTCAATCTCTTTATTGATTCCGGACGGGTTTAAGAACCAATCGCTCCGTCTGGTGAATCCCCTTGTTGTATCAAGCTGTTTGATCGGTTTTGCAGGATTCCCGGCAACCACTGTATTGGGTTCAACATCGTTTACAACAACAGACCCGGCACCAACGATACTGTTTTTCCCTATGGTGATGCCTTTGCAGACAGTTGCTCTGTCTCCGATCCAGACATTGTCTTCCAGTATTACCGGCGCAGTTGATCCGGCGGCTGTCCGGTCATAGATATCATGCCAGTCCGCATCGGTGATATACACACCGGCAGCGAGCATGCAGTTGTCTCCGATCCGGATTTCGTTTGCTGCGCTGATCCGGACACCCGGACAGATCAGGCAATAATCCCCGATTGTAATACCGGATATATTTTTTTTCTCTGCCCAGATAGACAGCCTGACTTTATAATCTGCCGAACAGATGATATTGGCATAGTCACCGATCCGGATCGGGCTTCCGAAGATAACCGCATTCCAGGGTTGAAATATCGTCAGTTCCGTCCCCAGATGTTCCAATTGCGGCCTGAGGAACCAGTTTGCATAGAGATTTTCAAACCCCAGGTAGGCCTTTTTCAGGTAATACGGACGATGGTCTCTTATCACAATATATTACCTTCTCAAACAAAGCGGGAGAATTCTGATTCCTCCCAGAACCTGTGGCTGAAGAGACGGCTTGCCGGTGTGAGTTCATACAGTGCATCGGCTGCCATCAGTGCGACACCATTGGTCCAGGACATTTTATCCTCGGGCCAGATGATCATATTGGGAAATGTAAACCCGCACCAGCATGAGCCATCGTCATAACATCGATCCTGAATCCAACTGAAAATAATTTTTGCCAGCGGGTAATTGCCCATGGCTGCCAGGGTGAGAACAAATTCAGATGTTTCTGCAATTGTGATCCATGGCTCATCCGATACACATCGAATCCCCAGACCATCGACCACAAATTTTTTCCAATATTTCTCGATCCGTTTATGGGCGCTTTCTCCGAACAAGGCGCCGGAAAGAATCGGGTAAAACCAGTCCATTGAAAATCTGGATTTGGTAACATTAAAAAGGTGAGGATGGTATTTTATCGCGTACAAAAGATTTTCTTTGGCAATTTTCCAGCCTGGTTCATGCTGGTCCAGGATTCCGGCAATGACGAGTGCGCATTTTAAACTCATGTAAATCGAACTGGAACCGGTCAGAAGACTCATGTGATCGACGATACCTTGGGGACTTTCCGCCCAGTAAATGGCTCCGGTCGGTGCTTGGAGAGAGATTGAAAAATCGATTGCCGCTTTTATTGCAGGCCAGAGGGATCGAAGATAATCGATATCCCGGGTAACCAGATAGTGATGAAAGGCTCCCACGGCAATATAGGATGTCATATTGGTATCCAGGGTTTTATCATTCGGTACACCCTGCTGATAGGAGGAGTACCATGCTCCACGATCAAGCTGGTTTTTCATCATCCATGAGAATCCATTTCTGGCTTCTTCAATATGTCCGCCAATGGTTAATCCCATGATGGATTCAACATGATCCCATGGATCAGTATGTCCATTTTTACTCCACGGTATTTCACCTGTTTCCAGTTGAATTCTGGTGATGGTCGCAGCAACGGATTCAATGTTTAACAAGAGTCGTTCTTGGCTGCTGGAAATTTTGAAATTCATTATGGTCGCCTTTTCAATTTGTTACACAAGATCAAACATTTTCAGATTCATATTTCCAAGTCCGCTGAAATGGGTGAGGAAGACTTACCAAAAATATAAATAATTTTCAAGAAGATTACGTG
>CAYTGW010000097.1:0-14732 GCA_964437395.1 uncultured Desulfocicer sp.
GGCATAATATGCTGTCGGGTACCAATCTATTTTTTTTAAAGCTTGACGCATGACCACCGATTCGTCCAGATGACCACATACGATCAATGCCTGTATTTGTGAGGCCTTAACCTTGGAAGCAATTGGAGTGAGATCATTATTCCCCTTTTTAAAACGCTCAAAAATTATGACATTCAAACGAAATTTTTTAGCCCATTTTGCCGTATTCTCAGACAGTTCCACGGAAAACGTATCGTCGGCTGAAACAATGGCGATATTTTTTAACTTTTTCGTAACCAGCATCTGAAGAAAGCCTACCGCATACTTGCTTGCCGGAGTATAAACACCAAAAGCATATTCGTATCCTTTTTCCCATAATTTGTCTGATGAAGCACCAGAGAGAAGAACCGGATACTCGTGTTTTTCGGTTATGGGTAAAATGGCTTCGGAAATTCCGCTTGAGTAAGGGCCGAAAACCAGATCGATATTCTCTTCTTCAATCATCTTTTGGTAAATCGCTTTTGCAAGCTCGCTTTCACTCTGATCATCATGAAACAATACCCGTATTTTTTTCCCTAAAATCCCGCCCTTTGCATTGACATGCTTCTCCCAAAGACTGAACCCCTTTTTTTGCATCAAGCCCATCTCTTGATATTTCCCGGTAAGAGCCAGTGATACGCCAATGGAGATTGTCGGCTGCGCATACAGGGAAGAAGCTGTTGTCAAGAAGAGGAGAAAAAGACTGACGAAAATTCGTATCATCATCTCAAACCTCCTGATGCAGAAAGTATTATGATATAAAATGGAGTGGTTATAATTTTAGCTTGGAAAAGATATCATATTCTATCATAAAATTTAAATAGTTGCGACTGAAAATTTAAAGTCATCCCCGTGGATGATATTTCCGGTGCATATTCACCAGGTGTTCATGGGCCACATGGGTATAAATCTGGGTCGTCGATATATCCGAGTGACCGAGCATGATCTGAACAGATCTCAAATCCGCTCCACCTTCCAGAAGATGGCTGGCAAATGAATGACGAATGGAATGAGGTGTGATTTTCTTCTGAATACCGGCTTCCCTTGCGTATTTTTTCAGCAATTTCCAGAATCCCTGCCTTGTCATCGGCTTGCCGGCTCTTGCGACAAAGAGATACTTGCTCTGCGTATTTTTCAGTAAAAGAGGCCGGGAAGTCTGGATATAGGTTTCAAGTGACTCTCTTGCAAAGCCGCCGATGGGGACAACCCTTTCTTTTGAACCTTTGCCCAAAACCCGGACAAATCCGGCTTCCAGGTATACAGTTCCAAGCTGTATGCTGATCAGTTCCGAAACCCGTAATCCCGCGGCATACAGAAGCTCCAGCATGGATGCATCTCTGACTCCTTTTGGAGTTCGTGTATCCGGCATTTTCAAAAGCAGACCGATATCCTCAACAGAAAGAAAATCCGGAAGATGCAGTCCTGTTTTGGGGAGATCGATAATTTCAGTTGGGTCGGATGCAAGAATTTTTTCCTTTACCAGAAAACGGAAAAAACCCCTTAATGTGACAATATGTCTTGCTCTGGACCGGGCGGATAACCCTTCTTTTCTCATTTCAATGATATATTTCAGGAGAACGGTTGTATCGGATTCCGAGATATCCTTTATCCCGTTATACTCCAGAAAATCCATAAACCGGTTCAAATCCATGTGATAAGACTCGATGGTATTGGACGCGAGCCCTTTTTCGATTGTCAGAAACTGAATATACTGATCAACAAAATGATCCATTGTTTCAGGGTATACTCCATATCCTGCAAGGGTTGTAACCTGTTCGCTCCCGGAAATGCTGGGGAAAAAGGTGTTGCTGATTCTTTAGTGTATCCGATATAAAAAAACAAGGGCTTATCCAAAAGGTGATCTATACTTAAAAACAGCCGGTATTTGATATTTTTAAAATTTTAATTGACAAAAAATAAGTTCTTACCATATAAAAATTTTGGATTCCAAAAACTGTAGTTAAGAAAAAAGAAGGAGGGCCAACATGAGAAAGCTGTTCGTTATTACAGCAATCATAGTTATGGTTTTAGGGTTTTCTCTGAAGCTGCACGCTAGCCTGTTGAATCGGGGCACTGACAGTCTCGGCAATCAGTTGATTTACGATAGCGACTTTAACATTACGTGGTATGATTATACGTATTCGTATACAAACTACTCTCAAACTTCATGGGACAACGCTTTGAGTTGGGCGGATTCATTGACAGTAACACTCAACGGAATAGTGTATGATGATTGGCGCCTGCCGACAATTATAATCAATCAAGACCCGCCGACTTATGGTTATGACGGAACACATACCTACGGCTTCAACATAACAAACAGCGAAATGGGACATCTGTTTTATTCTGAGTTGGAAAATAAAGCGTATTACGCGACCGACGGCAACTACCCCCAGCCAGGGTGGGGATTAACCAACACCGGCGACTTTCAGCATTTGTACGCCACCTTCTATTACACAAACACTACCTATTACTACAATGTCTGGTCCGCGGTATATCAATCCTTCTCCAATGGAGAACAATACGCTGCTGCGAAATTATTCCTTGGTGGGACGGGTGTCTACGCAATGGCTGTTCTCGATGGTGATGTCTCCACTGTCCCGATTCCCGGAGCCATTTGGCTTCTGGCAAGTGGTTTCGCTAGCTTGGGAGCGCTTCGGTGGCAAAAATTTAATAAAAACCGAATAATCTGATTTACTCTGATTTTATCGGCTGCTCATCGAAATCCCAGAATAATTGCCGTATACCCGGACTCGAACCGGAACCGGTTGGATAATTGAATATTCCGGGCGGATATCCATGACCCCCCCTTTTACTCAGTTGCGTCCAATCTATTATAAAATCTGTATTCAATGCTTCATCCTTTCTTGACACCCTGAATTTTCTTTTTTATATGGATATATACAGTGGAGCTAATTTCAAAACTATTAAAAAGCGTCACACCGGCGAAAGTCGGTGCCCAGAAAAGAGCCGAAAATACTGGATTCCAGCTTTCGCCGGAACTACAACAACAGACTTTTGAAATTGGCTCAGCGGGTTCATCTTGAACTCCTTTTTGAATTGCAGCCCTTTCACTATTTCAGGGTTCTGCCTGCCTGAGTTTTGAGCCAAAACAGAAAAAACGTTGTTATTCTCTAAAAAAAGAATAACAGCCATGCGAAAAATATCTTATCGGACCAGAGAGGTATTTTACATGAAATCCTTAAGATGGCTTTCAGACTTGAAAATCAAAAATAAAATCACACTTACCGCGCTTGTGCTCATTCTTTTCTCCATGCTTCTTTCCATGGTCATGGTTTCCATAACCGTTAAAAGGCAGCACATCTCCGCGTCAAAAAATATCATTCAAAATACATTCAGGATTATTGAAGGTGAACTGAATGATGTGAGAATCAATAGCCTGTCCGATATCAGACAATTAATACCTGCCGCAGATCTAGGAAATAAGATCAAATATATCATGGATGTAAAGGAAGACGGATTCAGCATGATTCAAAGCATTTCCGAGCAAATGATCAAAGATATCTTAAAAGAGATGTTACGTAAAAATATTCATGAATTAAAAATCTTCGGGGCAGATAAAAAAGCATTGGCTTTTATCCGGATAGAGAACCTCTGGGTATCAGCAGGCATTTATGATGAAAGCAGGAAAAATTACCAGGTTTGCAGTCTCGAGGTGGGCAGCAGTATGGGAAGTATCTCATGGAAGCCGGCTGAAATCGCACCTGCCCAAGAAACATTGGGGCTGTTTTCGGAAGAAAAAACAACTCTCCGGCAGGGTGAAAAAAATACAATTGTTTTAACAACCCATGTTCCGGTGAATGCAGACGTTCTCAATGAGGATACAAACGGATTCCAGTTAAAACAGGTTGGTCTTGTCGTGTCATCACGCAAACTGGAAAGCCGTTTTGTACAGAGCATATCCAACTATACAAGCACGGATATTAATATCTTTTCAGGAAACCGTTTAAGCATAGGCACGATTGAGGCCTACAACTCCATAAGCAATGATCAGAGTAAGGGTGTCGGAATCGCCATTCAATTTAACGAACAGGATATTGGGAAACAGATTTACATCCAGGGTATGAAACCTCTGATGGAGCAATCCGTTCCAATCGGTTATATTGCCGTTCTCAAGCCATATCAGGAGATTCAGTCCAATACCACCCAGATGATCAAGCTCCAGTTTGCGGTTTTTTTGATCTGTATCGCACTTACCATACCCATCATGCTTCTCTTTTCACAGGTATTGACAAAACCGATCCTGACCATTCTGGCCGGTTTAAAAAATATCGCGGAAGGGGAGGGTGATCTTACACAACGAATCGATAGCAGCTCAAAAGATGAGACTGGTGAACTTGCACGGTATTTCAATATTTTTATTACTTCCATCCAGAAAATGATCCGGGAAATCAGAGATCGGACCGATATTCTTTCAACCTCTTCAAATGACCTGTCCGAGCTGTCCAATGCAATGAATAAAGAAACGGGCGACATCATGGCGCAATTTAAAAGTGCCGTTGCCAAGGCAACCAGTATGAGTTCCAGCATTAATGACGTATCTCTGAAGATGAATGAAGGATCAAACAATATCACCATGATCGCTTCCGCTGCGGAAGAAATGACGACAACCATAAATGAAATAGCCAGAAGTACGGAAGAGGCGAGCGCAATATCAGAAAGTGCCGTACAAAAGGCCAATGAAATATCTCATCAGGTATCCAGTCTGGGCATTGCCGCCAAAGACATTGGCAATGTAACGGAAACCATAAACGATATATCTGAGCAGACCAATCTGCTGGCATTGAATGCGACCATTGAAGCAGCAAGGGCCGGAGAATCCGGAAGAGGGTTTGCCGTAGTTGCCAAAGAGATCAAAGAACTTGCTCAGCAAACCGCTCTGGCGACTAAGGGCATTAAACAAAAAATTGCGGATATTCAAAAATCAACATCCGGAACAGTTGAATTTATTCGGGAGATCACAGACGTTATCGGGAAAATTGATCATATTATTTCTACCATTGATACAGGTGTGGAAGAACAGCTTCACGTTGCCAAAGAGATCTCTGTCACGATTTCCAGGGTTTCAGAGGGCATTGGAATTGTAGATCAAAGCATTTCAAAAAATGCAGAAGCATCTGACAGGATTGCGGAAGATATGGGAAAAGTGGAATCTTTTTCTGAAGGAGCCTCTCAGATCAGCATAAAAGTCAGATCCAGTGCAAAGGATCTTTCCAGATTGGCGGAAGAGGTCAAATCACTTTTGGCGAGATTCAAAGTATGAAAGTGAAAAGATAAGATCGAGATAGAATCGTTTATCCAAAATAAGGAGTCTGCTTCAGATGGATTTGAGGCGGGCTCTTTTTTTTTGCAAAATGGTAATTATTTTTCTTGACTCCATCTATAATTGTTGCTATTCGATTTCTCCATATTAATCTGCGAAATAACGAAAGATAATATTTGAATGATGCCCATGCATCAAAATATAATTTTGACCATATCATGAATAATATAAGTTTAATATATTTAACCATATCTAATTTTTGAACTCGTAATTTGACTTTCAGATTTGAACAGATAAGAAAAAATCGTTCTTTTTTCTGTTAACGATAATATCTTTTTTAAATATTACGTTGTTTGGGGAAAAGTTTCCATGTGGACTTTACATTCTGCCTGGAAAAGGAGTTACATCGGCTGAAACAGAAATTTTAAAAAAAAGGAGATGGAAAAATGTTGAAGTTTAAAAAAATGGGTATGGTAGTAGTAATTTTGTTAACCGTTATGGGTATTGCTGCATCCGGGTATGCCAAAGAAGTTGAAAAAATAACAAATTATAAAATCAATATCAACAAGGCAACGGTTGAAGAGTTGACCAAGCTGGATCGGGTTGGAAAGCAATATGCTCAGAGAATTATCACATATCGTGAAAAAAATGGGCCGTTTCAAAAGCCGGAAGATATCACAAAGGTGAAAGGGATCAGCGATAAAATCTGGGAAGCAAACAAGGATGTGATTACCATCAAATAAAGCAGCAATACGTTTGGTGATTGAATTTCATATAAAACACTGCAATCAAATCCTGGCAATCAGGTTTGAATGCAGTGTTTTTTACCTTTTTTTTACTGAGCTTTTTTTGAATACTCCAGAGAGGCTTTAATAAAATCACGAAACAGGGGGTGTGGAGCCATTGGCCGTGATTTAAACTCCGGATGAAACTGACATCCCAGAAACCATGGGTGATTCTTGATCTCTATGATTTCAACCAGCTCTCCATTCGGAGAAATCCCGCTGAAGGTCAGGCCACTTTGTTCAAGCTTCAGTTTGTACTCATTGTTGAATTCATACCTGTGGCGATGTCTTTCAGAGATCTCATCTGTCTGATACGCTTTATAAGCCAGTGTATCGGTTTGAATCCGGCATGGATAAGCGCCTAAGCGCATGCTACCGCCTTTTTCTGAATGAATATCTCTTTTCTGCATGGTTCCGGTTTTATCATCATACCATTCACGCATCAGGTATATGACAGGATGAGGTGTTTTCTTATCAAATTCTGAACTATGCGCGCCGGCAATGCCGGCGATGTTGCGGGCGAATTCTACTACCGCAATCTGCATGCCCAGGCAGATTCCGAAGTACGGTATATTATTTTCCCGTGCATATTTTGCCGCCAGGATTTTCCCATCGGTTCCCCTTTGTCCAAAACCACCAGGCACAAGCACTCCATGTACATCTGCCAGTACCTTGTTGCAATTGGTTTCACCGATCTTGTCAGCATCGACAAACAGCAGGTTTACCTTGCAGTTGTTGGGTATTCCTCCATGGCAGAGTGCTTCATTCAAGCTTTTATAGGATTCTGTCAGATTAACATATTTCCCCACAATACCGATGTTGACCGTATGTAAGGGGTTTTGCAGTTTTTCAAGCAATTCTTCCCATGGTTCCAATCGAGGTGCTCTTGCCCAGATATTTAACAATTCTACGATTTTGTCATCCAGGCCCTCCTTGTGAAACACCAGAGGAACCTCATAAATATGCTCCACATCTTTGGCTGTGATAACGGCATCTACTCCCACATCACAGAACAGGGCGATTTTCTTTTTGATATCTTTGGACAGGAATCTGTCGGTTCGGCAGAGCAGGATGTCGGGCTGGATTCCAATGCTTCGTAATTCTTTTACACTATGCTGGGTTGGTTTGGTTTTTACTTCGCCGGCTGTGGCAATATACGGAACAAGGGTCAAATGAATATACAACACATCTTCCTTCTTTTGATCCGCACGGAATTGCCGGATGGCCTCCAGAAAAGGCAGGCTCTCAATATCACCGATGGTACCTCCGATTTCAACAATCACCACATCCACAGTATCTGCATGAAGCATGATGCTGTTTTTGATTTCGTCGGTAATATGAGGGATTACCTGCACCGTGCCTCCGAGGTAGTCCCCTCGTCTTTCTTTGGAGATGACGGAGTGATAAATTTTTCCGGTCGTAAAATTATTGTTGCTGCCGAGTTTTGCATTTGTAAAACGCTCATAATGCCCCAGATCAAGGTCGGTTTCCGAACCATCGTCTGTTACAAAAACCTCTCCATGCTGAAAGGGATTCATGGTTCCTGGATCAACATTGATGTATGGGTCCAGTTTTTGAATCGTTACTGTCAGTCCTCTGCTTTCCAGCAGAGCACCAATTGCCGCAGAAGCGAGCCCTTTACCTAAGGAAGAAAGAACACCACCGGTAATAAAAATAAATTTTGTATTAAAGCCCATATCATTCCCTTTCAAAAGACAAATGGTATTGGAAGTTACTGTTATAGATGTGAATCAGTCAAATCTTCTTTTTAAATCCTCAATTGATTGTTGAACATCTTTCAGTTCGTCTGGTTGATTTTGTTCAAATACGTCAGCGGCTTTAGACGGATAAGCAGTTTGCAGATGACGGATGTTAAAAAAGTTATCATCATAATCTGAGTTCAATTTGACCGAAAGTGCATCGATTGTTCTGAGAAGTGTATCATCGATATAAGTTTCGATCCTCATTGGATAATATGAATTCTCAGTTTTCATCCAGTTCAGATATCTGAATTCAATATTTTTTTTCCGATTCGGATCAGTTTGGTCCAGAATCAGGAAACGAGTTGGAAGAAAAGATTCCTTTTCTATCCAGAGTTGCGGGCGGGTTTTATCCGGGTAGACAGCTCCAATAACATAAAAAAATTGGTTTTTAAACCGGCCAAGGCTGGAAATGGCAACATCTATCCCCAAGAAAACCAACCTGTCTTTCAGCAATTCAGGGTTTTGGAAAAGAAGTGGATCTTTATAATATTGGTTCAGATCTTCAACAGCAGATGATATATTCTTATTGACGATAGTAATGGCATTATTATGGGAAAAGAGATAAATTTTACTCATATCCTCCGTGATAATATCAGACCGGAACTGTTCAGGAAGCTTATAATTTATGGTTTCTTGAAATATTTCCGGATTATCCGGATTATCGTGAAGCATGAGATTCTGTGTTACGGAGAGAGTTGCCGGGGCCCCCATTTTTTTTATCGCAAGATCCAGAATATGCGGGACTTCAAGGATATAAGCACCCGCCGTCCCTGGCGACAATATTACGATCTGAAAAAACAGGGGAAACAGCAAAATTCTTTTCAGGAGAATGACCAGCATATAATGATTTTTACATCCCATGTCTTGATAATGCCTGCTGACCACTATTCTGAAATAAAAATATTATCTGAAAATTTGGCCGCATCTCCAAGGTCTTCTTCAATTCGGATAAGCTGATTATATTTGGCAACGCGGTCGGATCTGGACATGGAGCCGGTTTTGATTTGTCCACCACCCACTCCGACAACGAGATCGGAAATAAAGGTGTCTTCGGTTTCTCCGGATCGGTGTGAAATGACCGTTGTGTATCCGGCTTGTTTGGCCATTTCAATCGCATCCAGTGTTTCCGTGACCGTACCGATCTGGTTCAGCTTAATCAGGATAGAATTTCCTATATTGGCTTCAATGCCCTTTCTGAATATTTCCGGATTTGTCACAAAGATATCATCTCCGACAATCTGAATGGATGCCCCCAGGCGGTCAGTCATTTTTTCCCAGTTGTCCCAATCCTGTTCAGCTAACCCATCCTCAATGGAAAGAATCGGGTACTTGTCGATCAATTTTTCATAATAATCAATCATCTCATTTGCAGTCAGGGATTTGTTTTCCGATGAAAGCCTATATTTACCGTCTTTAAAAAATTCACTGGCAGCAGCATCCATTCCAAGGCCAATATCTTTTCCCGGGATGTAACCCGCGGATTGAATTGCTTCCATGATCAATTGAATGGCTGCTTCATTGGATTCCAGATCAGGAGCAAATCCGCCTTCATCACCCACAGAGGTACTGAGGCCTTTACCTTTCAGAAGTTTTTTTAGGCTATGAAATGTTTCCGCTCCCATTCGAACCGCTTCCACGATATTTTTCGCACCCATCGGTATAATCATAAATTCTTGAATATCCAGATTGTTTGCAGCATGTTCGCCGCCATTTATTATATTCATCATGGGAAGAGGGAGGTACCTTGCATTGATTCCGCCCAGATAGCGGTAAAGCGGAAGCCCGATTGACTCTGCGGCAGCTCTTGCCGCAGCCATGGAAACACCCAGAATGGCATTGGCACCCAGCTTTGATTTGTTGCTGGTACCATCAAGCTCGATCATCAGCTTATCAACGGTTTCCTGACTGGCAGCGTCCATACCCAGTATTTCCGGGGCAATGATGTTATTCACATTGTCGACCGCTTTTATGACACCTTTGCCCACGTATCTTTTTTTATCCTGATCGCGAAGTTCCAATGCTTCCCGTGTACCGGTAGATGCGCCTGAGGGAACAGCAGCCCGGCCTATGGCTCCTGAGGAGGTGGTGATGTCAACCTCAACTGTTGGATTGCCTCTTGAATCCAGAATCTCTCTTGCTTTTACATCAATGATTTCAGTCATTGTTATCCTCCTGGTGTTTTGTTTATTGTATACAAATGAATTGTCTGTAAACAGGGCATGGTATTGACAAATTAAGGTAAACTGATACTATTCAATTGGATTTATGTCAAGCAATGGAATTGCTTATTATGCAGTAAATTTTTCCTGTGCATGATCCAACTTAGCATGGATTCTACTCCAGTTAATCAATATATTGCAAGTTGGAAATTGTATAGAAGATGGGTTTGTGATGATTATGGGTGAAAAGATAAAAAATTTATATTTTGATGCTCACCTTGTTGCAGCATCCATTCGGCTTTTCGAACATCAGAATCATACACCGCCTTCAATTGAAGATATAAGCCGTATGCTTTCTTTTTCAGCAGAGCAGGGCTCTCTGCTCTGCAAAAAAATGAAAGATAGAAATATAATTGATATTATTGAAGGGGCGTTTGGAACAAAGCTTTATTTGCTCAATCATCTTTTGATTGAAGAGATTAAACAGGAAGAGCCGGAGAGCAGCATTGCTTCAGAGGTAAAAAAATTTCAGGAATCTCAGAAAATGAATGAACAGAAATTCCAGGCCATTCGCGCTGAGCATAAAAAGAAACAACAGGATCTTTTTGCTAAATTGAATGATCAGTTGAAAAAAAAACTTGAGAAATAAAATATCAAATTGAATTGTTTTTTTGATTCAGACCGTCGTTGAATTTTTTTTCTGCATACCAGTTGATCTGTCGACAGATTCCTCTGATAATACTCACTTCCTTGGCTCGTAATTCCAGCCTCGAGAAAAAGGATCGGATATTGTTCATCCAATGATCCGGGTTGTGATAATTCAAAAAACTGATTTTGGTCAGGATCTCCTGCAATTGGATATACATTTCATCCAGTTCGCGGCTACTGGCCAGTCGTGGAGTATGGGACGGTGCGTCGGTTTTTTGAGCCGTAAACAGCTCATAACAGATCACCATGACCGCCTGGGCAAGGTTCAGAGATGAAAAAGCCGCAGTGGGGATATTTACAACACTATGGCAATACTGCAAATTTTCATTGGTCAGCCCCCGATCCTCCGGTCCGAAAAGAACAGCTATTTTATTGTGATCTGACAGAGAGATAATTTTTTTGGCTATCTGCGACGGGTTGGATAGATTGTAGCGATGCTTGCCCAGTCTTGCCGTTGTTCCGACGATGTAATGAAAAGGGGAAAGGGCTTCTTTGAGAGTATTATATTGCTGAATACCCTCAACTGCATCAGCCAGGGAATGAGTTGCCATTTTAAGGATTTTATTTTTATCATAATCGTCAGGCTCAATCACACAAAAATTTGTGATGCCCATATTGTATCCGGCTCTTACCGCAGCCCCGATATTTTCAGGATATCGAGGCCTGTACAACACAATGGTAATGTTATCAAAATTTCTGTTTTCAGTCATCAACTCATAATTTCAAAGCTGTTGAAGAAATAACCGATTTCAAAAGCTGCGGTTTCCGGAGCATCTGAACCATGTACGATATTTTTCTCGATATCGGTTGCAAAATCTTTTCTTATGGTTCCTTCAGAAGCTTCTTTGTAGTTTGTCGCTCCCATCAAATCCCTGTATTTAAAAATTACATTTTTGCCTTCCAGCACCATTACTACGACCGGACCGGATGTCATAAAGGCGGTCAGGCTATTAAAAAAAGGTCTGTCTTTATGCACTGCATAAAACCCTTGGGCTTGTTTTGGGGTCATCTGAATCATTTTCATGGCAATGACTTTAATATGGTTTTCTTCAAGACGTTTTATAACTTCTCCAATCAGGCCACGGCTTACACCGTCTGGTTTGATAATCGACAGAGTTCTTTCCATTTTATTTTTTTCCTTTTTATTTAGTTATTTCATAATCATTTTGCTGGCCGTCAATACCAAATGTCAAATAGCAAGTCAATAAAGGTTTTCTTTACAATTATCAGCATTTTCGATATGGTATCTTTCGGTTGAAAGAGAATAAAATTTGAAACCTTTAGCATATTGATGAGGGCTTGAGAATGCCGATATACGAATTTTTCTGCGAGGAGTGCAACACAATATTTAATTTTTTTTCAAGATCAGTCAATACAAACAAAAAACCAGTTTGTCCCAAATG
Source organism: uncultured Desulfocicer sp. (assembly GCA_964437395.1). Classification (GTDB taxonomy): domain Bacteria; phylum Desulfobacterota; class Desulfobacteria; order Desulfobacterales; family SURF-7; genus QZKS01. The sequence continues at coordinate 12,121 of CAYTGW010000097.1, forward strand.
TAAAAAGATAATATTAAAACGGCAAATGTCGGTTTTTTCATTTACCGGAAATGCAAGTGAAGAAAATGGTATGGATGATCTTCCTGTGGATGAAAACAGGATGGAAAAAGCAATGCAGATGCTGGCCAGAGAAGCTGAGAATATCAATGAAAATGATCCAAAACAAGCGGCAAATCTGATGAGAAAACTGACGGAAATGACAGGGATGGAACTTGGGTCCGGTATGGAGGAAGCGTTAACCCGTATGGAAAAAGGGGATGATCCGGAAACAATAGAAGCTGAAATGGGAGATTTGCTGGAAGGCGAGGATCCATTTGTCTTGTCCGGTAAAAAAGGCGGTTTTCAACCACATATTCGGAAAGCACCCATAAAAGATGATACCCTGTATGACTTATAAGTCCTGGAGAGAGCGATGAATCCAGAAATTTTAAACCGAATCACAATTCAACAGTGTGATATAACGACCCTTGCGGTTGATGCAATTGTAAATGCAGCCAATACATCTCTCTTAGGGGGCGGCGGCGTTGATGGGGCAATACCTCGAAAAGCAGGTCAGGAACTTTTGTCCGAATGCAGGCAAATTGGTGGTTGTCCAACAGGGGAGGCCAGAATTACAAGAGGCTATAAGCTGAAAGCAAAACATATTATTCATACAGTCGGACCGGTTTATGGGAGAGGAGAGAATAGCCCTGAACTGTTGAAAAATTGTTATGAAAACAGTATGAAGCTGGCAGTTGAAAACAATATTAAAACAATTGCATTCCCTGCAATCAGTTGCGGTGTTTATGGTTATCCCATCCGAGAGGCATGTGAAATCGCCATCAATACAACCATCCGGTTTCTAACAGACTATCCTTCTATAAAGCAGATTATTTTTGTTTTATTTTCCCGTAAAGACCTGGATGTTTACACCGATTATTTCGAATCTTGCAGCAATAATGGTTAACAACCATTCCCTGCCCATTTGGCATTTGGCAGTGTAAATAAAGAGAGCCTTTGGGATCCTTTTGATCATTGACAAAATCAATAACAATGACTAAAATTATCGACAGGAGTAATCAGTGGTTACAGATGCTTCCATACCATCTGTAACTGATATTTTTCATACAGGAGGAAATTCAATGGTTGAAGTTACTGAAATGGCGACTAAACAGATCGCTGACTATTTCAAGGATAAAACAGTGATGCCGATTCGCATCTTTTTAAATGAAGGCGGGTGAGGCGGACCAGCTCTGGCCATGGCTCTGGATGAGCCAAAAGATTCAGATAATGTTTACGATGTGGACGGATTTCAATATCTTGTCGATAAAGAATTTTTGAAAAAAGCGACACCAATCAAAGTGGATTTTAAGGAAATGGGATTCAGCATCTCCTCCAGCATCGTACTGGGTGCAGGGTGTAAGAGTTGCGGAACCGGCACCTGCGGATAGAAATATCCGATCCATTCAATGCAATTCATGGGAACAATATTCATAACTCAAAATGGATATTGTTCCTTTTTTATGATTTTCTCTTCAAGTATCTTCAATTGTATTCAAATCTTGTTTTGAAGTTTGTTGACCATATTGTGATGAAATGATAAACTGCTCTTTATCCACTGAAAACCATTCGCCTGATTCCATAGTATCGCATTAACCAGACATCCATTAATCGTGCATTGAGGATGTAAGATGAGCAATTCAAAAACTTCTGTCATGTGTATAAAAATATTGTATTTTTGTATCTGCGTTTTGCTTTTTTCCGGAGGTTATGGATGCAGCAAAGAGGATACTCCTACTGATGGCCGTTTTATCGGTTCTTGGCGTATAAAAAAGGGCAGGGGGTATAAGGATTTGACATTCTTGGCAGACGGAACATGGCAATCAAAGGTTCGGAAGGAAGGCGGCCAGTCAGGCAAGGCTAAAGCAAAGGATGAAGAATTTTCAGGTACATGGGTAGTTGCGGATAACTTTTTAAATATGACGGCTACGCAAGCAAAGGTGGGAAATGAATGGATTGTTGGGGAGACAGTTTCCTTTACAATTATCGAGATCACTGAATCGAACATGCAGATAAAGAAATCCGATGGTACCATTGAAACCTGGGCAAAGATAATGAAGCAGCAAGCGGAAGGAAAAGAGAAACCTGCAATGGTTTTGTCCGTAAAACCTTTTGTCGTGAATTTAAGTAAGGAAAAGCCTGCTAGCAAAGACCGGTATCTCTGTATTGAATTAAAACTTGTCTTAAAGCCAAGTGAGGAAAAAGAGGTTGCTCCAGGTGAGGAAAAAGTGGTTGCCCCTTTGCCCAAATTACATCCCAAGGTGAAAGAAGCGATGATTTTTTATTTAAGTTCGCTGACCTATTCTGAAATCAATACAATGGACAAACTAGGCGCCGTTAGAAATATGCTTTTGCAAATCATTAATCCCTATGCAAAAGGTCAGATTGAAAGCATCTCAATCCAGAACATCACGGTCACATCTCAGTGGAAAAGTGTTGAGGCATTTTTCAGTCACTATGAAGAAATTCCAGCTGAAACAAAGGGGGAAAATACAAAAAAGACCGAAGAAGGCGGACATTATTAACCCGGCAATTAAATAGTATAATCATGCTGCATAAGCAATTTTCGAATG
>CAYTGW010000098.1:0-14696 GCA_964437395.1 uncultured Desulfocicer sp.
GAGGGAAGTAAAAAATTTTGTGGATTCCGGAATTTTGGGGACATCCATTGTAAAAAAAAGGCAACCACAAGGGATTGCCCCTACAATCAAATCTTTAGGTGATTTACAATCGACAGATACATGCTGAAGCGTACTCCCCTTTCCGGATCATGGTCTTTGCACCTGTTTTACGGTCTTTGCCTTGTCATCATTTCCGGATATATCCATCCGGGTTGCCTGTTCGTATAGGGAAAGATCAGTCAATATCCGGTTTGGGTTTGCGGATAGCAAAGCGGTTCATGATCTGCTGGAGTGCCTGGCGTTCAAGGCCAATGTTCCGGGCGGCCTGGGTCATAGGGTCATAGGGGGCCTTTATATTTTTATATTTGTGAGCCAATTTAAAAGTCTGTTGTTGAAGTTCCGGCGAAAACTAGACACGCAGTGAAGCGTAGCGCTATCCAGTATTTTCGGCTCTTTTCTGGGCACCGACTTTCGCTGGTGTGACGCTTTTTAATCGTTTTGAAATTAGATCTTGTATCCAAACATAAAAATATAAAGAGCCCAAAAATAGAAAAAAATTGAATGAAGAATCATCTTTATCATGTTCCTTTTTTCAGATTCACGGACGGATGCACAATCTCGGAAGAATTCATCTTTCGTAACAGCATTCGAAATTCCGGATCCGATACGCTGCTTTTCCAGTGCCCGGATATTCTGGAAAAATAGACCATGCTGAGGAATGTCAATATGATTAACAAACCCATTTGCTTGGTCTGTAACGGAAATTTCAGCCCCCGGATCTTCAGTCCCAGCGTATTTTTAGATGGACACACATGGATACAGTCCATACATCCGCTGCATTCCAGGCTATAGAGCAACTTCTTTTTGTTAACGGGCAGATGATATGGACATGCTTGATTACAAAGGTCACAATTGATGCAGGTTCCCGGATTGCGTTTGATTTGACTTGGACTGAAGAATGCCAAAATGCCCAGCATGGCCCCATATGGGCAGGCATATCGACACCAAAAATTTCGAGTAAAAAAAGACAGTACCACCAAAGACAGAAGAACAATTGCGGTAATGGATGTCATTTTTGTAAAAAAATAGAGCATTTTAACATCCGCGATTCTGTAATACGGGCTTTTCAGAAAGTCTTCAATATCGGCGACACCCATTTGGAAAATAATATAAATAAAAAACCCCAGAAGAAGATATTTCAGGCTTCGAAGTGGAATATCAAACCATACAGGGAGTTGATAATTTTTACTCAGTTTGAATTCACCGATTTTCCAGACCCATTCCGAAAAAGTTCCGATTGGACAAAACCAGCTGCAAAAGGATTTTCTCAGAAGGAAGGAGATTAAAACCGCAAAACCAAGAAACGCCATTGCAGCGGGATGTATCGTATCCCATTTGCCGGAAAGGATAAAATACTTCCAGCTCATTAATGCGCCAATTGGCAGAAAGCCTTCTACTCCCTCGGGTCGCGGAACGGTTATCGGATGGGTGCCCATGACTTGCAAAACATAAAAATAAAACTGAAACCCTGAAGCCATTGTAGCAACAAACAGTATCAATTGTATCTGATTCCGAATTCCTGTAAATAGTTTATGTCTAATTTCAAAAATTGTTTTCATGTGTGTATAAATTATGCGGTCATATCCGTTCGTTTTTCAAATCGCTGCTCAATAATCAGAGCCGGTTTGACCAATAATGTAACAACCAATATACCGAACGATAAAATTCCAAGGGTGATGGAAATTTCAATCCAGCTGGGAGCATAATCGACAATTTCACCCAAAGGAGATGGCACCAGACCGGGAACAATCAGTCCCATCCCTTTCTCTATCCAGATTCCGAAAAAAAGAAGTACGGCTGCGGGCAAATTGATCAGGGGATTTTTTCGGCCGGGATTGAGCATCAGGATGATTGTTCCGATGATGTTCATGGAAATACCTGTCCAGATCCATGGTACCAATGCATCATAGCCATCCAATCCAAAAAACAGATATATTGCAGATTGACTGTGGTGAGTAGGTGTATAGAATTCTTTAAAAATTTCTGAAAACAGCATCACGAGATTGATAATCGCTGAAATAACGATGATCAGCCTTAATTTACCGAAGACACGGGATTCTATCTTAAATGCTGTAAATGAATGAATAATCCCTAAAACCACACTGATCAGAGCCGGGCCGGCGGCAAACGCAGAGGCTAAGAATCTGGGGCCCATTAAGGGGTTGTTCCAAAAGGCTCTTGCCGGAAGTCCTTCATACAGAAAAGCCGTCACCATATGAATGGCAAAGGCCCAAAAAATGGAGATAAAAACAAAAGGGATATATATTTTTTTATCTGGGATGCGATTGTGATAATGGCTGTATACAATATAAAAGGGGATGAATGAATTCAGAGCCAGGTACCCATTCAAGACGATAATATCCCATGAAAGCAGAGATGAGGGCCAATTTAAAATCCCGATGCCGGGAACCAGGTGCCAAGCTTTCAGCGGATTTCCAAGATCCACCAGGATAAATAGCATGCACATGACCAGGGCACCGACAGCAACTACTTCTCCGATAATGACAACCTTATGCAGATCTTTATCTTTAAAGACATAAGCCGGTAAAATCAGCATCACTGCCGCAGCAGCAACACCTACCAGAAAGGTGAAGTTGGCGATATAAAATCCCCAACTGACAATGTCCGACATATTGGTAACGGATAACCCTAAATTGAACTGGAGAAAGTAGGCATATACCCCGAACATCATGATCAGGACAAGTCCACATAAGTATAACTGATAAAGAACACCTCCGGAAAGATCCCAGACAATAATATCTTTTATGAAAGAAAGGATTCCTTCACCTGAAATATGGTACTTTTTATACATGATTACTTCCTTTGGAAATTATGGTGGTTTCATTCTTTGTTAATCAACAAAATACCAGAATTTCGGATCGGTTGCCAAATCTTCTCTCAGGCGAAAAACTTTTTTATGCTTCAGGACAAATCGGATTTCGCTATCCGGATCCAACAGGTTGCCAAATACCCTTGCTCCGGTAGGACACGCTTCAACACAGGCCGGTAATCTGCCAACTCTTGTCCTTTGGACGCAAAACGTGCATTTTTCCATCGTGCCTTTTGGGCGGATCCGATTTCCCAGATAGTGCTGTTTTTTTGTAATCTCTTTATTCGGAACTTGTGATGCACTCCAGTTGAAACGCCGCCCGTAATAAGGGCATGCGGCCATACAGTATCGGCATCCTATGCACCAATCATAATCTACTACAACTATACCATCCGGTTCTTTCCAGGTTGCTTTTGTCGGACAGGCTCTCACACAAGGCGCATTTTCATAGTGAAAACACTGCACGCCCATATAAAAATGATGGCCCACAGGTACTTCATGAAAATATTTTCCATCACCGGTTTCCGGTGACATCCCGCCAGGCTCCATTTCAAAAATTCGAATATATTGAATATGCGTCTGTCGATCCAGGTTGTTTTCCTTCACACAGGCGGTTACACACTCCATAAATCCTTCACACCGGGTCAGGTTAAAGGCATACCCGAATAGAACCCCATCAACAGGGCTTTTTGAACTCATCTGGATATCCACATGTTTTTCAATTTGTGCCAGCCGTTCAAGCCTTTCGACTGTTTCTTCTTTTTCTTGAGGAGTCATCAAACGGTAATTTTTTTTAAAATATTCTTTCCACTTGAGCTGAAATCTATCATTGTTTTGAATCAGTCCGATACAACCGGTCGCCGACGCAGTACTGCTCAAAGCAGCAGCCTGTGCAAAACGTTTCAGAAAGGCTCTTCTTCCGAATTTTTTCTCATCCAATCTGTTTTTGGAATCATCCATACTGTTTCCCTATTTGTCTATCGGCGGAGAGTAGGTTTTGGGCCATCGTTTTTGAAAAAGAGGTGAATGAGGGTCATGGCATGAGGTGCAGTTTTTCACGACTCGTTTTCCTGCCCAGTTTGAAACCCGTTTGCCATGCGCTCCGCCAATCCAATCCTGCTTCTGACGAAAGTGACACTGCCCGCAAAGATCATAGCTATGATCCATATCAATATTTGTTTTATCGGCTGTTTTTAATAAATGAGGATTGTCTTTCAAATGGCATGTAGCACATGAAAGGGGTTTATCCGCTCCTCCATGGTCGAGCAGAATATCCCCATGAACCATTTCTTTTGTGCTTTTAATTTTTTCGGGTTTGTTACTATGACATGCATAACATGGATAACGTTCCATTTTATCCTTGCGGCTTTCGGTCCAAAAAATACCCCCTTGGTATTGTATGTTTGCTTTCACTGCTTGTTTGGGAAGGTTTTGATCGAATTCATTTTGATTCAAATTTTTTTGATGAATAGTCGATTGTTTGATTTGATCAAAAAGATTTCTTTGTTCCGGATACACATCTGCAGTATAGCATAACATACCGAATCCAAATAAGATCAGCAGTCTCCGGCAGTATGAACTTCTTTTTTTCATCATATTGTTTTTCATTCGCTTGTTTATTGAGTATTTTGGCTCCCTGATGGATGTGTATCCCGCTTAAATAAAGCGCTCGTTGTTTCCGGCACATGGCATTGCCTGCAATTTCCACGCATGGGATGTTCCACACGAATGGGTGTAACAGCTCCAGGGCCCACATGACATGCAATGCAATCCTCTCTCATTTGAAGCGAATGAGGTACCGGAGGCGGACCACCCGGAAGAGGAGAACGGCCTAATAATGGAGGATCTACGGTTTGCCAATTTGTTTCTACAAATAATTCTTCAGAAACAGGCTTGACATGGCATTGACGGCAACTGACTTTTTCCGGATGAGGGGTAACCGGTGTAAACCGCTTGAACTCCTTTGCCCAACCACCTTTGGCATGGCATGTAATACAGCCTTTATCATCTTTTGCTGTGATTTTGTGAGGAATCAACGGAGGAGAACCCATGTACTGTCGACGAGAATAATACTCGCTCAAGGTTCGCTCACTGGAACTCCCATCCATATAAGCCATGGTGGTTTGGGTGAAACCGTCAAACAAAAATTTCGCTTGATGGTCAACGGGTTGATCTTGTTTTTCGATGACTTGTGTTATTTGAACTTCCGATTTATGGGAGAGTGCCGAAAACACAATAAAAGGCAAGGCAACCATACAAAGGCCGACAAAAATAAGAAAAATTCTCCCTGGTTTCGCATGGCCGTTTGTATTGGATTGCAGATTGTTTTCTTTCATCACGCCCTCTCCAATCGGACAGCACATTTTTTATAATCCGGTTGTTTGGATATGGGGCAAAACGCATCCAGTGTGACCTCGTTGATCAGATAGTTCTCATCAAAAAAAGGCACAAAAACCATTCCCCGCGGCGGCATGCCTCTCCCGTTGATGCTGGCCGCCATCACGACAAACCCTCTTCTTGAAATAATTTTTACATTTCCTCCATTTACAATCCCTAAGTCGGCTGCATCATCCGGATGGATTTCTACATAAGAGGCAGGCATGGCACGATGGAGTATCGGCACTCTCCGGGTCATGGAGCCGGTATGCCAGTGCTCTAGTACACGCCCGGTATTCAACCAGAATGGATATTCGGTATCAGGCGATTCAGCAGCCGGTTCATACGGTCTGATCCATACCCATGCTTTGTGATCCTCTTTCCCATAGAAGTCAAAACCTTCTCCTTTAGCAGCCGGGTCATAGCTGGGATTAAACCGCCACTTGGTTTCTTTGCCGTTAACAAAAGGCCATTGCACACCTGGCCTTTTTTTCAATTCCTGATAAGACGCCATGCGGTGTTTGGGGTCATCATGGAATTTTGTATATTCATTCCATAACGGTTCGATGTACTTCTCTTTCGGCCAAGGGAATTGTTTTTCAAATCCCATCCTTCTCGCCACCTCGATCATTTGCCAGGTAATGCACATGGCGTCGCCGGGCGCAGGAACAATTTTATCAAAATGCTGCGTGCGCCTTTCGGAATTGCCATAAAAGCCTTCCCGCTCGATCCACAAAGCAGACGGTAACACAACATCCGCAATATCATAAGTTGGTGTTGGATAGATTTCAGAGACAACAATAAACCGTCCGTTTTTCAGTGCGCCATTTCGATACCGATTGAGATTCGGCATGGTCACCATGGGATTGGTGATCTGTATCCACATAAACCGGATGTCTCCCCGATCCAGTGCACGAAACATTTCGACCGTATGGTACGTTGGTTCGGAGGGGATGTTTTTTACTGGGACCTGCCAAATTTCAGCCGCCATCTCCCGGTCTTTGGGATCGGTTACAACACCATGAGGAAGCCTATGGGTCAATGTCCCGACTTCCCGGACCGTGCCACAGGCGCTCGGTTGACCGGTCAGTGAAAACGGGCTGTTGCCGGGTGTTGATATTTTTCCTACCAATAAATGGATGTTGTATACAAGGTTATTAATCCAGGTACCGCGGGTATGCTGATTCATTCCCATACACCAGAAGGAGGTTACCTTCAGATCCGGATTACCGTAAAGGGCAGCCAGATACTTGATATCCCTGGCAGGCACTCTGGATATTTTTTCCACCTTTTCCGGAGTGTAATCCTCTAAAAATTTTTCATAGGCCTGAAAGTCAACGGTTTCCGCCTGATCCTGAAAGGAGAAGTGATCTTCCGTACCATAACCGATGTTTGTTTTCCCTTTGTGAAATGTCACATGTCGGTTCACAAAATCCCAGTTCACCCATTTATTACGAATGATTTCATAGCAGATGGAATTGGCGACCGCTAAATCGGTCTGAGGTGCAAATAAAATGGATTGGTCGGCTGCTTCACTGCTGCGGGTTGTTCGAGTTGCAAAATCAATAATTTTGACATGAGGTTTGCTTTTCCGGTTGGCCAGCATTCTGGAAAACAAAACCGGATGCATTTCCGCCATATTGTTTCCCCATGTGATAAAAACATCTGCATGATCGATATCATCATAGCATCCCATGGGTTCGTCAATACCAAAGCTGGTCATGAAACCGGTCACCGCACTTGCCATACATATTCGTGCGTTTGCCTCAACGTTGTTGGTTCCGATACAACCCTTGAAAAATTTTGAAGCCGTATAACCTTCCGTAATGGACCACTGGCCAGAGCCATAAACAGATACCGCATCTTTGCCATGCTGTTGAATGGTCGCTTTTAATTCTTCAGCGATCAGATCAAGGGCTTCTTGTATCGGTGTTTCGACAAGGATGTTGTTTTTCCTGACCAGCGCCTTGGTTACGCGATCCTTTCCATACAGAATTTGTATTGAATGATATCCTTTTACACAGCACAAACCCTTATTGACAGAGGAGTTTGGATCACCTTTTACCGCAACAGCCCGATCCCCGGACACACCAATCAGCAATCCACATCCTGTGCCGCAAAAACGGCAAGGTGCTTTTTCCCATCGAATTGTTCCGGATGACAATTCATTTGTCAGGTTGGTCCCAAAGCTGATTCCCGGAAACAAGGAAGCAGCAGCGGTCAGAGCGCTATTGAGGGCAAGGGATTTTATAAATGATCTTCTGTTCAGATCCATGAATGGCTCCTTATGGTTTTGGATTGTCATCCATATGACCAAAAGTCATACTGAGTGAATGCAACGATTTGATTTTTTTCAATTGCAACTGCAATTTTTTTTCACTTTCTTCATCTGGTGTATCGGTTACCAAAAGAATAATATCCTTTTCTTCCGCCGGTAAAGCGTAGCATTCTTTAAACGAGGAAAGGCTATGCAGCAGATCAGCCTTTGCTCCCTGAGTTGGATAGGCAATATAACTGAAAACAGGCATAGGTTTTCCTTTTCATCCGGCAAAATACAAAATCTATATTTTGGATTATTATAACAACAACATTTTTTCCAAAGCTGTTTTTGCGTCTTTTTTGATATCATCCGGGATCGTAATCACATTCATTACACCTATATTCTCTATTGTTTTCAATAGATTTTCAAGATTTATTTTATACATATTGGGACACAGGGAATGATGGAGCGGAAAAATCTGTTTATCCGGATTCTCCAGGCTTAGACGATTGATGAAATTGATTTCCGTACCAATAGCAATTGTTGAACCGGCAGGTGCCTGTTTGACATATTTTTCAATAAAACCGGTTGAACCAACCGCATCGGCAGCTTGAACTACCTCCTTCTCGCACTCCGGATGAACCACGATTTTGACATCTTTGCTATTTTTTCTTACCTGTTCGATATGCGTTACTTTAAATCGAGTATGAACCAGACAATAGCCATGCCATAAAATGATTTTTGCGTTTTGGATTGAATCTTTTGTATTTCCACCAAGCGGTTTTTCCGGATTCCAGACAATGATTTTCTCTTCTGGAATGCCTATCGCAAGAGCTGTATTCCTTCCCAGATGCTGATCGGGAAAGAAGAAAATTTTAGACGTCCTTTCAAGGCACCATTGAAAAGCCTTACCGGCATTCGATGAGGTACACGTCAGACCACCGTGATGACCGCAAAACGCTTTGATATAGGCATCGGAATTCACATATACGACAGGAAGTATCTGATCCCGGCCGATGATATTCGTAACATCTTCCCAGGCCCTTGAGAGTTGTACGTGATCCAGCATATCCGCCATCCAGCATCCGGCTTCCATATCCGGAATCTGAACAATCTGATGCGGCTTGGCAAGGATGGCGGAACTCTCTGCCATAAAATGAACTCCACAGAATACGATGTATTTAACATTTTCATCTTCCGTAGATTTTTTAGACAGTGAAAAGGAGTCTCCTTTATAATCGCCTAACGCAACGATTTCCTTGCGTTGATAATGATGCGTCAGGATAAGGAGTTGTGACCCGAGTTCAGCCTTGCGTATCTGAATTTTTTTGATTAATTCAGATTGTATTTCATCGAGTTGGTCATGTTGATTCATTTGGTTTTCCAAAATCGTTTTTCATTTGAGCTAATTTCATAACTATTAAAAAGCGTCACACCGGCGAAAGTCGGTGCCCAGAAAAGAGCCGAAAATACTGGATAGCGCTACGCTTCACTGCGTGTCTAGTTTTCGCCGGAACTACAACAACAGACATTTGAAATTGGCTCATTTTATAAAAAATTTCCATTAAGATAAATCCCAGTGTGTGATTTCACAAAAAATGATTACTCTTTTATTGCTTGTTTTATATCATTGATAATATCATCAATGTGCTCGATTCCAATGGAAAGCCTTACCAAATCGGGTGTCAACCCACTTTTTAATTGATCTTCTTCTGACAGTTGGGAATGAGAAGTTGAAGCAGGGTGCAGCGCCAGACTCTTGGCATCACCGACATTGGCAAGATGAGAGAACAGTTTCAGCTTATTGATAAAACGGACTCCGGCTTCTTTTCCGCCTTTTATCCCAAAAACAACCATCCCGCCAAAGCCTTTTTTCAGATATCGACTGGCTGTCTTATATGTAGGATCATTGGGAAGACCCGGGTATCTAACCCAGGAGACATTTGGATGGGATTGTAAAAAGGTTGCTGCCTGCAGGGCATTTTGGGAATGCCTTTCCATCCGTAGAGCGAGGGTTTCCAATCCTTGTAAAAAAATCCATGCATTGTCCGGCGAAATACAGGCCCCCAGATTTCGTAACGCCACCAGCCGCATCCGCAAAATAAATGCAATGGGGTTCATATCGCCCAGATCATGGGCAAAACGAATTCCGCCATAGCTTTCATCCGGTTCATTAAACAATGTAAATTTGGAGTCTTGCCAATTGAACTTACCGGCATCAATGACGATTCCTCCGATGCCGGTGCCATGACCTCCGATCCATTTGGTTGCGGAGTTAACGACGATGTCCGCTCCAAAATATCGATTGATTTCATTTCATAACCTCGAATAGATTTTATACCCAAAATTCAGAATATCTAAGGCTTTTAAGTGAAAAACGACTTTGTTAAACCAATTACTCTATTTTTAGTGAATAGGAATTGACTTAGATCAAGAAGGAAAAAATCATAACTCAATCATTTATCTTGAAAATCATACTCTGCAGAAATGATCATGATTTTCAGGATGTATTCATTTTTGTTGCCTTTTTATTCTGTTTAAGGGTACCTCTTGACCTACATCAATGATTTCCTCATGCTCATTGGGTATACACTCTTTTAGCTTTACAAAAGGACAAAAGGAGATAGAAGATGCTGCGTATTTTCAATCATGAAATCCTGACCCCCGACAATTTTGTCGTTACGGTAGAACTTATTCCGGGACGTGAATCCACCGGCAGAACAACCGATACGATTCTTGGAATTGCAAAGGACGCATTTGCTGACGGTCGTGTGTGTGCGGTTTCCATGACTGATAATCCAGGCGGAAATCCCTGAGCAGCAAACTGACCGCATCCAGAGGCCCAGAAGAATTTTTCACCGGGTGTGCAGTATCTCCGTTTAAAACCACAGAGGCCGAATGCCACGTGCGATATAACAAGCTGAGCAGAAAATAGAGGCTGATTCGATATCCGTGAAAGATGATCTGAAAAGCAAACTTTTCGATCTTTTGCCTTATACGATATTGAATGCTGTACATGATCTTTTTTTTAATAACAAATCGTTTTTGGCACCACTCTTCAAAAAAATCGAAGGAACCGGGCACTGAACAAGACATCATCCTTGATCAATCTTGGAGCTCTATCTGATCCCGCCAAACGGACAAAACTTCACATTTACGGCAAATGTTCATTTTTTCACCCCAATTGTCCTGAACAGTTCCATCACAAATGGTTCCGTTGATGAACCAGCAAAGTTTCCCGGCCTTGAATTCCCATGCCGGACATTGTTTTTTGCGTTCCGTCGGACAGTTTTTCACCACCCAGCAAGGCTTATGTCGTTCCTTGCCGCCCCGCAGCCAGCTAATCAGGAAATATAATTGACGCTCCACATGGGCCGGTACATTACGCCATCCCTGTTCATAGCTATGTACCGCCTTAAGGGATGTACCCAAAAGTCGGGCCAGTTCCACCTGAGTTTTATTTATTCGTTTTCGACAAGAATGAAATTCCTCTTTTGTCATGGGTTCCCTTTCTTCGCTTTACTTCACGGCCTTCAGGGCCTGCTCAATATCCTCACAAATATCCTCCACTGCCTCGATCCCTACGGACAGCCGTATCATATTCGGCAGGATATCCAATTTCGCCCTGGCCTCCTCCGTAAAGGAGATATACTGGGAGGAATACGGATGAATCACCAAGGTCTTACAATCCCCAAGATTGGCAAGATGATAAATCAATTTTAAATGATTAATGAAGCGAAAGCATTCAATCTGATCTTTCAGACCAAAAGTTAATAAACCGCCGAATCCTTTATTATCGAATTGCCTGGTCGCAACTGCATGGCAGGGATGGGTTTCCAGACCGGGATAATTGACCCATGCCACCTCATCCCGCGTTTGCAGAAATTTGGCCGTCGACAAGGCGTTTTCCATATGCCGCTCCATGCGCAGGGCCAGGGTGTCGATTCCGATCATGGTCAGATAGGAATGAAAGGGCGCCTGGGTTGTCCCAAAATTGATATGGTGCTCCCGCCAGATTTTGTCGAGAAGTGCAAGGTCACCTTTCCGGTCAATAAAGGGTTTGAAATCCGGAAATTTTATGGGATCCCACTGAAACCGGCCGCCATCAATCACCACGCCGCCGGTGGCTGCTCCGTGGCCGCTTAAGTATTTCGTGGTGGAGTGGATAATGACATCTGCGCCCAGCTCCAAGGGCCGGCACAAATAGGGTGTTCCCAAAGTATTGTCCACAACCAGCGGGATACCGTAACTATGGGCGATTTTCGCTATCCGGGACAAGTCCGGAACATCCATTTTGGGATTGCCGATAGTTTCCAGAAAAACCAATCGGGTTTTGTCGTTGATAGCTGCTTCCAGTTCTTCCGGCTTAGTAGGATCGACCAAATGGACCGTAATTCCGAACTTCTTAAAGATACCATAAAAGAGGAGATAGGTCGACATGAAAAGTGAATTCCCCGCCACAAACTCATCTCCGGCGCGTAACAGGGCCAAGCAGGTATTGGTTACGGCGGACATACCCGATGCCATCACCACGGCTCCCTTCCCGCCCTCGAAGGAGCATAGTTTCTCTTCCAGAACCCGATTGGTAGGGTTGGTCAGCCGCATATAGATATGATCTGTGGTCTTACCGGAAAACGTATTGCTCAGATTCTCTGCCGTAGCATGCTGGTGGGAAGCGGTTTGAAAAATGGGCGGTAAGGTGGCACCCTGCCATTCCGCCGACTTTTGAGCTGCATGAATAACCCGTGTGTGAAACTGATAATTGGAATTTGAATCCATTTGACACCCTCCTCCATTCTTTTGATTGCGTATTTCATGTTGTTCTTACCGAACAACGTATAGTAGGAAATATTAGTGCCACTTTGTGGTATTTTTGTCAAGAAAACAATTACCGCCCTTATACTCCTTCACTTTGATGCCTATGCCTGTACATTACATATCGGTATCTGTAAAAACAGCTCTATTGATTTCCATAGCTATGCAGACCGGGCAGATAATTCACGCCAAAATACGTGATCAGAACAGCTATGAATCCAAGCATGGATAAATAGGCGATCCGTTTGCCGTCCCAGCCCTTCATCGTTTTGGCGTGCAGCAATACAGCATACATAAACCACGTTATCAGAGACCAGGTTTCTTTCGGATCCCAGCCCCAATAACGCCCCCAGGCTGAGTTCGCCCACACTGCCCCGGTTATTATCCCGACCGTGAGGAACAGAAAACCGAACATGATCAATTGATAATTGAGTTCATTCAACATGGTAAGCGCCGGCAGCCGGGTAAGAATGGAATTTCCATTCGTATCATTCCGTAGCTTAACTAAATAAATTATGCTGATTCCAAAAGCGAGCGCAAAAGCCGCATACCCGATAAAACAGGCCATTACATGGGCAATCAGCCAATTGCTCTTCAAAGCCGGCAGTAAAGGCATAATGCGATCATTCATGTTCGGCGACAATGAAGCATACGCCATTGCCAAAAAAGCAAGCGGAGTTACAAAAGCTCCAATAAGCCGGTTCTTATATTTTCGCTCCACTACCAAATAGATAACGGCAATGGTGAGTGCAAAAAAGATTAGTGATTCATAAAGATTCGATAAGGGCGCGTGCCCTATTCCTTGTTGATGCGATTCCAACCACCGTAGGCCGATACCTGCCGTGTTGCCGACGATACCAAACAATGTGGTGATGGATGCCGCCATCCCCGGCATCTCCCGTTTGAAAATCAAAGAAACAATGTATAAAACCGCCGCCAAACCATAGACAAAAGTTACGACCGATAACACATGTGAGCTGTCCATAATATTTCCCCGTAAACCAAATGATTCCTGTTGCGTAATTAAAATTTCTCTCCCATCCTGCAATTACCCTGGTTGATTCCCAGATTCGGTTAATTGCTTGGTGATTTTGGTTATGGTTTGTTGCATCCCGAAAGTATTTTTATTAGCCTTGCCCGCAACCGTCACAGTGCAGGTTTGACCATTTCTGGCGACTTCCACACACATCCGCTGATGCGATACGAAAAACGTGATGATGCACCCTACAATCATCAAGATAAAACCAGCATAAACGACCCAAACGCCGGGATCACCGGTTACTTGAAGACCGGTATAATACTTTTTCTGGTATTCCTCCACGGAAATCTGGATTCGATCTTTTCGCATTTTATCAAAGTTGGGAAACCGTATTGGCAGAATAATTTCTTGTGACTTTCCAGGTCCGGTATTCAGAATGCCGATAAATGCTTCCCCTAAATCCGTCCCTCTCAGGTTGGCTGATGGTTGATACTCTTTCAATAAAAATGTCCCCAGACCCTCCGGGAGATCAACCGGTTGGCCGATCACGACCTTTTTTTCGTAAACCATATTGGATTGGGTTGCGGTGAATTTTACCGTGACTTCTTTAGACGGTAGCTGCCCATAGCTGGATTGAAATATGTTAACACCCTTGTATCGAAGTGGATCGTTGACAATAATGTCTTTTTCCAAAACCGGTTTGCCGTTTTCCACTATCGTCAAACGGGATCGATACTCCTTGGGCGCACCCGTATCATAAAAACTCACATCAAAATCATCGCAATGAATTTGAAAGCCAAGCGGGTGAGTTTTATCCGCATTGTTTATACGAACTTGATCTACACTCTCGCCCTCGGGAATATTTACATATCCATCAAAACCGAAAATCGACCCGATCAAACTGCCAAGCAGAAGAAAAACAATGCTGAGATGGACGATATAAACCCCGAAGCGGGTCCATCGCAATTTTTCGGCAAGAATACAGAACCCCGTACTTGTCTCTTCCATGCGAGTATATCCGAAGGTTTTGCGCATAATCGGCTCATAGATCTTCAATAGCTGGTCGGAAGACCTTTTTTCGATGAATTTTTCCTTGTTTGCCAGCTCTCTGAATTGTGATGCCTTAAAAGACGGATTTTTATTGAATATGATTTTCCAGGTGGCGGAAAGCCGGTCAATGGAACATACAATGATATTAATTGTCAACATGGCGATCAGTAAATAAAACCACCAGGAATGATACATATCAAAAAAATCAAATATATCAAAAATTCTGTATTTGAATTCTCCGAACGCCCGCATATAATCTTCCGTACTTGCATTTTGCGGGATAAGGGTTCCGACAATCGATGTACCTGCAATGGAAAGCAACAGAA
>CAYTGW010000099.1:0-14658 GCA_964437395.1 uncultured Desulfocicer sp.
AATGAGCCAATTTCAAAAGTCTGTTGTTGTAGTTCCGGCGAAAACTAGACACGCAGTGAAGCGTAGCGCTATCCAGTATTTTCGGCTCTTTTCTGGGCACCGACTTTCGCCGGTGTGACGCTTTTTAATCGTTTTGAAATTAGCTCGAATTTGAGGCCATTTTTTTTGCTTCCTCCCAGAGTTTATGCAATTCCTGCCGGGAAGTCTCCTCTATTTTTTTGCCATTGTCCTGTAGTTTTTTTTCCATGAGTCGAAACCTTTTTTCAAATTTTTTCACAGAATCATTCAAGGCTGTCTCCGGATGTATTCCGGTAAATCGGGCTACATTCACAAGGGTAAAAAGAATATCACCGAATTCCAGGGATGCCTCTTCATGGCTTTCATGGGACAGGGCAGTATGGAATTCGGCCCATTCATTTTCTGTCTGTTTCATCACTTCATCCATCGTATCCCAATCAAATCCCGTGCCAGCAGCTCTTTCTGAAATCGTATAGGCTTTCATCAAGGCCGGAAGTCCGTTTGGTATGGAATCAAGGACAGAATGGGATACGACATGGCTGTTTTCTTTTTCCTTAATCTTCTTCCATTGTTTTTTCACATCTTCAACAGTATCAACGGTTGCATCTCCGAAAATGTGGGGATGACGGCGGATCATTTTTTCTGTGATTTTTGCTGCTGCGGTTGATAAATCAAAATATCCTTCGTCTTTATATAGACTTGCAATAAAAACGATATGAAACAGGACATCTCCCAGTTCCTCACAGATTTCATCAGGTAGCCCGGATTCTATGGAGTCAATCAACTCATAAACTTCTTCCAGCAGGTGGATCGTCATTGATTTGGAGGTTTGTTTTCGATCCCACGGGCAGCCATCTTTTCCCCTCAGTGTTTCAACCAGTTTCATTAGGCATCCAATTGGGATTAGGCTATTGAAATCATTTGATTTAATCTGTTCGCTGTCTTGGAAGGTTACTTTCGGCTTTTCCAAACTTTTTTTACCCTGTCAATGTTGGTTGTAAATGAGTTCTGCATGCCATTTGGAACAAAATGAGATATCTTTTCTGAACATATTGAAATATAAGGGGATAGTTTTGAGCTTTGAATAATGGAAGCGTCTATTGGAAGAAAAGTGGTGAAGATTAACAATAATACCGATCCGATTAAACAGCCTTTTAATGCCCCAAAACCCGCTCCAAAAATGCGGTCGAACCAACCCATGAAAGCAATTTTCAGGATCATCTTGATCAATCTCCCCAGAAGGTTGACGAGAATGAAAATGCCAATGAAAATCAGGATAAGACTGATGATGTTTCGGTATGTTGCATCCGATACCCATTGTGAGAGAATCTGGGATACAGCCGGATAGTATAGGCTCGCTAAATAAATGCCGGCCAGTACACCGATGATTGAAGAAAGTTCCAGAACCAATCCCCTGAAAAGGCCTCGTATCAGACAAAAAACAAGGATGGCAATGAAGAGAATATCAAGAAAATTCATATAATTTTTTAGCCTTAACCTGAACATATATTTTATCAGCGGGGTCAAGAGTTAACACCACACGGATGGGGAGTCAAGGTTATTTTTTTGAAGAAAAGCTTGGCATTCGGATGAATATTTGGTATTTGCAATCCCTCAAATTATTGTGATATGACATCAAGAAAATAATTCAGGAAAATTGTATCTTCATGAAACATAGGAAACAATCAGGAGAAGGGTCACAAGGATTGGTATTGAATACAACCCAAGATAATTCACATTCCTCCATATCATTTGCTGATATGGCTTTGACCATCCAGCTTTTTGGTGAGCACAATTGCAACCTCCAGAGAATTGCGGATGCATTGGAAGTGGATATCAATGCGAGGGGAAATAAAGTATTTATCAATGCAGATCCTGTTGAAGTTGATCTGGTAAAAAATATACTCAATCAATTGTATGGGCTTCTTGAAGATAAATATCCGATTTATCCAAAAGATATTGATCATGCCATTCGCATACTCTGTGAAAATGATCGTGCCGACCTGAAAGATATTTTTCTGGACACGGTTTTTGTAACCTCTAAAAAATGTTCGATTGCGCCCAAAACATATTCTCAAAAACAATATATTGAGGCCATGCGCAGTTTTGATATTGTATTTGGTATTGGGCCTGCAGGAACCGGGAAAACTTATCTGGCTATGGCGATGGCGGTTTCCGCCCTGTCCAAGGGAATTGTCAACCGCATTATTTTAACCAGACCTGCTGTTGAAGCCGGTGAAGCACTTGGTTTTTTACCTGGAGATCTTGCAGAAAAGATTGACCCGTATTTAAGACCTCTCTATGATGCACTCCATGATATGATGCGTTTTGAAAAAGTATCCAATCTGATGGATCAAGGAATAATAGAAGTCGCTCCACTTGCCTTTATGCGTGGCAGAACCCTCAACGACTCGTTTATCATTCTTGATGAAGCCCAGAATACAACCACGGAACAGATGAAGATGTTTCTGACCCGAATCGGGTTCAGTTCCAAGGCTGTTATCACAGGCGATGTTACACAAATCGATTTGCCTGTGGATCGTTCTTCGGGGTTAATTGAAGCCAGGGATATACTTCAGAATATTGAAGGTATCCGGTTTGTGTTTTTTTCAGACAAGGACGTTGTTCGCCATAAATTGGTGCAGCAGATCATTAAAGCGTATGATGAAAAAGGAGGGAACAGGGAACATTGACAATGATTCCCTGTGTGCTGTTATCGGACTTTCTATCCGTGATAGGAAGATCTGTATGATCAGGGTAACAGTGTTTGATTATGAATATTGAACTTCAAAAAAAATCAATCAATCGTTTTTTGGGTAATGATAAAAGCTTTTCATGGTTTCTGTTTTTATTGGTTACCGTTATTTTTACGCTCATTCTGTATCCAAATCTGGCAATCAATCGATATTCTTATCGGATCGGAGATGTTGCAAAGAGAGATATCAAAGCGCCTTTTGATTTTTTAATCGAAGATCTTGATGCTACTTCCGTAAATCGGAAACAGGCTGTTGAGTCGGTTCTGACGATTTATGATCATGATACCACCATGTCGGCAGAAGTAGATAAACGACTTAAAAAAGCGTTTTCTGAGATGAGGAAAATGATCAGGACCTACCAACAGCAAACCATTCAAGAACAGAAGATACAACCCCAGGATGCTGTTACAAATGAAATACCGGGTGGGAAGAAGTCACTTTCTGACCATCTGCTGGAAATGAAGGCTGGTTTTGAAAATATAATGGGTATTCCAGTCAGTAATGTGGCATTCAAGATCTTGGAAAAAGAGGAGTTTTCTGAGTTTATTGAAAAAGCCATTCGTGAAATTGTTACCAAAATTTTATCTAATGGTGTTGTCGCAAACAAGGAAGTGCTGTTATGGGAAGGTGAAAAGGGAATAATCCTCCGAAGTCTGGTAACAAAAACAGAAATTACCGTGACAACATTAAAACGATTATACAGCCTCGACCAGGCAAAAACCATGGTTCGGGTCATTGGTCAGCCTCTTCTCGAAGAATCCAGTTCTGCCCTCAAGGAATTGATTGTCGATTTCTCACAAAGGCTTTTGCAGCCTAACATCACCTTGAATCGAAATGAAACAGAAGAACGGAAAAAAAAGGCTGCAGAAGAGATCAAGCCGTTTTTTTATGAGATCAAGAATGGTGAAATGCTGCTGAGGGAAGGAGAAAGGGTCAATAAATTTCAGTTGCGGAAACTGGAAGCCATGCAAAAACAGATGCAGAACGAACAAATTATTACCAGTAGAATCGGAACGACGATGATTGTGATGTGTCTGATCCTGGTTTCGTATTTCCTGCATATTAAAAAACATCCTGTCATGGAACGTGTCAACAATAAGACGCTTGTATTTATTGCCAGTGTTCTGGTTTTGTTTTTTTTAATCACCCGGATCTCTGTTTCATTAGCAGACTCTCTTGCACCTTCTGCTCCATTTATGATACCGGCCAGTTCGATGTACTATGGCATTCCACTCGCTTCCGGAGCAATGACTGTCTGCTTGTTCATGGGGATGGAAATCGCGATTCCATTTGCTGTTCTGATGGCGGTAGGAACAGCCATTGTTTTTAATAACCGATTTGATTTTTTTCTTTTTTTCTTATTGAGCAGTACAACAGCAGCTTATTGGATGAAACATTGCAGAGAGCGAATCGTTTTCATAAAAGCAGGAGTCAAGCTCGGATTACTGAATATTGTTTTTGTCACAGCTGTTGATATCTATATGGCGGATTTTTCAATTGTTCAGCTCCTGTGGGATTGGACTTTTGTTTTTTTTGGGGGTGTGATCGCTGGTATCATTACAGCCGGCATTGCACCCATCGTAGAAGTGTTATTCGGATATACAACCGATATCAAGTTGCTGGAGCTTGTAAATCTGGAGCGTCCTATTTTAAGAAGGCTGATGATTGAAGCTTCCGGGACATATCATCACTCTATTATTGTAGGATCTATGGTTGAAGCTGCTGCTTCCGCCATAGGTGCAAACCCTCTTCTGGCTAGAGTATGTGGTTATTATCATGATATCGGCAAGATTAACAAGCCAGTCTATTTTATTGAAAACCAGATAAATGGAAAAAACAGACATGATAAGCTAGCTCCGTCTATGTCATCATTGATATTAACATCTCATGTCAAGGATGGAGTTGAAATCGCAAAAAAACACAAGTTGGGCAAAGCAATCATTGATACGATCCGGCAGCACCATGGAACAAGTTTGATCAGCTTTTTTTATGACAAGGCAAAGCAGTTAAAAGGTGAGGATACCGTCAATATTGATGATTACCGCTATCCCGGTCCCAAACCTCAGACCCGGGAGGCAGGTCTTGTAATGCTTGCTGATGTTATTGAGGCGGCTTCAAGAACTCTGGAAAATCCTACCCCGTCAAGAATTCAAGGGCTGGTACAGAACTTGATTAATAAGGTTTTTTCAGACGGTCAACTGGATAATTGTGAGCTGACCTTAAAAGATCTGAATAATATTGCGAAAAGTTTTATCAAGATATTGGACGGTATTTATCATCATCGGATTGAATATCCGGAAGTTATAGTTCCGGCGAGTGGAAAGGAAAGGAATGGGAATTCTGATAAGCAACCGCCAGGAACGTCTGCCGATTATGCTGGAGAAGATCCGCAAGAAAGCACAAGTCATCTTAAACGCCTTGGGCAGTCCTGAGAGTGAGCTTTCAATCGTCATAGTTGGTGATTCTGAGATCGCTTCACTGAATTCAGAGTATTTACACCATGAAGGACCTACCAATGTGATTGCCTTTCCCATGCAGGAGGGTGAATTTTCAGGAATTAACCCGGGTTTGTTGGGAGATGTCGTTATCTCTATTGATACCGCGGAGAAAGAGAGCAAGGTTGCGGGAATGGATATCGAGAAACGGTTTGATGAGCTTCTTGTTCATGGGATACTGCATCTATTCGGATATGATCATGTAACGGATGAAGGAGAAGCGCAGATAATGGAAGAAAAAAGCCATGAGCTTTTGAGTCTATTATGGAAAGATGGAGGAAATGAATGGCCGGATTAGCTGTAAATGTTGATCATGTGGCAACCATTAGGGAAGCGAGAAAAACAAGCTATCCGGATCCTGTAGCTGCTGCTTTGATTGCGGAGATTGCAGGTGCCGATGGGATTGTTGTACATCTGCGGGAAGACAGAAGACACATCCAGGACCGGGATGTCCGGATATTGAGAAATGTGGTTCAAACCAAACTGATATTGGAAATGGCAGCTACAGTCGAGATGGTTGGTATTGCCCTTGATATTCAGCCGGACCTGGTGACGCTTGTTCCGGAAAAACGGGAAGAGCTGACAACAGAAGGCGGCCTTGACATGATTATCCATAAAAATAATGTTACGGAAACGGTTGATACGTTGCAGAACAGCGGTATTCCAGTCAGTATATTCATTGATCCGGACCCGGAACAGATTAAACTGGCACACCGGGCGAATGCATCCATGATTGAAATACACACCGGTACTTTTTGCGAGGCAGCGACACCTGCAAAAAAGGATGCAGCGTTTGACAAGATTGTGAATGCCATCAAGTTTGCTCATAAATTAAAATTGGGGATCAATGTCGGACATGGAATCTGCTACAATACCATTAAGGATTTTCATGGGCTTCATGAAATTGATGAATTCAGTATCGGTCATAGCATTGTGTCTCGCGCGGTTTTAACTGGAATGGAAGCCGCAGTCAGGGAAATGCGGGATCTGATCAGACAGTTGTAAAGAAACCATTGAAAACGTCAATGGGTACATAAAAGGAGCTGAAAATGTATCTTGTGACTGCGGACGAAATGCGGAAGATGGATCGGGATACGATTGAAAATTTTGGTCTTCCCGGCCGAATCCTCATGGAGAATGCAGGACGTGGCGCAACACGCATGTTGATCAAAATGTTTCCGGATGTAAAAGGGAAAAAAATCGGTATTGCTGCAGGAAGTGGTAATAACGGAGGAGATGGTTTTGTCATTGCCCGCTGTATAAAAGAATATGGTGCCCACGTAACGGTCTTTGTTCTGTCTGAAACGAAAAAGATTCGTGGGGATGCAAAAACGAACTTGAATTTGCTTTCTCTGCTGGACATTCCGGTGTATGAAATTCCGGACAAGAAAATATTCGAGAAACACCATTTATTGCTTGCCCAACAGGAAATATGGGTGGATGCAATTCTGGGAACAGGTCTGCGATCAGAGGTCAAAGGGTTTTTTCGACACGTCATTCAATTTATAAACAACTCTCACGCTTTTGTTTTTGCGGTTGATATCCCTTCAGGTCTTGATTCAGATACCGGGCAACCCCTTGGAATAAGCATTAAGGCGGATGCTACTGCCACTTTTGGGTTTGCCAAGACCGGACACATGCTTTATCCGGGGAAAGATTTTACCGGTAAACTTTGTGTTGTGGATATCGGAATTCCAACTCCGATTGTTGATGCGATTCATCCAAAACAGCGGTTGCTCACGTCAGCGCTTGTAAGCGAAGAATATCGACCCAGAACTTCCCAGGCTCATAAAGGCAGCACCGGGCATCTTTTTGTTATTGCCGGTTCGCCGGGTAAAACCGGTGCTGCCGCTTTGACATCTTTGTCTGCTATGAGAACCGGTGCAGGTCTGGTTACGTTGGGAATTCCGGCTGGATTGAACTCTGTTCTGGAATCTCAGGTACGGGAAGTGATGACCCTTCCTCTGAGTGAAACAGAAGATGGGTTGCTTCACGAATCCTCTGAACAAACGATTCTCGTTTTTCTTAAAAATAAAAAATGTTTGGCCATAGGACCGGGCCTTGGAACGGCATTGAGAACCAGGACTCATTTTTTCAAGATTCTTCAGAACGTGGGAATTCCTGTCGTGATTGACGCGGATGGAATCACCATGCTGGCTGAGAATAAGAAGATACTGAGTTCTTTACATGTGCCTGTGATATTGACACCGCATCCCGGTGAAATGGCAAAGCTGATGAATACAACTCCCAGCGAGATTCAGAAGGATCGGATTGCTGTTTCAAGGGCTTTCGCTTTGGAGCACAATGTGCATCTGGTTTTGAAAGGGGCAGGTACGGTAATCGCTCATCCGGACGGCACTGTCTATATCAATCCGACTGGAAATCCCGGGATGGCGTCTGGCGGTATGGGAGATGTGCTTACCGGGATGATTGCCGGGCTGTTGACGCAAGGGTATTCACCGGAAGCAGCCACACACCTGGGTGTATGGCTTCATGGTTCGGCTGCGGATTCGATGACTCAAAAAAAAGGTGTTATCGGTTTTCTGGCATCTGATGTGATGGAAGAAATACCGGCACAGATTTCTTTACTGGACAGAAGCAGGTTGAAAAAACGATTATCGGTGCCATTTTTATTATAAGGTGTATTGTGAATTATGATGGTAACGATTATCACCCATTCTCCGGAAGAAACCCGTTTTTTGGGGCAATACCTTGGAGAAGCACTGATACCAGGGATGGTGATTGCCCTTGACGGAGATCTTGGAAGTGGTAAAACCACGTTTGTCCAGGGGATCGGAAAAGGGCTAGGGATCGCTGACGATGATTATATCACCAGCCCGACATACAATCTGATTAACGAATATTCCGGAAGACACTGTTTGTTTCATATTGATTTATATCGTTTAATTGACCCGCTTGAGCTTGATGATCTTGGGTTGGAGGAAATTATTTACAGTCAAGGAATTTCAGCGATTGAGTGGGCGGATAGACTCCCGGATAAAACCTTGACATCCTATCTTTCAGTAAAGATAATTGTCACGAGTGAAGAGACCCGTAAGGTAATCATAACTGCCTGCGGGCTTGAGAATACGGATTTGATAGAGGACATCAGAGACAATTTTAAGGAGAAAAAATGGCACTAATTGTTCAAAAATATGGCGGCACCTCGGTAGGGGATGTTGATCGTATACGGAATGTGGCAAAACGGGTTGCCAAAACATATGATCAGGGAAATGATGTCGTGATCATTTTGTCCGCCATGGCAGGAGTAACAGATAATCTTATCAAACTGGCGCATGTAGCATCATCCAATCCCAACAAACGGGAGCTGGATGTGATGCTTTCCACTGGCGAGCAGACAACAGTTGCACTTTTGGCTATGATTTTAAAGGACATGGGCTATTCTGCAACATCATTACTTGGATTTCAGGCAGATATTCGGACCGATGCTCAATCCTGCAGTGCCAGGATCATCAGTATCGGAGCAGATCGAATACATGATCTGATCAGAGACAGGCAGATCGTAGTTGTTGCCGGGTTTCAGGGGCATGATGAAAAAGGGAACATCACAACACTTGGAAGAGGTGGATCCGATACGTCCGCAGTGGCGATTGCGGCTGCAATTCATGCTGACACTTGTGAGATTTTCACGGATGTGGATGGGATTTACACAACCGATCCCAACGTCTGTGATAAAGCCAGAAAGCTTGACAGAATCAGTTATGATGAGATGCTTGAGATGTCCAGTCTTGGAGCCAAGGTTCTTCAAATCCGCTCTGTTGAGTTTGCCAAAAAATATA
The DNA here is from genome assembly GCA_964437395.1 of uncultured Desulfocicer sp. Lineage (GTDB taxonomy): Bacteria > Desulfobacterota > Desulfobacteria > Desulfobacterales > SURF-7 > QZKS01. The sequence goes on from CAYTGW010000099.1 coordinate 9,070, forward strand.
ATGTTCCGGTGCATGTAAGATCATCATTTAACGAGGAGGAAGGTACTATGGTTGTCAATGAAGACGATGCGATGGAGCGACTGGTCGTTTCCGGTGTAACTTGTAACAAGGATCAAGCGCGAATCACCTTGAAAAAGGTTCCGGATCAACCAGGGATATCCGCAAAAATATTTACACCATTAGCAAATGCAAAGATTCAAGTGGATATGATCATTCAGAATACGAGAACAGGCGGAGAAACCGATCTTACGTTTACGGTTTCAAAAGCGGATTTTAAGGAAGCAACCGAAATATCCAAAAAGGTGGCTGAAGAGATCGGTGCAACCGAGGTACTGACTGCCGAGAATATTGCAAAAGTATCTGTGGTCGGAGTTGGAATGAAAAATCATTCCGGTGTTGCGGCAACAATGTTTACTGCCCTTGCAAAAGAAAACATCAATATTCGATTGATCAGTACATCAGAGATTCGTATTTCCTGTATGATTGAGGAAAAATATTCAGAGCTTGCGGTTCGTGTGCTGCACTCTGCCTTTGGACTGGATAAGGCACCATGTTAATCCAACCTGAATCAAATTCGCGATGAGGAAATTTGAACCCGATCAGTTAATCTTTGTAATGGTAATCAGCATGATTATTTTCTTCTTGATCCTTTGCAGAGAATTCTACTGACCGGGTTTTGTTTTATATCCCAGATAGAATCGTGCTTGAACAAACATTCATTTCTTTTCCATTTCGCCAAGTTTTTTTTCAATTATATGTTAGAATAAGGATGTTTGGCTGGATATGAATAAAAATTCATTTTATGTTTGATGGGAGAAAATGGATTGATTTGCGCTTTCCTTTGGTTTTATTATAAACCATATGAATAACTACTCGAAATGGCTTGAATAAAATTTAATCTTTCCGATAATGAATGAATGAATTTTTCTTGACATGTAAATTTTAATTTTGTTATAAACTGAATGTGTATTCATTATTTTTTGAGCGGCGAATATGGTTTATCTATCATATCACAATAACAGGAGGAGATTATGGCTAAACGAATTGAAAAAGTAGCTGTCATTGGCTCTGGTATCATGGGGAGCGGAATTGCAGCTCTTTGTGCCGGTGCCGGTATCCCGACATTGCTGTTGGACATTGTTCCATTTGATCTTAAGGATGAAGAAAAGAATAATCCTGCAGCAAGAAACCGAATCGTTAAAGCAGGATTGGATGCAGCTCTTAAAGCAAAACCCCCAGTGTTCTACAACAAAAGAACCGATTTGGATCTGATTGCAACCGGAAACCTCGAAGATGATATTCATAAGCTGGCCGAGTGTGATCTGATTTTTGAAGTGATTGTTGAGAATTTGAAAATCAAGCAGGACCTGTTTTCACGTGTTGAAAAAATAATGAAAAAAGGTGCTGTAATTGCTTCCAACACATCCGGACTTCCTCTCCATAAAATGGCGGAAGGCAGATCAAAAGAATTTAAAAAGCACTTTATGATTCTGCATTTTTTCAATCCGGTTCGATACATGAAAATGCTTGAAATTGTACCAGGTGAAGAGACCCTTCCCGAAATTACCAAATTCATTGCAGGTTGGGGAGAAAAAATACTCGGAAAAGGAATGGTTTGGGCAAAGGATACACCGAATTTCATCGGAAACAGAATCGGTATGAATCTGATTTGCAAAACATTCAAGATGATAGAAGAATCAGATATCATCATTCCGGAAATTGATGCCCTGTTCGGTCCGAATATGGGAATGCCCAGAACAGCCGTTTTTGCTTTGGCTGACCTGGTAGGTTTGGACACGATTGTTCATGTGGCTGATGGATCGTATGAAAATCTGCCCAATGACGAAGCAAGGGATGTATATAAGCTTCCTCAATTCGTCCGCAAAATGATGGAAAAAAAGATGCTCGGGAAGAAAACCAAACAGTCAGGTGGTTTTTATAAAAGCGAGATTGATGCTGCCACATGGGCCAAAAAGAATTTTTACCTGGATCCGAAGACTTTTGAATTCAAAGAGTTTGATCGCAAAGCCGTGGTTCCGGAAATTGCAAATGCCGCCAAAAAGGGCAAAGACCTTGCTGAGAAACAGAGAATTCTTGTTTACGGGAATGACAAATATTCAAAATTTTCCTGGAACCTGGTAGCAAATCTGCTGGTTTACGCTGCCAACAGGATTCCGGAGATATCGGATAACATCATTGGTATCGATGATGCCATGAGATGGGGTTTTGCATGGGAAGTTGGTCCATTTGAGATCTGGGACAATATCGGCTTGGAAGAGTCTGTAAAAAAGATGAAAGCAGACGGATTTACAATACCTGAAAATATTCAGAAAATGCTGAAAAGTGGAAATAAGACCTTCTATAAGGTAGAGAACGGGAAAGATATGTACTATGATTTCGTCACCAACAGCTATAAAGAAATCAAGTTCAGTTCCAAAATGATCTTCCTGAAAACCTTGAGAGCAGATAAAAAAGTTGTCAAATCAAATGATTCTGCCTCTTTGATTGACCTCGGCGACGGCGTTTTCAACATTGAATTTCATTCCAAAATGAACGCCCTGAACAAAGCCATGCTCGATTTCATGGAAGAAGCATCTGATTATGTATTTGAAAAGGGTGTGGGACTTGTTATTGGAAATCAAGCTCCGGGTATGCCGGGTGCATTCTCTGCCGGTGGCGATCTGGCTTATATGGGCGGATTGGCCAAAGAAGGAAAATTTTCAGAGATTGATGAGTTCATCAAAGGTGTTCATCGCGGTATCATGGGGCTGAAGTACAGCAACATACCGATCGTTGCAGCTCCTTACGGAATGACCCTCGGCGGCGGATGTGAAGTCTGTCTGGCCTGTGATAAGATCGTTGCTCATACGGATCTGATTATGGGGCTAGTAGAAATTGGCGCTGGTTTGGTGCCGGGTGGTTGTGGAATGATGCATCTGTGGCAGCGTTATATGGACGGTGTGCCGGCCAATGTGAAACTGGCGGATTATGGTGCATATGTTCTACCGGCTTTTATGGCGGTTGCCCAGGCAAAAACATCTATGTCTGCTTCTCAGGCCAGGGATATGGGGTTTTTACGTCCAACCGATAGAATTATTGCGAACAAAGACTACCTGATTGGTGAAGCCAAGAAGGAAGTTCTCAAAATGGTGGATGACGGATATGCTCCTCCTGCCAAGAAAAAATACCCGGTAATGGGTCAGGCTGCCCAGGGTATGGTTTGGGCTGAAATGTTTAATATGAAGTCCGGCGGTTTCATTCCTCCTCATATGGAGTTTATTGCCAAAAAAGCGATTTATTGCATGTCCGGTGGCGAAGCAAGGCAGGGACAACTGGTTTCCGAGGAATATCTGATGAAGCTGGAAAGGGAAGCTTTCGTTGAATTGTGGAGAACTGAAAACACTCAGAAAATGGCTAACCACATAATGACGACCGGAAAACCTTTGATGCTTTAATTTACTAAAAACAAAAGGAGGAGATCCTCATGAGAGACGCATATATTGTAAGTGCAGTAAGAACACCAGGCTGCAGAAGAAATAAAGGTGCCCTGGCTCAGACAAGCCCGGAAAAGCTGATTGTACAGGCTTTGAATGGAGCCATTGAAAGAGCAGGGATAGATAAGGGTGTAGTGGATGATCTGATGCTGGGCTGTTCTTTTCCAGAAGCAGAGCAGGGACTGAATATCGGAAGAGTAGCTCTTCAGATGGCAGGCTTTCCGGATAGCGTCAGCGGCGCAACTGTAAACCGATTTTGTGCATCCGGCCTTGAGGCTGTTGCTCAGTCTGCTACAAGAGTTATGGCCGGTTGGTCTGAGGTATGTATGGCTGGTGGTGTTGAGTCCATGTCTATTGTCCCCATGGGAGGGAATATGCCAAGACCATTGGCATCATGGGCAAAAAAATGTCCGGATGTTTATATATCCATGGGAGTTACCGCGGAGAATGTAGCAAATCGTTATAAAATTTCTCGTGAATTGCAGGATGAATTTGCTTATCACTCTAATATGAAGGCTGCTGAGGCACAGAAAAAAGGGTATTTCACTGAAATTATTCCTACAACAGCAGATAAATTTGTTGAAAAACAAGATGGAACCATTGTCTGTGAAACTTTTGTTCAAACCTTTGATGATGGCGTAAGGGCAGATACAACGATTGAAGGTCTTAAAAAATTGAGAACGGTTTTTGCTGCATTGGGTTCTGTAACTGCCGGTAACTCTTCCCAGACAACAGACGGAGCTGCTGCATCGGTTATCATGAGCGGGGACGCGGTTAAAAGGCTGGGCGTGAAACCTCTGGCAAAATTGGTTTGCTATACAACAGCAGGATGTAAATCAGATGAAATGGGTGTTGGACCGGCATATGCTATTCCAAAGCTTTTAAAGCTTGCCGGAGTAAAAGTTGAAGATATAGGACTCTGGGAGCTGAATGAAGCCTTTGCTTCCCAGGCTATTTACTCAGCGCAGCAAATTGGTATTGGAGATAAAAAATACTGGGCATCTGACAGCCCGGATAAAATTATCAACATCAATGGCGGGGCGATTGCACTTGGTCATCCGCTGGGATGCACTGGATCAAAACTTCTGGCAACCCTGGTAGCCAATATGCAGAGGCTAGGCGTAAGATATGGTGTTGAGTCCATGTGTATCGGCGGTGGTATGGGAGCGGCTGCACTGATAGAACTCTGCGAATAATAGTAAATTTTTTATTTCATTACGTTTACCTCCCCTTAATAAGGGCTGTCTGAAAAGACAGCCCTTTTTTTCTGAAAACACATGGTACAAAATATTCAAAAATATTGTTAATTCATTTGGTTAGTTGTGTATAATTCGCTTGACACATATTTTTCTTTATTGCATACTCTGCCTGATATGAAAATAAAATCGACAACTATGGATACAGGTGCTCGACTATGATTCGAAGAATGAGTATTACATTTCCAATCACCGGAATGACCGTTCTACTCATTTTAAGTATAACCTTTTTATTTTACTATATTCAGGGTAAGGCTCTTCAGGATATATTCTGGGGTAAGGAAATCACAAAAGCGGAAGATATTTACTATATTGTTGAAAGCTTAATTAAAAGAGACAGCAGTAATCTGACCGCATTATCTAAGGCATTGATTGAGCATAATGGGTTGAATGAAGGATTAATTTATTATTCTTCTTCCGGTGGAGACCGGGGCCCTCTAAAAGAGACAATGGATACTCTTTTTCCAAAGCTGGATGTGGATATATGCCAGGTCTTTGATCAGGATTATAAAATCATTTACAGTGTCACGAAAGCGGGTAACATTAAAATTGATTTTTTGGTTTCTGATTTAAACAAAGCCCTTGATAAAAATCACAATCTTATTGCAGCGAAATCAGGAAATAAGTGGGCGCTTCTCGCTCTTGTCCCGATTATGAATCAGGATATCCAAACCGGGAAATTAGCAATTGGGAAATGGATTGATGATGATTATGCCAATAAAATTGCTTATGAAACAGAAGTCCATGTTTCTTTTGGATCCAAAGATGGTGTGATTGCCAGTTCCCTTCCTGTCGGTAATCGAGGCAATATCAGTCGTAAAGCATTGCAGGAAAGTATT
>CAYTGW010000100.1:0-14656 GCA_964437395.1 uncultured Desulfocicer sp.
TCATTGCGCCCTCCTCTTTATTTTTTCAAACAAGTCACTAATTTTTGAGGTTAATCGCCTGTTCATACATTCGGTCTACAGATGCCTTTGCTTTTTCAACCATTTCTGTATTCAGACCTCCGTAATGCCACTTTACTTCGTTTTCCATAAAATCGACGCCCTTGCCCTTACATGTGTTTGCGATGATGACAACCGGAGCTTTTGTTTCTTTTTGGGCAGATTCGATGGCATCTGCAAGAGCGGTGAAATTGTGGCCATCCACTTCCTTTACAACAAAACCAAATGCTTTCCATTTATCAACAAAAGGTTCAAGTCCCATGATCTCTTCTGTTGTTCCATCGATCATCAGCTTATTCCGGTCAACAAAGGTTATCAGGTTGGTCAGTTTAAATTGAGAGGCGGCCATGGCCGCTTCCCAGATCGAGCCTTCATTGCATTCGCCGTCTCCTAAAATACAGTAGGTGAGCCAGGATTGTTTCTGTACCCTTGCTCCGAGTGACATCCCGACTGCCATGGGAAGGCCATGACCCAGGGAGCCGGTGGAAACATCCACGCCTTTTACTTTCAGACTGTCCAGATGCATTCCAAAGGGAGACTTGAATTTATTGAATTCTTTCAGATCTTGAAAATCGAAATATCCTTTTCGGGCCAGCAGCGGGGCATATCCCACACCGCCATGGCCTTTACTCAGAACCATCCGGTCTCTCTCCTTCCAGGTCGGATTTTTTGGGTCAATTTTCATATACTTGTAATAGAGAAGGATCAGTATTTCAACCATGCTCATGGCGCCACCGATATGAGCCCCCCCGGCCCAGTAGGTGATATCGATAATATCCTTCCGTAACTGGCATGCCTTTTCATGTAATACTTTGATTTCCTGATCTGTAACCGGCATTTTCTCCTCCTGTTGTGCTGGATTTTTATCGTGTTTGCTGCGTTTTGTTTTACCTTTTGTGCTACTAAAATCGATTACCATATTGCTTTTTGATGGATTGAAATGCATCATCTGCAATTGTAAATGTTTGCTGAATATCCACATCTGTATGGGCTGTTGAAAGAAACCAGTTGTGATGAGAAGTAAAGAAAGCCCCCCGTTTGGTACATTCCGCACACCAATCCTGATGCAGCATCAGACTTTCGTCATTGGTAATGCGCAGATAGGGCATGGAGGGAGCGCCTGTTACTTTTAAATCATACCCGTACGTTTTAGCCAAATCAATCAGACCATCCATAAGTTTTTTGCCAATGGACAATATTGTTTTGGGGCCATCAATCCGCTTCAGCTCTTTCAGGGTTTCAAGGGCGGCGGCCATGGGTTCTGCCTGGAACCAATAGCTTCCGGTATAAAAAACCCGTGCCGTGACATCTTTGAGCGCTTTGCTCCCCATGAGTGCGGAAATCGGGTATCCGTTTGCAAGGGCCTTGCAGAAGCATATCAGGTCCGGCGTAAACCCGAAATATTCGCAGGAGCCTCCAATATCCAGCCGGAAACCGTGACGTATGTCATCGACAATGAGAACAATCCCATTTTTTCTGCAAAGGGATTCTATTTTTTTCCAATACCCTTCATCCGGCAGTTCATTGTCTGTAAAGACCGGAACATGATAAGGGGTTGCAATAAAACCGGCGATATCGTCTGGGTTGTCCTCGATTGCTTTTTCAAATGCGGAAACATCATTCCAAGGCACACGGATGATATTCTCAGCATCTTCTTCAATTGTCCCATGATGGCCCGGTGACTGCATCCATGAGGAAGCTCCATGGTAAGCACCTTTGATCATAACAATTTTTTTTCTTCCAGTCGCATCCCGGGCAATCATGGTCGAATAGTTGGTCACATCCGCACCATTTTTTGCAAAAAACACCCAGTCTGCTGCTGGAATTAAATCTACCATAAACTCAGCCAGTTCAACCATGACACTGGGCGCACCAGTAGTGCAATTGGATAATTTGATTTGATTGGCAGCAGCTTGATCAACCTTTGGATGGTTATATCCCAGAATCATTGGCCCGTAAGCACACATGTAATCAATAAATTCATTTCCATCCACATCCCAGAACCTGGCACCAGCAGATCTTGCTGTATAAAATGGATAGGATGTTGCGGGCACGAGAGGGGCAGGACTGAAATGCCCGTAAATACCGCAGGGAATAACCTTTGCGGCCCTTTTAAAAAGTTCCTGTGATTTTGAATATTGGTATGATTTCATATGTAATTCCTTCATTGTTGCGGATAGACAGCCCTGATTATCTGTTCAATGCTTACCCTAGATAGACCGGGATTCTGTCCAGTATCAGACCCATGGAATCCAGCATGGGAGTTTGACCTTTAATCATCACATCGCCGGATGCAATCGCTGTGAATGCATCCAATTTTGCATTCAGAAAATCGTTTGCAACCCGTATATTTTTCATGTACAAGCATGCCATGGGTCTGTCTGTCTCTTCAGGGAGGGGGGTTATAATTCCGTTTCGAACCCGTAAGGTTACCGCTGGTCCATCCGGCAAAATTTTCATGAGGATATCACCGGTCTGGATATGAGAAACAGCATGTTTGCCGATCCGATCCAGGTTTCCAATTTCCGGAATGGCATGGGCAGCCGTGTTTAATGTGAATCGGGTATTGATTTCAACGTATTTTTCATCCTTCAGAAGATCATCTGTCGGTTTCAGGTAGTATTCCAGTTTTTTGGTCAGTTTTTGAAAATCGCCGTTCAGGAATGGTATTTTTGTAAATCCTTTTAATGGAATGGGGAATCCTTTGCCATCCATCATCCAGTTTAATTGTGCGGAAGAGACAAAAAAAAGCCTGATGGTGGGTTTGGGAAGCTTGCCTTTTTCTACCCGGCATCTTCCGTTTTGAAACTCGATAAATGCCTTTGGCCCGAATAGTACGGAAAACTGTATGGACACATTCCACGTTTTTGACAGAGCGGCCATTTCCGGATCAAATTGAACGAGATTTTCAAGGTTTTTCATTACAGCATAGAGGTTGAGTCGGGCTTTAATCAGTTCATGACCCATGAAAAATCCTCCTATTGTCTGGTGGGAAAAAATATGCTATCTTGGATAATGAGTGATAACTCACTCTATTATTTTTAATAAACCAAAACAGAGTATAAAAGTCAAGTGGAATTTGTTTTATGAAAAATAGATATGAAATAGATCCAAAATATGGATATACACGGCTTAAGCACTATAAAGAGGCTTTTCAAAAGATCTCTCCGGAAAAGCGGAAGAAAATCCAAACTGTGGCTGTTTCGGAATTTGCTAAGCATGGACTGAAAGCTGCGAATATCAATGTTATTGCCAAAAAGGCAGGTGTCAGTATCGGGTCCATGTACAATTATTTCAATTCCAAGGAAGACCTGTTTTTGACGATTATGGACTACGGTTATCAGGTTCTTGAACAGGTTATTTCTGAAATTGATCTTGAAAAAGGGGATATTTTTGATAAAATTGAAAGACTCTTACGGGCTGCCCAGAAGTACACAAAGGAATATCCGGAGTTAAATCAGATCTATCTTGATATTACCTCCCAAGGGCTATCCCATCTTTCAATATTGCTTTCCCGCAAGATGGAAACGATCTCTGCACTGTTTTATCGTTCCATGCTCTCAGAGTCAAAAAAATCAGGAATCGTTGATCCTGATATGGATGAGTATATTGCCTCCTTTTGTTTGGATAACTTGATTCTTTTATTACAGTACTCTTATACAACCGATTATTTTCGGGAGAGAATGAAGATATTCGTCGGTGAAGAAGTTGATGACCATGATGAAAAAGTCATTCAGGGAATGATGCATTTTATCAGAAATGCACTTTCATCACATTCAAAGGCGGTGAAATAAAAAAACAAGCAGACATTATCACATTTTTTGATCCAGGAGGTAGTTTGCCATGAAAATCGGGGTTCCAAAAGAGATAAAAGTCAAGGAGAACAGGGTTTCATTAACACCAGCCGGTGTTGCGGCTCTAGTAGAGAGCGGGCATCAGGTTTATGTGGAAAAAGGGGCGGGAGACGGTTCTGGAATAATCGATAAGGAGTACGTACGAACCGGTGCCCGAATTGTAAATACTCCGGATGCTGTTTGGGCGGAAGCGGACTTGATTATTAAGGTGAAAGAACCGCTTGAACCGGAATTCGGTTTGATGAAGGAAGGCCAGATTCTGTTTACATTTTTGCATCTTGCTGCGGATCAGAAACTGACCCAGGTATTGCTGGATCGTAAGGTGATCGGAGTTGCATATGAAACCATTCAGCTTGAAAATGGATCTCTTCCTTTGCTAGCGCCTATGAGTGCGGTAGCCGGAAGGCTTTCTGTTCAAATGGGTTGCGCCTGTCTGGAGGCAAAAAACGGAGGAAAGGGACTTCTTGTATCCGGTGTTCCGGGTGTTGCACCTGCCCGTGTAACCATTGTCGGAGGAGGGATATCCGGGATTAATGCAGCACAGGTTGCCATTGGCATGGGTGCCAGGGTTACCATTCTCGATATCAATCAGGAAAGACTCCGGTATCTGGACCATCTTTTTTATTCACAAGCAGTGACATTGATGTCAAATCCCGTTAATCTGGAGCGAAGTATTCTCAGTGCAGATCTGGTGATCGGTGCAGTTTTGATACCCGGAGCAAAAGCGCCCAAACTGATCAAAAAAGACTATCTTAAAGGCATGGAACCTGGTTCGGCACTGGTTGATATTGCCATTGATCAGGGAGGATGCGCAGAAACGAGCAAACCCACAACCCATGATAATCCAATGTATATTGTTGATAACATAGTGCATTATTGTGTTGCCAATATGCCGGGTGCAGTACCGCGTACATCAACCTATGCATTGACCAATGCAACGCTCTCTTATGTTCTTGAATTGGCGAATAAGGGTTTGAAAAAAGCCCTGAAGGAAAATTCGGCCTTGGAACAGGGCCTGAATGTTTACAAGGGGCAGTTAACCTGTGAAGAGGTTGCCAGTACTTTTGGGATGAAACATTCACCGGTCAGTTTTTAAGACAGCTTCTCCGGATAATTTCATCCTTCATTTCCAATGAAAGATCGTTGAAATAGGCCGAATACCCGGAAACCCGAACAAGAAGATTGGGATACAGATCCGGATTTTCCTTTGCAGCGAGCAGTATGGCTGGGTCCAGGACATTCACCTGGGCCTGCATGCCTCCCTTTCTGAAATAGGTGGATAACAGGTTTTTTAATGCAAGCTTGCCGGTCGATCCCCGGAGTGTCTGGCTGTCAAATTTCAGGTTAAAGTTGATTCCATTGGCGGTTTTGGTGAAATCAATTCGATTGATCGAATTAATGAGAGCTGTCGGTCCAAGTCTGTCCATTCCATTGGAGGGAGAAATGCCGGAAGAAAAGCTCTCTCCCATTTTCCTGCCGTTTGGAAGAGCACCTGTAATTCTTCCGTAGTATTCATGTAAAGTAACCGAGTAGAGGCCCGTAACATAATGGCCGCCGCGGGTATTTTGATATCGGTTCAATTCATCGGTAAATTTATTAATCACATAAACCGTCCATTTATCAGCATCCGAATGATCATTACCAAATTTTTCAATCCCTTTTAAATATGACCGGAGCTGCTTGTCTGACAGATTCTGATTGAGTTGTTCCACCAGGGCAGGGAGTGTAATTTTCTTATCAATAAATACAGATTTTTCAATGGCATAAAGAGAATCGCCGGTATCTGCAGGGGCCACACACTGGATACCGGAAAAATTGTATCGAGCGCCTCCTGCTGTTGAGCAGATTCCGCTCTCAAGACATCCATCCAGGAGACAGCTTGAAAGAGGTGTCGGATGGTATTTTCGGTTTGCAATTTCAATGGCCTGAAGATCTTTCATCAACCGGGATAACTGGTCCGCAAGTTGAACCTCAAAAGCAGTTTTCATATCATCCATGGACTGCATTTTTTCAACCGGCATACTTTTCGCCCCGGACCTGAACCGGGAACCAAACCTTTTGCCCTGATTGAGTGCCAGCTCAAGAATCAATGGGACATTCACAAGCGCAGCATCGGTTGATGAAAAACTTTTTCCCTGTGATACCGGCTCAACGCATCCGACTCCGGTATAATCCCTTGCATCTTCGATCGAATATCCATGTTGAACCATAGTATCCACAATAACTGTGTCATTATATAGAGCTGGAGAATTGCTTCCTCCAGATAGCATCTGATTGATTTGATCCATATATTTTTGAGGAGAATGATTGGATATTCGTGCATGAAAATTGGGTTGACGCATACGTAATTCATCCATGATTTCCAGGAAAATATAGGTCAGATCATTGGTTCCGTCTGTTCCATCCGGCCGTAACCCACCTACTGTAACCACCTGACCGTTGAACATGCCTCCATGAATTCCTGTCAGGTATTCTGAAAAAACAGGTATGATTTCGGATGTTTTGATTGAAAAGGCAGATAAGAGTTCTTTGGCCTTGTCCCTGGTCAGTTTATGATGTTGAATATCTTTTAAATAGAAAGGATACAGATATTGATCCATCCGCCCGGGGCAGACAGAGTTATCCAGGCTTTCCAGATTGATAGCAATCTGGGCAAAAAACAGAGATTGAACTGCTTCCTGAAATGACGAGGCTCCTTTTCTGGGAACATTTCTACAGATTTGAGCGATCTCCAATAACTCCTGTTTTCGATTGGAATCGGATTCTGATTCAGCCATTTTCTGAGCAAGATCTGCATAGCGTTCTCCAAATTTTGCAAGTGCATTGGCAATGATTTTTACCGCTTCATAAAAATACCATTTTTCCGTGTCCTTGCTCGATTTCTCCTGAAATCGGGTCGCTTCTGCCACGATGCCTTCGGTACCCACGGTAATCAGTTTTTCATAATCCGGGGCAATATGGGAGATTCCGCCAGACTCATTGATAATATAAAAATGTCCTTTGAGTTGATGAATCAGCAGCCGGATAAGTTGAAACGGAGATCGGTAGGATTTCAATGCAAGAAATCGGAAACTCCAGAATGGAATGATTTTCAGCAGTTTCCAGGTTTCCTTTCCGGAGACTTGAAGCGGATTGATTTTCCGTTTCGAAAATTTAAAAATATCAAACAATACAGGAACACCATGAAGCTCGGGAAAAATAGATCCACCGACTCTTTTGGAAGAATAATTTCCAACAATCAACTCATCCGGATAGATGTGAACCTTTTTATTCATCAACACTTCGCGTAAGGCTTCAGCCATCTGGATGTGATGGGATTTTTTTCGGTTGTCCGGTATCTTATGATAGGATGTCCAGATGTCAGATCGGTCCGTACAGATTCCAGGATTGGCTTTTTGTACGGCTTCTTTGAGACGAAAAATTCGAGAGAGATTTTTTTTCTCTGCCACAGGCCTTCCCAGGTGGTCAGTCGTATAGAACAGCATGGATATTCTCCTTTTCAAACAATTCTTGGATTTTTTGCAGTTGTTCGGAATTAAGGGGTGCGATGTTCATGGGACGCTGTTGCGTATAAATTCTTTTCAGTTTTTCCTCTCCCAGATTATGATAAGGAAGCAGGTGGATGGAAAGGTGATGATTGGATTTTAGAAAATCGGCAGTGGCATGAATATTCTCAACAGAGTTGTTGATACCCGGGATAACCGGCATTCTTGCCTGCAGGCCAGACTTGCTCCTGGACAGTCTGGAAAAGTTTTCCAGAATCCTGGCATTTCCGTAACCTGTATATTCTTTATGAATGGAGTCATTCATATGTTTCAGATCATAGAATACAATGTCTATCCAGGGAAGCAGTTTTTCTATCTGTTTCCAGTCCGCCAGGCCGCAGGTTTCAACTGTCGTATGGATTTTTTTTTCTTTTACCATAGGAAGCCATTGAAATAAAAAATTTGCCTGGACCAATGGCTCTCCACCGGACAGAGTAATTCCTCCGTCTGAATCTATAAAAAAATCAATATCTTTATAAATTTCTTCCAGAAGATCTGCAGCACTCCATTCTTTACCGATCATTCGGAGGCTGTTTGTTAAACATTGTGTAACACATTGGCCGCAGAGTGTACATCTCTTTGGATCAAACCGGAGCATCGAATGATCGGAAATCGCACTTTCCGGACAGTGTTTTCTGCAGTTGAAGCATCGGATACAGCTTTCTTTGTAAAATATCAGTTCCGGCCGGTAATGCCTGGATTCCGGATTTTGACACCAGGCACAGGATAATGGGCACCCCTTGAAAAAAACGGTCGTGCGGATGCCTGGACCATCATGAAGAGAAAATCTCTGAATATCAAAAATGACTGCTTTATCATTTGAAAAATGGACTGGAGCATCCTTTTTCATTCTGCCTCTCTATGCGGTTGCTTTGGAAACAGGTTTGATTTCAGTATCCCCATTTTTGCAAGACGAAACTGAAAGGCTGTGACCAGACATCCAATTCCATAGGCAATACTTCTTAAAAGATTGATGGAAGATGCTTCTGGAAAATATTTTGTCGGGCAACTAACCTCAGCGATCGTGTATCCGAGCCATAAAATCTGTGCCAGAATTTGATTGTCAAAAAGAAAGTCATCTGAATTTCTTTCAAAGGGAAGCTTCTTGATCAGTTGTCCGGAGAACGCTCGATAACCGGTATGATATTCTGAAAGCTTGGCACCGGTTAATAAATTTTCCGCAAAAGTCAAAAATCGATTGGCAATATATTTCCAAATTGGCATACCACCTTTTATGGAATATCCGCCTAATATTCTGGAACCAAGCACACAGTGGTATAATCCGTTTCCGATCATGGATGCCATGGCAGGGATCAATTGTGGAGTATATTGGTAATCTGGATGGATCATGATGATGATGTCGCCAGCATGGTCAAGGGCTATTCGATAACATGATTTTTGATTTCCTCCATATCCGAGATTGGACGGATGCTGATGGACAATTGTATGGGGTAGCGTATTGGCGATCGTAACGGTTTGATCGCTGCTGCTGTCGTCAACGACAATGATCAGATCGACGATTTCTTGAGCCAGAACCTCATCATGGGTTTTTTTCAAGGTTTTTGCGGCATTATAGGCCGGCATGACAACGATAACTTTTTTGTTTTTATACATTTATTCAACATCAGCATTCAAATCGGGTCATTACGGCATATCGGATAATCCGAGGCTTTCCTTTTTTACTCATTTGATTTTGTAATCAATATTTTATTTTATAGGATCTTTTATCATTGGTTCGTGCAAATCCAAAGCCGTCTCCGCCTTTAAAGGAATCATATCCCAGAAACACTTCCATCATCAGATCGGTTTTTTCTGATTTCAGAAGAGCATAAACATCTGCCCGGATTCCATGCGGTATTCCGGAACCAAAGCCTGATTTTGGAGAGGGATCTGTTTGTTCGTATTCTTCTGAGGAGGGAAAGGGAGTATCCTTTGCCGGGCGATACTTTCCTTTTAAAATGTCACCATTTGGCATTGTAACTGTTATTTCTGAGTAAATTGAATCATAGCGGCCTTCCAATGTGTTTCCGGAATCCAGATTGATCAGTTTCAGGTGAGAGGAGCATCCTGTAATAAAAAAACCAACCAGAATGAAGAAAATCAAAGAATTTTTAAAATGATACATTGTAATCTCCTGATAATCATTTGGAATTGTCCGGATGACAATCGCTGGATGATGATTCCGGCACCGAGAGCTGCCATTTTTATTTACATTAGGATTTCAGAAAAAGTTACTCCACTTGACAAGCAAGTGTCAAATGAAAAGATTCAGTGTGCAGCGTTGATTTTTCACTTTGCAGCAGATATGGCATATGATAATCGGAAAGAGAACAACCTTATTTTTGATTTCTGTTGGCCTGTATAGAAAAAATAAATCCTGTTTTTCATTGTTAGATAATTGTCATGGCTAGTAAATTCAATCACAAACCATACAATGAAAAGCGTAAAAAGATGGAGGGTGCGATGCAGGTACTTGTGTTATATTATTCAAAAGGCGGAAACACGCGGAAACTGGCAGAAGCAATTGCAAAAGGAATTGAGCGTGTCGATGGAGTCAATGCCCTGTTAAAAAAGACAGATGCTGTCACCACGAGTGATTTTTTGAATTCCGAAGGTGTGATCGCAGGTTCACCAGTTTACTTTGGTGTGATGGCAGCTCAGCTAAAAAAGGTGTTTGATGATTTTGTAGGTATTCGGAAAAAAATGGAAAATAAAATCGGTGCTGTTTTTACCACATCCGGAGATTCATCTGGTGGAAAGGAAACAACGATGATGTCCATCATTCAGGTATTGATGATTTATGGAATGATTATTGTTGGTGACCCCCTTTCAGCTACCGGACATTATGGAGTTTCCTGCGTTGGCTCACCAGATGAGAAAACGGAAACCAATGGGATGATGCTGGGCCAGCGGGTTGCGGAATTGGTGAAAAGGGTAAAGGTTATTTGAAATCACTTGACATCTTTTACGAGGCTGTCTAACTGCCTATTCAATGCCCGGGTTTTGCCTTGATTTTTTCCCATGCTTCCAGCACTTTTTTTCGAATTGTTTTTTCGTCAATAAAACTGCCGCTGTTCACATATTTTTTAATGCTGGTAATCTGAATATATCTCGGAGGAATGGAATTCATTGACAGTGCAAAAAGATCTTCAAGGCAAATGGGACATCTGCATAATGAAAGATCTTCGTGTAAAATTTCCCGAATTACTTTAAGCACTATCAATTCGTTATAATTAAAGATATCAATGACCGAGCAGTCTTCAATATTGTAATCAATCCCATCTCTGTTGAAAATTTCCATAATATTCTGCCTTTATTATGCGTGATAGAATTCAGATATATTCCGGGGTGATTGGAAAACATGGATGAATAATTATCCCTGATCGAATGTGATTAATAATAGTACGGCATACGATTCAGGTCAATGCTAATAATGTGTTCAGCAATTTTTACTATCTTTCAGTGAGCAATTTTATTACGGAAATGGAGTGACATCTATGGAATCCGTTTAAATTTTTTTTCAAGTTCATATATAGACCAACGGATTCGGATGGGTCGACCATGGGGACAGTGTGAAGGATTCTCACACAGAGCAAGCTGATCAATAATCCCCTTCATTTCTTTTTCAGACAGCGCCTGATTCGCCCGGATTGCACCATGACAAGCCATCATGATCAAACAATCATCTATGGTTTTTTCAATACCGTCGCCAAAACCAATATCACTGATTTTTTCTATCATTTCTACAATCAATGGCTTGATCTCCCTGTCTGATATCAAGGATGGAATCGCTTTGACAGCAAAAGTGTTACCACCAAACGGTTCAATTTCAAGACCGAATTCCAAAAGTCCGGGTAAAAGCTTCTCGAGTATGGCACTTTCCGAATATCCAAAATCGATAATTTCAGGTATCAGTAATTTCTGGGCTGGCGAGCCGGCTTTATGGGATTTTCTTTTTAGCTGTTCAAATAAGATTCGTTCATGGGCTGCATGCTGGTCCAATAAGATGAATTCATTTTCAGATTCACAGACAATGTAGGTATTATGAAACTGGCCGATAACCCTGAAGGGAATTTGAATTCCAGTTGACAGATAATGGTCCTTTTGGGCTTCTGGATAATCGGTATAATTTTCTTGTTGGAGACGGCTCTTTTTCTGAATAGTGGAATTTATGGAGGAGCTGTATTGACTCTGTTTTTCAGATATGGTTTCTTTTTCAAATGATTCATCATATTTAAAGGTTGTTTTTTGAGGAGGGACTTGAAAAGGAATTTCTTTTGCTTCATGTCGATTTTGAGAGGATAATAATGCTGCCGATGATTGATCGATTTTGGAAATATGTTTATGCGTTGGCATTTCAATCGAAACCGGCTGAGGCTTTTTATGGTCAATTTTGTTCCATGCATATAAAACAGCTGCTTTGAGAGTTTCATATACATAACGATAACCCGCGAATCGGATTTCATGCTTTGTAGGATGAACATTTACATCAAGCTGTTCAAATGGAACCTTGATAAAAAGGACAGCAATCGGAAAGCGTCCCTTCATGAGCCTTCCCTGGTAGCCGTCAAACAAGGCATGTTGCAAACCCCTGTCTCGTATGAAACGACCATTTACATATAGATAGATCTTTTGCGATGTGCTTTGCGTTATAGAAGGAGATGATATCCATCCAAAAACAGAGGCGTTTTCGGTTTCCAGCTCAATTTTGTGGAGATCTCTTCGGATATCCTGTCCAAACACAGCTGAAATCCGATCTAGAGGATTGCTCGAAACAGGCCATTTCTTGACCATTTTCCCGTTGTGTACAAGTTGAAATCCGATTTCCGGACGACCCAGAGCAATTCCGGACAGTATATCTGCGATATGCCCCATCTCCGCATTGGTTGATTTTAAGAATTTTCGTCTGGCAGGAGTGTTGTAAAACAGGTTTTTTACATCGATCATCGTCCCAACAGAAGTGCCTACTTCCGTAACACTTCTGATTTTTCCACCATCGATCAGAATTTGAGTGCCGGTTTCGGAAGATTCGTCTCTTGTGATAAGTGAAAATCGGGAAACAGATGCAATGCTGGGAAGAGCCTCTCCACGAAAACCAAGTGTTTTGATGGAATACAGGTCCGCGTCTGTTCGAATTTTGCTGGTTGCATATCGCTCAATGGAGAGCATTGCGTCATCCCGATTCATTCCAGATCCGTTGTCTGAAATACGGATTAAGGAACGGCCACCATTTTCAATATCAATGATGATTCGAGAGCTATTTGCATCAATCGAATTTTCAAGTAGCTCTTTCACGACAGATGACGGACGTTCAACAACTTCCCCGGCAGCAATTTTGTTAGACAGAATATCCGGTAATATTTGAATTCTGGACACAGGGTTTCTTTTTTATCCTTGAGAAGTACTTTCCTTTTTGTAAAAACGGAAGATAAACTCACTATCAAGAGGTGACAGGTCAAATCGAATGCATGCCTGATTGATCAGGGCATTCATTTTTTCATCCGGGCGACATTCATGTTCTTCCGAGATCCATTTAATTGCATTACGCAATGCTTCTCCTTCAGGTACAATACTCATAAAAGATATCCTTACTTATAGGGTCGGTTTTTTTTTATGAAACAGGGTGGCTTGTTCAAAATTATACGCAACCTTGATCAACATCTCTTCGTTAAAATGACTACTCATCAGTTGCAGGCCAATCGGCAAATTGTTTTTCGAAAAACCACAGGGTATGGAAATTCCCGGCACACCGGCAAGATTTGCAGATAATGTGAAAATATCAGATAAATACATATTTAACGGGTCATCTGTTTTTTCTCCGATTGTAAAGGCAGGACTCGGAGTAACCGGAGATAGAAGTACATCGCATTTTTGAAATGCATTTTTGAAATCTTCGATCATCAGGGTTCTGACCTGGGATGCTTTTCCATAATAGGCATCATAATAACCAGCGGAAAGAGCATAGGTCCCGATGATAATCCGCCGCTGGACTTCCGGGCCAAACCCTTTTGATTTGGTGGTGCGATACATCTGGATTAAATCTTTTGGATCCTTATCCCGAAATCCGTATCGAACCCCATCATACCTTGCCAGGTTGGAACTGGCTTCGCATGGGGCAATCACATAATAGACAGCTACGGCATATTTTGTATGAGGAAGAGAAATCTCAACAAATTCAGCCCCAAGATCTTTCATTGTATTGGCTGCATTGTCAATGGCAGCAGAAACATCCGGATCCAGACCCTCTGTCATATAATACTCTTTCGGCATCCCGATTTTCAGGCCTTTTAATCCTTTTTCTAATGATTTTCGAAAGTCAGGAACATTTTTTGGTACAGAGGTTGAGTCTTGTGGATCATACCCTGAAATCACATTCATGAGAAGGGCGCAATCCGTCACATCTTTGGCAAGCGGACCGATCTGATCAAGAGATGATGCAAACGCCACAAGACCATACCGGGATACCCTGCCGTAAGTGGGTTTCATTCCGACGACACTACAGTGGGATGCGGGCTGCCTTATTGATCCGCCTGTATCGGATCCCAGGGAACCGATACACATATCAGCAGCCACGGATGCTGCTGAACCACCACTGGATCCACCTGGGATTCTTATAATATCCCATGGATTTCGGGTGATGTGCATCCCAGAATTTTCAGTGGATGAGCCCATGGCAAACTCATCCATGTTTGTCTTACCAACGGCAACAGCGCCAGCATTTTTAAGTTTTGTCATTACGGTTGCATCATAAGGCGGAATGAAATTTTCAAGAATTTTGGAGGCACAGGTTGTCGGTAGTCCCTTGGTACAGATCAGGTCTTTAATCGACAGTGGGATGCCGGTGAGGGGCTGGATCTCATTTCTCGCGATCATCTGATCCGCTTTCCGAGCCTGAATCAGGGCATTTTCTTGAAAAACAGATAGATATGCACCGATTCTATCATCTATTTTTTCAATATGATCCAATACAGCCCTGGTCAGTTCGGTTGAGGATATCTGTCTGGACTTTAACAGGTCATGTGCTTCGTGAATTGTTAATTCATTCAGTTTCATTTTTGTTTCTCTTTTCATCGTCCCACAATTTTTGGTACAACAAAAGCACCATTTTCTTTTTCAGGAGCATTGGAAAGCGCCTGATTATTTGTAAGTTGTTCTTTGATAATATCTTCTCGGAATGCATTGGTCAGGGTAATCGCATGA